>JAIOPG010000002.1:300000-600000 GCA_021414025.1 Planctomycetota bacterium | reverse complement strand
TTCTCCATGGGGCGGTCGCCGGCATCACGCAGAACCCTGACCATGTGGAGGTCGAGATTCAAGGCTCGCCAGGCATCCGGGTTCGGGCGCGGCACCTCATCTTGACGGCCGGGCTTGGCAATCAGGAGATGCTCGGCTTGGCGCATCTGAGCGGTCCTCCCATGCAGCAGCGTCCACTTCGTCAGGCGCTGATTCGCGGTGATCTGCCGATGGTGTTCGGCCATTGCATCGACGGCGCGAAGACCAGGATCACCGTGACCAGCGCCACGACGGAACGAACATCCGGCGGCGAGATCGGCGCCCGCGTGGTGTGGAATGTCGGCGGTCAGATCGCCGAGGATGGTCCCGGAATGAGCCCGGATCAGTTTCGCCACCATGCGATGGAGGAAATTTCCCGCTGCCTTCCCGCGGTCTCCTTCGCCGGCTGCGCCTTCGCCAGCCACGATGTGGCCCGCGCCGAGCCCCACACCCGCGATGGGCGGCGTCCGCCCAAAGCGTTCACGAGCACGACGGGCCGGATCACCACGATCTGGCCGGTGAAGCTGGTGCTGGCCCCTCTTGCCGCACAGTCGATCGTGGCCAACCTGCTTCCGTCGGTTCATGCGCAAACTCGCTGGCCCGAGCCCTTGCCAAGGCCCCCGCTTGCTGCCCGTCCCTGGGATCATGCGCAATGGAGCGAACTTCCATGAATGCCCTCTCCATTCCAACGCGAACCGCACCGCGACTGCACCGTCCGGTGCCCGTGATCGGATGGGGCGCCTTCAAGATCGGGCGCAACCAGGGGGCCAAGTACCCCGCTGCCTTCAGGCTTCCGAGCGAGGCCGAAGCCATCGCTTTCGTGCACCAAGTGATCCGCGAGGGAGTCCGGCTGATCGACACCGCCCCCGCCTATGGCAGCAGCGAGGAGCGCCTGGGCAAGGCCTTTGCGACCCTGGACCCGACCCTTCGCGCCGAACTCTTCGTCACCACCAAGGTCGGCGAGCGCTTCGTCGAGGGCGCCTCGCGCTTCGACTTCAGCCCCGCCGCGGTCATGGAGAGCGTGGAGGAGAGCTTCGCCCGACTGAACTGCGACGCCCTGGACGCGGTGTTCGTGCATTCGGATGGAAGCGACGCACAGATCCTGCAGGAGAGCGGCTGCGTGGAGGCGCTGCACGAATTGAAGAAGGAGTCGCGCGTCCGCAACGTGGGCTTCTCCTCCAAGACCTTCCTGGGCGGCGAGCTCGCCATCAAGCATCCCATGGTCGACGCGGTGATGCTGGAGGTCCATCCCGACGCGCTGCAACTGCTACCGCTGCTTCCGTTGGCGCATTCCCTGGGCAAGGCCATCTTCGTGAAGAAGCCGCTGGCCAGCGGAACGCTCGATCCCAAGATCGCTCTGCCCTGGATCCTGGCCCACCCGCAGGTCACCAGCGTCGTGGTGGGCGGACTGGACTTGAATCGCCTGCGGGAAAACCTCAGGACGGCTTCGTTGGCGGCGTCGTAGGGGTCGAAGGCTTCGTCGCGCCATCCGGCTTGGGCGGTATGGTCAGCTTCATGCCCTCGGTCAACGCCGCGGGATCATTGCCGATGGTCTTGCGGTTCGCCTCGTAGATCAACTTCCAGAACTTCGAATCGCCGTAGACCTTGTTGGAAATCTTCGAGAGCGTGTCGCCGGAGATGACTTCGTAGTCGGTGACTTTGCCGGTGTGCGTCGCGGCCGGCGCGGAGGGAGCGTTCTTGGTCGCGGGGCCGGCGGCGCCATCCTTTGCCGGAATGACCAGCTTGGTGCCCAGCTTCAAGGCGTTGGGATTCACGCCGGGGTTGGCCTTGACGATGTTCTCCCAGCCCTGCGCCGTGTCCCAGTACTTGCGGGCGATGGAGCTGAGCGTGTCGCCTTCAACGACGACATGGATCGTTTCACCCGTGGAAGGTGATTTGGTTGCGGGCGTCTTCGAAGCGGGAACCGGCGTGACACCCGCAGGCGGTGCTCCCGGAGTGGTCGCGGGAATCCCCTGCGACTTGGCGCCGGGGTTGCTTGGGGATGGAACGACCGGATTGCTGTTGGGAACCGGAGCGATGGTTGAGGGATTTGGCGCGGTCCCGGAGTTCTTCGCGGATCCGGCGCCCGTTGGCGGCGTCGAAGCGCCGCTGGCAGGCGCGGTCGTTCCATTGGGCGCCGCGCCGGTGGTCTGCGCCGGAACAAAACCGGGCAGCGTGCTGGGCAAGGGCTGCATGGGTCGATCATCGACCTTGAACCCCGGCGGAATGTTCGAGGGAGGCGTGGCGGTGAAGGCGGCCTCGGGAGGGGTCGCCGTCGCAGGCACCGTCGATGGCACCGAGACCGGAGCCGGGGCGGCAGTCGAAGGCCTGCCCACATCCTCCAGCGGCTTGCCCTGGTCGATGGCGACCTTGGGCCCTGCCTGCTTCTGCAGATCGATCTTCTCCAGCGCGGGCTTGGCCGGGGCGAACCACGCGTAGTAGAGGCCCGCGGCGGCGAAGGCGAGGACGACGACGGCGATCAAAACTCGGAGGGATTTATTCATGGTGTTCCGGAATCACACTCACGCGGGAAGGGCCTTCGAGCCCGTGCGCAAATCCGATTCCGCCTTTGCCTGTGCGGTGGGATCCTCATTCTTGACGTAGACCAGCGTCGCCGCGATGGCCACGCTGGAGAAGGTGCTGACCAGCACTCCGACGAAGTAGACGTAACCGAAGGGCTTGAGTCCGGCGCCGCCGAGTTCATAGAGGATGAGCGCGGTGGCCAGCGAGTTGCCCCCGGTGAGCACGGTTCGGCCGAAGCTCTGGTTGATGCTGGAGTTCACCACGGTGCGGGTGGCGTAGTGCGCCTTGCCGCGATTTTCGCGGATTCGGTCGAGGATGACCACCGCGTCGTTGAGGCCGTAGCCCAGCACGGTCAGCAGTCCGGCCACCACGTTCAGGTCGATGCGGAAATCGCTGATCCCCAGCGCCGCTCCCCAGCTGGTGCGCGAGATCATGCCGCTGAAGGCCAGCGCGCCCAGGCAGACGACCATGTTCAGCACCAGCGAGAGCACCGTGCAGAAGGAGAAGCGGAAGGAGCCGAAGCGCACCCAGATGTAGCCCAGCATGAGCAGCAGGCTGATGGCGACGGCGACGGTGGCATTGGCGACGAGATTGCGGGCGACGCTGGGGCTGAAGCTGCTCACCTGGTCGAGCGTGGTGCCCTGCCCGACCGCGGTCGAGATGAGCTTCCATTCGGTGGCGGCCAGTGTGGCGTCCCAGGTCTCGAAGGGCGACTTGAGCGAATTGATGGAGGGATCGGAGACCAGCACGACCAGCGAGCGGAAGCCGCTCTTGCCGTCGGGCAGCGTCACGGGATCGAGCCCGATGACCTCGCTGTCGCGTCCCGCCTGCTCGGAGAAGTCCGGCTGGTTGCGCAGACGCGTCATGCGCTGCTTCAGATCCTCGACGGTGACCGGCGGCTCGATGCCGTCGATGACCACCGCGACGCCGCCGCGGAAGTTGCCGACCGGACGCTCCAGGCCCGGGCGTCCGACGCTGGCGCCGATCGTGTCACGCTCCAGCGGGAAGGTGTTCTTGGCATGCGAGGCGTCGTCGGAACCGACGAACTTGGAGGGCAGCCGCGCGTCCATCTCGCTGGCGAACTCCTTCACCACCGCATTGGTCACCGTGGATGTGATCTTGCTCTCATCCTCGATGGAGGAGGGATTGGGAATCTTGAGCTGGAAGGTGGCGGCGCGGAAGTCCGCGGTCTGCTCGCCAACGGTCAGGGCGGTGGCCGCGGCAAACTCGCTCAGGATGGCGTTGTCGGCATTCTTCTTGCCGACCTCCTGGATGCGGTGCTCCACCTCGGCCCGCGACAGCAGCAGATGGCCGCTCTTGTCCGCCGCCTCGCCCGGCTTGGCCAGGCGGGTGGTCATGGTGATCGAGACGCCGCCGCGGAACTCCGTCTCGAAGATGTCGGAACCGCGGTGCACGATGCCGAAGAGACAGACCACGGCCACCACGAAGGCGCCGCCCACCAGCACGCCGCGGATCTTGATCCAGTCGATCGAGGGCAGAAGCGCCCGCGCCACGCCCGGGAAGACGATCGCCAGCATCGGCAGTTTCTTCTGTCCCATCCAGTTGGTCCAGACCGCCAGCAGCACGCGGGTCACCCAGAGACCGGTGATGAAGGTGGCGAAGACGCCGATGGCCATGGTCACGCCGAAGCCCTTGACTTCGGTGCCGGCGAACATGATCAGCATGGTGCAGATGATCAGATTGGCGATGTTGCCGTCGAAGATGGCGGCGAAGGCGCGCTGGAAACCCAGGCGCACCGCGTTGCGCAGCGGTTCCTTGTTGATCACCAATTCCTCGCGGATGCGCTCATAGATGAGCACGTTGGCGTCCACCGCGATCGCCATGCTCAGCGCCACGCCGGCCAGGCCGGGCAGCGTGAAGGTGGCGTCCATGAAGGACATCACGCCGAAGATCACCAGTGCGTTGACGATGAGCGAGATGTCGGCGATGCCTCCGGCGACGAGGTAGTAGAGGATCTTGACCACGGCCAGCACCAGGGTGGACAAGGCCACCGCCAGCAAGCCGCGCTGCAGATTGTCGGATCCCAGCGAGGGTCCGAGCACGCTGACCGAGACCGGCTCGGCGCTGAGCTGGCCTTCGAGGGCGCCCGCAGAGAGCACGCGGATCAGGTACTTCACTTCCTCTTCATCGAAGCTTCCGGTGATCTGCCCGTGGCTGGTGATGCGGCTCTGCAGATTCGGCGCGGTGTAGACCTGGCCGTCCAGGATGACCGCCATGGCGCGGCCGACGTGCGGCCCGGTGAGGCGGCCCATCTCCTCGCCGCCGGTCTTGTCCAGCTGGAAGGCCACGCTGGTGCGTCCGAGTTCGTCCACGCTGCGCGAGGCGCGCTCCATGCTCCAGGAATGCCCGCCGCTGGAGTGGGTCAGGATGTTCTCGGGAAGCGTCGAAAGCAGGATGTAGGGCTTGCCGTCGTAGCTGGCGGCGATCAGGTCGCGCTGGGCGAAATACGTGGCGGGGTCGCGCAGCAGCGCGTCGATCTGGGCCGGTGTCTCTCCCCACTGCTTGGGATCGTTGATGGGATACCACGCGGCGACGGCGCTCTGGGCGCCGCTGGGGCCGCGCTCGGCGAGCTCCTTGCGCATCTGCTCGGGGTTGACGCCCTCGGGAATGCTGTTCTTCAGCGCGATGCGGAAGTCCAGCACGCCGGCGCCGCGGAAGAGTCGCTTCAAGTCCTCGGGATCGTCCAGGCTGGTGTGCACCTTCTCGTATTCGGCGTAGGCCGCCAGCATGGCGTCCAGGTCCTTCGCCGAACCGGCGAACTCGGCGCGGATGGCCTGCAGGCCGCGGTCGCGCTCGCTGGGACCCATCCGGGTCTTGCCGTTCTCGTCCAGCATGATGGCGCCCTGCGCGTCGCGCATCGGGCGCGGGGTGTGGTCCAGGGCCAGCACGCGCAGCAGGCGCGACTCGCCCATTCCCTTGGTGGCCACGCCGCTCAGCTGGGCCTCAAGCTCGTTCTCTGCCTTGGCCAGCGCCGTCTCCGCGGCCGAAATGTCGCCGCCGCCCTTGGTGGCCGCCTCCAGCGCGCTCCGCGCGGACTTGGCCTGGTCGTAGGCCGCCTGCAGCTTGGCGATCTTCTCCTTGAATGCGGGATCGGTGCCGCCGAAGCGCTGCACGGCGCCGCCGGCGGCGAGGGTCTGGTTCAATTCCGTGGCGTCGATCACGCTGCGGCTGGCCAGTTCGGTGAGCGCCTGCTTGAAGGCGACCTGCTTGGCGCGGACCTCGGCGCCGGGCAGCGGCATGACCACCTCGATGCGGTCGCGGCCCTGGGGCACGAAGGAGATGTCGAGCACGCCGGTCGGGTTCACGCGCTGCTTGAGCACGTCAATGACCTGCTTGAGCACCTGCTCGGGCTTGGCCGTGGGCGGCATCTTGACCGCATAGACCAGGCTCACGCCGCCGCGCAGGTCCTTGCCCAGGCGCAGCGTCTTGTCCAGGGGCCAGATGCTCCAGAAGAGCGTCACGGAGAGGGCGACAACACACGTTACTTGTAGCGCAAGCCGATTCATTCAAACCCTTTCACGGAATGGTTCCGAGTCGTTCGTCAGTTCAATTTCGCCGTCGTCGCGTCGTCCGATTCGCTGGAGTCGCGCTTGAGAATGTTGGTGATGGCGTCGCGGGTGAAGGTCAGCTTGGTCTCGCGACCCTCGTCGACGCGCAGCACCACCACGTCAGGCTTGACCTCGACGACGCTGCCGATGATGCCGCCCGCGGTCACCACCCGGTCGTTCTTCCTGAGTTCAGAGAGCATCTTGGCCCGCGCCTTCTTCTGCTTGCGGCCGCTGAGGGTGCTGAAGAGCACCATCATCACCAGCACCGGGATGAGGATCCAGAACATGTCTCCGGCGGGCGCCGCGGGGGCGGCGGCGGGCGGAGCGCCCGGCACGGCGCCGACGCTTGGCGCGGCGACAGGGGCTTGTCCGGCGAGTGCGGGTCCATCGTTCTGCAGTGCGGTTGCGAAAGTCATTCCGAGTCGTCTCCGTCAGGGCTTGGGGGGCTGACCGTAAGACACGGCCAGGCCTCTTTCAGCGAGGACCACGCATTACAACCGATCGCCCGCCGAATGTCTAACAGGAACCTCTGGTAGAAACGGATATTGTGCAGGCTGGCGAGCGTGGGACCGAGCATTTCCCCCGCCATAAACAGGTGTCGGAGGTAGGCCCGGGAGAATCCGCCCGAGCAGCATTCGCAGTCGCAATCGCTCTCAATGGGCCTGGAATCATCCGTGTGGACGGCGTTTCGCAGCCGCATCGGCGCCTGCCGGGTGAAGACCAGGCCGTTGCGGCCGTTGCGCGTGGGCAGAACGCAGTCGAAGAGATCCACGCCCGCGGCGACCGCCATCAGGATGTCGTGGGCGTACCCCACGCCCATCAGATAGCGCGGCTTCGACTCGGGCAGGCGCGAGGCGGTGAATTGCACCACGCTGGCAATGGCCTGCGTGCTCTCACCCACCGCCACGCCGCCGATGGCGTAGCCGGGGAGCTCCGTCCGCAGCGTCAGCTCCAGGCTGCTAGCGCGGAGCTCGAGCGAGGTCCCCCCCTGCACGATGCCGAAGAGGGCTTGTTCGCCCGGCCGCATGTGCGCCTTGCGGCAACGCTCCAGCCAGAGCGCGCTGCGCTGGATCGCCTGCTCCACGCGCTGCAGCGACGCGCCGGGTCCGGCGCTGGGCGGGCAGTCGTCGAAGGCCATGATGATGTCGGCGCCGATGCGGTTCTGCGCCTCGATGCTGCGCTCAGGGGTCACGCGCACGCGCGAGCCGTCGATGAAGGACTTGAAGGTGACGCCGTCGTCGTCGATGTCCCGAATGGCCGCCATCGAGAAAGCCTGGAAGCCGCCCGAGTCGGTGAGGATGGGTCCCTCCCAGCGCATGAACTGGTGCGCGCCTCCAAGTTGGGCGATGCGCTCGTCGCCGGGACGGAGCATGAGGTGCAGCGTGTTGTTGAGGATGCACTGGGTGCCGGTGCCGCGCACCTGCGCCGGGGTCAGCCCCTTCATCGCGGCGGCGGTGGCCACCGGCATGAAGGCCGGCGTGTCGATCGATCCGTGGGGCGTCTTCAGAAGCCCCAGCCGGGCCTGATTTTCAGCGGATTTCTGCTTGACGGTGAATTGAACGGGCATGCGGGATCAACGCGACCGGCGGCTTGCCTCGCGCAGGATCTCGCGCTCGTGATCGGTCAAGGCCTGCAGGCCGCCCTTGCGAATCTTGTCCAGAATGCGGTCGACCGTCGCCGCGTCCGGGCCGGATTCCCGTCCGCTGCTGGCCTTGAGTTTGCGCGTGCGGCTGGTGGGATCGGCCCTTCCCAGCCAATTGAACATGCCGTGCAGTGAGTCGGGGTGGCGGATGAACCAGTAGCCGGCGATCGCCCCGCCCAGATGGGCCGCCTCGCCGCCGGCGTTGCCGCTGCGCAGATAGATGGTGAGCAGCGCGATGGCCACCAGCGTGTAGGCCAGAGTGCGCAGCGGCATCGGCAGAATGAAAAAGACCAGCACCTGCGCCGTCGGCGCCAGATAAGCCGCCGCCATGATCACGCCGAAGATGCCGGCGCTGGCCCCGACCAGCGGCGTGTTCGGATCGTCCACCAGCACGAAGGGAATCTTGTAGGCGGGAAAGAGCGCCGTCGCCTGGATCCCCAGGAAATTCAGCAGCAGGTACATGCCCGCCCCGGCAATGCCGCAGATCAGGTAGAAGGCAAGGTAGCGCTTGCCGCCCAGGTAGCGCTCCACCAGCGGGCCGAAGAAGTAGAGGCCGATCATGTTGAAGAGCAGATGGCTGAGGTTGGCGTGCAGGAACTGGAATCCGATGAAGCGCCAGAGCTCGAATCCGCGGCCCGGCGGGCTGCTGGAACTCCACAGGGCGGTGCTGGTCGAGAAATAGAGCCACGACTTGAGCGGCGTCGTGACCTGATACCAGGCGAAGCCCACGATCTCGCCATTGATCTCAAGGGGCTGGATGCCGATCTCGCTCTTGTCCACCTTCAGGATGTTCTTGACCATGTAGATGATCGGCACCAGAGCGCGGTCGGTGTTCGCGGCCTCCTGGAACGAGAGGACCTTGCCCCCCGAAGCGACCTGCTTCGCCATCGACGGAGGAATCGGCTGTCCGTCGGTGGTGGTCGAGCCCAGGAACATCCAGCCGGGCACCGACTTGGCCAGGAATCCATCAATGACGAAGATGGCGACGCACGCCGCGATGATCCAGGCGGTCACCGACCACCGGGGAAACGAGACGCGGTTGCGCCGTGAGGGTCTCATCCAGTCGCGGTTCTCGGAGGCCATGAATCCCAAAGCCTATCGTCTTCGATGCGACGCGGTGGACGCGGGAAATCCCACCGCCCCGGCGCCGGCCGCTTGCACAGAAGGCCTGCGTGCGACGATGATGCAGTGGTGTCCCCTTCCCAGGCTCAAGCCTTTCGCGTCGAGGATTTGCACAAGTCGTACGGCCCGCTGCATGTGCTCAAGGGGATCTCCATCGACTTCACCCGGGGCAAGACCACCGTGGTGCTGGGGCCCAGCGGATGCGGCAAGAGCGTGCTGCTGCGCCATCTGGTCGGACTGGAGAAGCCCAACCGCGGCAAGGTCTGGTTCGGCGATGTGCGCATCGACCTGCTCACCGAGCGCGAGCTGACCCTGCCGCGGCGGCAGATCGGCTTCCTCTTCCAGCAAGGCGCCCTCTTCGACTCACTCACGGTGGAGGAGAACATCGCCTTCCCGCTGATCGAGCATGGCGTGGCGACCGGACCCAAGGCCCACGCCATGGTGGAGCATGTTTTGCACATGGTCGGGCTGGGCGAGAAGATCGCCCAGATGCCTGCATCGCTTTCCGGCGGGCAGCGCAAGCGGCTGGCCCTGGCGCGGGCCATTGTGATGGAGCCCGCGGCCGTGCTCTACGACGAGCCCACCACCGGTCTCGACCCCATCACCAGCGACATCATCAACGAGCTCATCATGAAGCTGGCGCGGGAGCTGAAGATCACCAGCATCGTGGTCACGCATGACCTGGCCAGTGCCTTCAAGGTGGCCGACCGCATCGTCATGCTGCACGAGGGCGAAGTGGTGATGGAGGGCACGCCCGACAAGGTGCGGCAATCCAAGCTGCCGGTGGTGTCGCGCTTCCTCAGGGGAGAGGCGAGCCCCGAGGAACTCGCCGAGATCCAGTCTTGAACTTAGGATAGAACCCTCCCTCATGCTCACCCCCCGTCACCGAGATTTCGTCGTCGGCGTCTGCTCGATCATTGCGCTGCTGGGGCTGGCCACGCTGCTGCTGCTCTTCGGCGAACTGACCTGGCTCTTCCAGAAAACCTATCCGGTGCAACTGCAGGCCAACAGCGCGGCGGGTCTGCGCGAGGGCAGCCAGGTCATGCTCGAAGGCGTGGTCGTGGGACAGGTCGGCGAGATCCTGATCATTCCGGAGGAGCCCAACCCGGTCCGCATGACGCTGACCATCCACGAGAAGGCGCGGCTGCCGGTCGGAGTCGTGCCGACGATCCAGACCATGCTGATCGGCGGCGGCAGCAAGATCGACCTGAAGATTCCCGCCGCCTACACCAAGAGCGACGGCCTGATCGACCCGACCAAGACCACCGTGCTGGTGGCCCGCTTCACGACCATCACCGACCGGCTGGAAGCGATCGGCACCGGCGTGGAGCAGGTGGTGGCCAGCGCCAAGGCCTGGCTGGGCGACGAGCAATTGCGGCAGGATTTCAAGAGCGCCGTGTGGAAGGCCAATCAGCTCATCGAGCAGGCGACCGCGACGGTCGACAGCATCACCAAGCTCTCCACGCAGCTTCGCACCGATTCCCACGAGCTGATGGACAAGGTCGCCCCGGCCTTCGCGGGACTGACGGCGACGCTGGATGAGATCCGCGAACTGGCAAAGAAGGCCTCCACCGGCGAGGGCACCGTGGGTCGCCTGATGAATGATCCCGAACTCTTCGAGAATCTCACCGATGCCTCGCGGCGACTCGAACTGACGATGCGCGACCTCCAGCTCCTGATCCGAAAGATCAAGGAGGAAGGTCTGGGCGTCAGCTTCTAGAGAAGAGGACGGTCGACGAATCGATCAGCCGTCGACCACGATCACTTCAACGCGGCGGCTCAGGGCCTTGGTCTTCAGCGGCGCGTCGGGCCCGAAACTGGAGAGCGAGATGTCCTTGCCGTCGAGCCCCTTGCCGATGATGTACTCGCGCACCGCGTAGGCCCGGTCGAAGCCGAGGTAGTAGTTGTTCTTGAAGGCGGACTTCTTGATCGGATCGGTGTCGGTGAAGCCGGCGACGCGGATGAGCTTGCCGGAGTACTTCTCCTTGAGCTTCGCGGCCACCTTGTCCAGGCTCTTCTTCGAACTGTCCTTCAGGGTCGCCTTGCCGGAGTCGAAGAGCACGTCGCCCTCGATGCTGACGTGCAGCTCATTGCCGACGCGGCTGGTGGTCACGCCTTCGATGCCGGCGAAATTCTTGTCGTTGCCCGAAGAGCTCAGCGATCCGCCGCCGGCCTTCAGCTTGGCCTCGGCATCATCGGCGCGGGTCACGGCGGCCAGGCGTTCGCGCTCGGCAGCCTCCAGCGCGGCATTGCGATCATCGAGCTGCTTGCGCAGGGTCTCATTCTCCGAAGTGAGCTGGTCGGTGGTCGGCTTGTTGTTGCAGCCGACGAGGGCGCTGACGCAGACGAGGGCGAGAATGGAGCAAATGCGGGTGGTGTTCATGATCGGATTCCTTCAGGTTGACGAGCCCCCAACATGTCCCGGCGAGACATGATTCGAGCTCCAATTTTGCGTGTGGCGGCAGTGCAAACGCCGCGAGGAGTTTTGTCAAGCCTTGGGAAGGAAATTTGCGGGATTCCCGCTGAATTTTCACCGCCGCGTCGAGCCGGTCACTCGCCCGAAGCCATCGGCATGAGCAACGATCGAAGGAAAGGATCGATCCAGGGCGAGCCGAGGAAGGAGACGACGCATGCCACCGCCAGATAAGGCCCGTAGGGAACCTCCCGCGAGCGGGTGCCAAGGATTCGATGGAGTCCGCCGGAGAGTGCCAGCCACGCAAGGGCGATGAAGGGCGCCAGGAAATAGGCGGTCACCACAAACCGCCAGCCCAGGGCCGCCCCTGCGGCGCCGAGAATGTGCACGTCGCCCAGCCCCATCGCCTCGCGGCCAAAGGCAAGCGACCCCGCGATGCGCGTCGCCCAGATGATCCCGCCACCGGCGAGGAATCCCATCGACGAGATTCCCAGCGCCGCGAACGTGGCGCTATGACACCAGGCCTGCACCGCCTCGAGCGAGCCAATCCAGTAGCCGGCGGCCATGGCGATGGCGATCGGCAGCAGAAAGAGCACTTCCTTGAGCACTTCGATGCGCACCGTGCGCGGGCGGATCGTCTCCATGTCGCATCCGGCGAAGCTGCGCGGAAGAAGGCGCCGCCAGAGCAGGGCCGCCGAGATGGCGAGTCCGACCAGGCCGAAGACCGCCGCGACCTCCAGTGGAATCGGCAGCAGATCGAGTCCCCAGCGCGAGTGGTTGAAGCCCAGCTCGATGGAGGGCACCAGCGCCTGCATCCGCCAGAGCAGGAAAGCCGCGACCGTGGAAGCCGCCGTGATCCGGATGGGCACGTAGAAGGTCCGCGCGTCGATAAGCGAGACCGCCGCCAGCGTCGACCAGCAAGTCAGCACCGCCAGCAGCGCCGGCATCGTCGTCAGCGGTCCATTGCGGATCCACCACCAGGCATGATCGCTTGCACGCGCCTGCCATGGACCTGCGTAGAGCATGAAGTAGGTGCCGAAGAAGAGCATCCCCATGCAGAACTCGATCACCAGGTGCTCCACGCCGAAGCGCGTGCGGCAGGTGCGGCAGCGACCGTTGAGAAAAATGTAGGAGAGGATCGGGACATTCTCGAACCAGGAGAGCGCCCGTCCGCAGGCCGTGCAGCGGCTGGCGGGATGGATGATGCCCTGGCCGCGCGGCAGGCGCCAGGCAATCAGGTTGATGAAACTGCCGACGCAGGCCCCCGCCGCGAAGACAAAAAATCCCTGCACCAAATGCGGAAGCCACAGGTACATGCGATCCAGGACTCCATCCATGAAGGCTTGGATTACTCCCGCTCCTGCTTGCCCAGGGCCTCGGCGGTCAGCGTCTGGATGCGCTTGGCGGCGTTGTCCAGGATGGCGCGGCAGTGATTGGAGAGGGCGCGGCCGCGCTCGAAGGCTTTCAGGCTTTCCTCAAGGGAAATGGAGCCCGATTCAAGCTGGTCGACGATGGACTCGAGTTCCTTCATGGCCTCCTCGTAGCCCGTCGAGGGATCCACCGTTGTGGCCGTCGGATCCGAAGTCGCTTTGCCGGTCGATGACTTTGCCATGGCTGAAATCTACCCGCCCTTCTCGATCCGTGATCGGATCTCACCGTCGATCAGGACGGTGTGGATGATCTCGCCGGCCCGAGCCTGCGCGACGCTGCGCAGCAGCTTGCCGTCGGGCGAGCGCGTGATGGAGTAGCCGCGCGAGAGCGTGCCCTGCGGACCCACCGCCCGCAATTGCGATTCCAGCGCCACGAGCCGCTTGTCCGTGGTCGAATGGAAGTTCTTCATCGCGATGAGAAGGCGCTGACGGGCTGACTGCGAGCGCGCCTGCGAGCGAGCGAGCGTGGAGGCCGGCGAGACGGCGTCGAGGCGGCCCGAGAGTTCCAACGTGGTGCGCCGCGTCCGCTCGATGCGCGACAGCATTCGGTTCGAAATCTCCCGCGCGAGTAGATCCAGTCTTGCGGCGGGCAACTGCAACAAGCGCGCCGGATCACGCAGACAGGGACGGCTGGACATCTGCGAAAGGGCGAGCGACTTCGCGCTGCAGAATTGCAGCACCGCCTGGCGAAGCGAGGAGTCGACGTACTCCAATTGCTGGCGCAGCTCGCCGCGGTCGGGCAGCAGCCGGTTCATCGCCGCGGTGGGCGTGCTGGCGCGGAGGTCTGCCACCAGCTCGATGATCGAGGTGTCGGATTCATGGCCGATCGCGGCGACGACTGGCGTGGCGCAATGGAAAACCGCATCGGCGATCAGGCGGTCGTTGAAGGCTTCGAGATCCTCGCGGCTGCCGCCACCGCGGGTGACCAGGATCGCGTCGATGCGCAACCGCCTGGCGGCGAGATCGACGGCGCGAATCGCACCCGAGACTGCTGCCGCGGCGCCGAGCCCCTGGACGACGACATCGATCACGAAGATCGGCACTGAGGGGAAGCGCCGCGCGGCGACGGCGAGGCAATCCTGCAGCGCGGCGCCGGAGGCGCTGGTGATGATGGCGATTCCGCGCGGCAGCATGGGCAGCGGCCGCTTGCGGGCCTCCTCGAAATAGCCCAGTTGCTTCAACTCGGCGCAAAGCTGGCGGAACTTGGCATCCAGGTCGCCCTGGCCGGTGGCGCGGATCGACTCGACGATGAAGGAGAGGCGGCCGCCCTCGGCGTAATAGTTGAAGCGACCCTCGATGACGATCTTGAGGCCCTCGGCCAGCGGAACCTTGATCGAGGCGGCGCGGGACTTCCATACCACGCAGGAGATCACGGCGCCGGAATCCTTGATGGAGAAATAGAGGTGGCCGCTGTTGTTGGCGCCGCGGTAGCCGCCGACTTCGCCTTCGATGGCCAACTTTCCCAGCGACGCCAGCCGATCGTCGAGCAGTTGCGCCGCCTCGCTCACCTGCAGCGGGCGTTGCGCCACTGCCGATTGCGTCTCAGTTTGTGCTTCGGTCTCCACTGCAATTGGCTTGGACGCTTTGGACTTGGTCGCGCCAGCTTTTGCGGTGTCTTCGCCGGCGCTCCCCATCTGGGCCTCGGCCTTGGGCTTGGGCGCGTCGGCGTCCTCGGAGAAGTCGAAGAGCCCGCCCTTGGCAAAGGTTGGATCGAATGGAGGCCGCTTCATCGCTACGGGGTATCGTACGAAAGAGAGATCATGCCCGACGCCATCACCGCCAAGACTCGCATCGCGGACCTGCCGGGGTTGAACCCGCGGCTGGTGGAGCGGTTGAGCGCCTTCGAACTGCGCACCGCGGGCGACCTGGTGCGACACTTTCCCATGCGCCATGAGCGGCGGCTTGCGGAGCGCACCATCGCCCAGACGGAGAAGGAAGTCGCCGACGAGCAGGCCGTGGTCCGCGTCCGCGGAACGGTGGCCGCGGTCAAGGTTCGCAGAGGTCGCGGCGCCGTGGTGGAGGCAACGTTGGAGGATGAGAGCGGCAGCGCCCGCCTGATGTGGTTCAACGCAGGCTGGATGCGGGACAAGATTCACCCCGGCGACACCGGCGTCGCCGAGGGCAAGGCCAAGATTCGAAATGGCTTTCTGGAGCTGGGCAACCCACGCTGGATTCCCGACCGCGCTTCGGATGAGGCAGAGCCCAAGGCGCCCAAGCCCCCCAGCGCGCCAGCCGAATCGATGGATCGCCTTCGCGCGGTCTATCCCGCGTCGGAGCAGCTGCTCTCCAGCGAGATCGAGCTGGCGGTGGGAAAAGTCCTTCAGCCGGTCTGCGCCACGATCGAAGATCCCCTGCCGAGCGAGTTCCGCCAGGCCCGCGGTCTGATCGCGCTGGCCGAGGCCTATAGGCTCTATCACGACGCCCGCGACGATGAGGATGTCGCCGCGGCGCGCAAGCGCCTGGCCTACGACGAATTGTTTCTGCTGCAGTTGGGCGTCATGATGCGGCGGGCGCAGCTTCGCTCGCGCACCCGGGCGATTCCCCTGAAGCTCGAGCCCACCATCGACCAGCACATCCGCGCCCGGATTCCCTTCACGCTCACCGCCGAGCAGGATCGCGTCATCGGGGAAATCGCCAAGGACATGGGCGAGCCTTTTGCGATGAACCGACTGCTTCAAGGTGACGTGGGCAGCGGCAAGACTGCGGTCGCGGTCTACGCCATGCTGCTTGCGGTCGCTCACGGCCACCAGGCGGCGCTGGTCGCCCCCACTGAAATCCTCGCGGAGCAGCACTACGCAGTGCTGCGGAACATGCTCAAGGGCAGCCAGGTCCGCATCGCCTTCGTCACCGGCTCCAACACCGGCGCCGAGCGCATGGAGCGCGTCGCGGGCCTGGCCACCGGCAAATTCGACATCGCCATCGGCACGCACGCCCTGCTTGAGAGCGGCATCGCCTTTCGCAGCCTCGCCGTCGCCGTCATCGACGAGCAGCATCGCTTCGGCGTGAAGCAGCGCGCCGCCATCCGGCAAAAGGGCCAGGGCGAGTTGCCGCTGGTCCCCCACACGCTGGTCATGACCGCGACGCCGATTCCACGCACTTTGGCAATCACGCTCTACGGCGACCTGGATACCAGCGTGCTGCGCGGCATGCCGCCGGGGCGAACTCGCGTCATTACGCGCGTGGTCACGCCGGAGAAGGCGCCGGAGGTCTATGCCTATCTGCGCACGCGCCTCGATCGCGGCGAGCAGGCCTATGTGGTGGTGCCCGCTATCGAGGAATCCGACCTTGGATTGAAGGATGTCGCCAACCATGTGCGCTATCTGCAGGAAGGGCCGTGGAAGGGCATCGCCATCTCCTGCCTGCATGGCGCGATGACGCGCGAGGACCGCGAGGCCAACATGAAGGTCTTCCGCAGCGGCGCGGTGCAGGCGCTGGTGGCCACGATCATCATCGAGGTCGGCGTGGACATACCCAACGCCAGCATCATGGTGGTGGAGCACGCCGATCGCTTCGGCCTGGCGCAGCTGCACCAGCTGCGCGGGCGCGTCGGCCGCGGCGCCACGCCGAGCCTCTGCGTCTTCCTGGGCGATGCCGTCACGACCGAGGGCAAAGATCGGCTCGCGGCCATCGGTGCCACCGACGACGGATTCGAGATTGCCGAGACCGACCTGCGCATCCGTGGACCGGGCGAAGTGTTCGGCAGCCGCCAGTCGGGGCTGCCGCCCTTTCAAGTGGCGGACCTCACCCGCGACGCGGAGCTTCTGGGCCAGGCCCGCCAGGACGCCAAGGAATGGATCGACCGGGATCCGGAACTCGCCGCCGCGGGCGTGGCGGCGCTCAAGCACAAACTCATGCTCGCCTATGGCAAGGCGCTGGGACTGGGCGATGTCGGCTGATCGTCGGCTCCGAAGCAATTGAAATCCGAACTGGGCGTTGGGGCGGCTCGAAGTCTAAGATCCCCCCAATGTCCAACGCGATCCAACTTGACCATGTGGAATTTGACTATGGCGGAGGCTTCGCGCTGTCGATTCCTTCGCTCGCGCTGGCCAAGGGCGAGATGGCTTTGATCTCCGGCGGCTCGGGCTCGGGCAAGAGCACGCTGCTCTGGATCGTGGCCGGCTTGCTGCGGGCGCGCCGCGGCAGCATCATGGTCGCGGGCGAGCGGATCGATGGAGTTTCAGAGAGCGCCGCCGATCGGATCCGCGCGAGGCGCATCGGCCTGGTCTTCCAGACGCACCATTTGCTGCCCAGCTTCACCGCGCAGGAGAATGTCTCGTTGGCGCTGATGGCCGCGGGCGAGCCCGAGCGCGACCACGCGCGGCGATCGCGCGAACTTTTGGCAAAGCTTGGCATCGAGCGCCCGGACGCCGCGGTGTCGACCATGAGCGTCGGGCAGCAGCAGCGCGTCGCCGTGGCCCGCGCCATCGTCTGCGCTCCCGCGGTGGTGCTGGCCGACGAGCCGACCGCCAGCCTGGACGAGGCCAACGCCATGCAAGCCATGGACCTGATCCAGCAGGCGTGCCGCGACGCGGGAGCGGCGCTCCTCTGTGCCAGCCATGACCGGGCGATGCAGTCGCGCTTCCAGCGCGTGATCGAGGTCGATTCGTTCGCCGCAAGTGCACGGGCCAACGCAAAATCGGGGACGCGCTGATGAACGACCTCTCGATCGTCGTCAACAGCCTGCGCTCGCGCCGACTGAGCACCGTGGTCACCGCCGGCAGCGTCGCGGTGGCGACCGCCCTGCTGCTCACCATGCTTTCGCTGCGCACCGCCAGCTTCGAGGCCTTCCAACGCGGCACCGGCACCACCCATCTGCTGGTCAGCGCCGACTCAAGCCCGCTGACCGCAGTGCTCAATGGCGTCTTCTACGCCAACGCGCCGTCGAATCCGATTTCGTGGAGCAAGTACCAGGAGATCAAGGGCGCCTTCCCCTACGACTGGGCGATCCCCACGCAGCAAGGCGATTCCTTCAAGGGCTTTCCCACTGCCGCCGTGGGTCCGGAGTTCTTCACGCGCTTCGAACCGGTGCGCGGCGAGCCGTGGAAACTGGCCGCCGGGCATTTCCCGTCGAAGACTTTCGAAGTCTGCCTGGGCTCGGCCGCCGCGGCGGGCACCGGCATTCAGGTCGGGCAGAAAATTGTCCTGACGCATGGCACAGGCTCGAGCCGCGAAACCGAGCACGCCCACGAACACGACGAGTTTCCCTTTGAAGTCGTCGGCATCTTGGAGCCCAGCGGATCGGCGCACGACCGCGCGGTCTTCATCAATCTTGAAAGCACCTGGATTCTTCACGCGCAGGAACGCCGCGAGCACGAGGGCATCGAAGGCGTGGCCACCGCCGCTGACCTCAAGGATGAAGATCGGAAGATCACCGGAATCCTGCTGCGCCTGCCCACGCGGCCCGGCCACGACGCCAGCGCCGCGGTGCAGCAGCAATTCGACGCGCTGCGCCGCGACACCAGCATCGTGGTGGCGCAGCCGGCGCAGCAGATCGACCGGCTCCGCTCGATCGTTGGCAACGTCGATGAATTGTTCATCGCCCTGGGCGCCGCGGTCCTGGTCTCCAGCGGCATCTCGATCCTGCTGGCCATGCACAATTCCATGGCGGAGCGGCGGCGACAGATCGCACTGCTCCGCGCCCTTGGCGTGGCGAGGTCGCGCATCACCGGGATGATCCTCACGGAGGCGACGCTGATCGGCTTTGCCGGCGCGTTGGCCGGCGCCCTGCTGAGCCTGGCCGGCAACGCGATCGCCTCCGGCGCCTTGAAGGCGCGCATCGGGCTCGTCGTCGACCCGTCACTGGACCCGCGCAGCACCTTGATCATTCTCGCCGGTGCTATTCTGCTTTCGGCGCTGGCCGGCGTGTTGCCGGCGATGAACGCCTATCGAACTTCCGTGGCGGAGAACCTGAGACCCGAGGCCTAGCCATGCGGATTGTCTGGAGCATTCTGGCGCTGATCTGCTTCGCCGCATTATTGGCGGTCATTTTCCCTACTCCGGCAGTGCGGCGCGACGAATCCGGCGAGCTTGCCGCGGTTTCTCCATCATCGAACCAGGCTGCTCCGTCGCCGACGATAGTCGCTGCGAAACCCGCGGCGGTCATTCCATCATCATCGGCGGCACCCACAACCGCGCAGCCGCCTGTGCAACCAATCGCCAAAGGTTCCGTCGCCAATCTCCCTGTCACTGCGGTCGAAAAGCCAAAGGCCGCTTCCACCGCGATCTCACCGGACTCGCTGAAGCTTGGGCTCGACCGCAAGATCGCCAACGCGACCATCGTTCCAGGCAACCTCATCAAGCAGAGCGACGGGTCGATTCTCGCCGACAACAAGTACCTCATCAGCGGCGCGGGCACGGAGGCGGATCCCTACAAGATCACCTGGGAGTGCCTCACCAGCGCCTCGCAGACCTACATTCCGCGCCTGCAACAAAATGCAATTCCGCAGCGCGTCGCCATGCTCGACGGCGCGTGGGTCCGCATCGAGGGGTACATGGCCTTTCCGCTGATGCTGCAGGAGAGCAGCGAGATCCTGGTGATGCTCAACCAATGGGACGGCTGCTGCATCGGCGTGCCGCCGACTCCCTACGACGCGATCGAAGTCAAACTCGCAACTCCGGTGAAGCCGGGGCGCCGCCACACCTTCAACTTCGGCACCATCACCGGCAAGTTCAAGGTCGATCCCTACCTCGTGGAGAACTGGCTGGTGGGCCTCTACCAGCTTGAGTCGGCGTCGCTGCAGTCGGACATGTGACGCGGACAGAAAATCAAAATTGATTTGATGGGGGAGCGAGATGCCACGTCTGCGCTAGAAGCGCTTGTGTACGGCGCGGCCCTCGGGGGCGGCGATGCCAAGCAGCAGGCGAATCGTGCGAAGATCGTCCGGAATCGTCACCTTCAAGTTGCGGAACTCACCATCCACCACCAGCACCTTTTCGCCCATGCGCTCCACCAGCGCCGCGTCGTCGGTGACGGCGCTGAGATCCGTCTGCTGATAGGCGCGGCGAAGCAAGTCCGCCTTGAACACCTGCGGGGTCTGCACCGCGACGAGATTCTTTCGATCCACCGTGGACTGCACGAACTTTCCCTTGGCCTTGGAGGCGTCGGCATCCTCGCCCAAAATCAGATCGGCGATCGCGTCCTCCTTCTCGGCTTCGACGACTTCCTCGTTGACGCGCTTGAGCGTGTCGGCCACCGGCAGCGCGGGGATCACCGCGTCGTGGCGTTTGGCGGCCTCGAAGACCCGCGAGATCAGGTCGTCGCTGGTGGCGGGCCGCGCCGCATCATGCACTGCAATGTGCGTGGCTTCGGCGGGGACCGCCTTGAGGGCGTTGCGGATGGTTTCCCACCGGTCGATGGTCCCGCCCGCAACGATCGTCACGCCGTGGAAGCTCAGCTGGGCACCGAAGCGATCGCGAAATTCCTGCATGTTGTTCGGCGGCGCTGCCACGATGATCGAGCGCACCTCATCGCGCTTGGTGAAAAGCTCCACGCTGCGCAGCAGCAGCGGCCGGCCGCCCAGATCCTGGCCGAGCTTGTCGCTGCCGAAGCGGGTGCTGCTTCCGGCGGCGGCGAGAATGATGGAGACGGAAAACGGATCCATGGTGCGCCGGAGTCTAAGCCAAGAACCGGATCATTCCGGGTTCGCGACTTGGGAAGCCTCGAAGTGCGGCATGTAGAGCAGCAGATTCTGCTGGGCGCCGTACTGACGCACCTCGGGGCCGTCGAAGCCCGCGATGGCCGGGGGCGGATTCGAAACGCCCGGCAGGCGCAGGATCAGGAAGCCCTTGGCGAGGAACAATTTCCGCGTGCGCGCCGCCTGTTCAAGCACTTGGCGCAATCCCTCCTCGGTTTCCACCAGGGCGAAGGGCGGATCCATCAGCACGATGTTGACCTCGGGGGCAGCGGCGCTGATCGCCGCCTCGCCAAGCGCATCCGCCTGGACCGCGACGGCGCGCTCGCCGCAACCCAGCGCCTCGATGTTCTCACGCAGCAGCGAATGGATCTTGCGATCCTTCTCGACCATGAAGACTTTGCTGGCTCCGCGGCTGACCGCCTCGATTCCCAGCGTGCCCACGCCGGCGAAGAGGTCGAGCACGCGGGCTCCTTCGAACCAACCGCGCAGAATGTTGAAGAGGCCTTCCTTGGTGCGGCTGCCCATCGGCCGGGTGAGGGCGTCATCCTTGGGCGTCTTGAGGATGCGTGAGCGGAATTCGCCGGCGATCACCTGGAGCATTCCGTGATGCTAGTGTGTCCGCGCCCGCAACCCGGGCGGCATTCCATGGCCGATCTCGCCACCACCCTTCCCCGATCCTTGCTGGCCCAGAGTCGCGTGCTTCGCCTAGGTCCATCGCGGACGCCGGCACTGCTGATCCATCCGCGCTTCGACAGGGCGAGCGGAAGCAGCGCGGGCAGCGCGCCCTACCTCTTCTGGATGCATGGCCGCACCGCGCAGAAGGAGCTCGACAGCGGGCGCTATCTGAGGTTGTTGCGGGCCGGCATCGCGACGGTGGCGATCGACCTGCCCGGCCATGGCGAGCGAGCCCAGAGCGAGCTGCAGACTTCAGAGCGCTCGCTGGAAGTCGTCGAATCGATGCTGGGCGAGCTGCCCGGCGTGCTCGAGGTGCTGAAGCAATTCCCCGAATTCGATTCCTCGCGCTGCGCCATCGGCGGCTTCAGCCTTGGCGCGATGACGGCGCTGGCGGCGATGTGCCGGCCACATCCCTTCAAGGCCGCGCTGATCGAGGCCTCGAGCGGCGATTGGAGCCAGCTCGTTTCGGCGCGTCACGATCCCGGCCGCGCCGCGAAGTTCGAGCCCCTTCGACACCTGGATTCCTGGAAGCCCACACCGCTTCTCGCCTTGCACGCCGCCGGAGATCAGATGGTTGCCGTGGGGCCGCAGCGCGACTTCATCGCCGAGATCCGCCGGCGCACCCCGGCGAGCCTTCCTGTTATCTGGCATGAATTCGGGCCGACCGGCGCCCCGGCAGAGCACATTGGATTCGGCACCTGCGCCGCGGAAGCCAAGACCCTCGGCACGAAATTTTTGGTCGAGCAACTTCTGCCCATCGCGCCCTGATCTCTTGCTTCGCCGACACGTGGCGTTGGCGACGAGACGCTGGGCGGCTAGCGCACCGCGACTTCGGGGGTGAGCATCTGCGTCGCCGCGATTCGCCGGTAGACATCGCAGCGCTTCAAAAGTTCCGCGTGCGTTCCCATGTCGACCACGCGGCCGAAATCCATCACCACGATCCGGTCCGCCGCCAGCACCGTGCTCAGGCGGTGAGCCACCACCAGAACCGTGCGCCCCACGCCGAACTCGGCGATCGCCTTGTTGATCTGCTCCTCGCTCTCGGCGTCCACCTGGCTGGTCGCTTCGTCCATCAGCAGGATTGCCGGGTCGCGCAGAATGGCGCGGGCGATGGCAATGCGCTGGCGCTGCCCGCCGGAAAGACTCGCCCCCTGCTCGCTGACATGGCCGTCGAGGCCTCCGGGAATGGCGGAGATGAAATCCCAGGCGCGGGCCCGTTTCGCCGCGGTCTCGACCTCGGCACGATTAGCGCGGCGGAAACCGAGCCGGATGTTCTCGTAGATGGTTCCCTGGATCAGCACCGATTCCTGCGTCACCAATCCGATTTGACGGCGCAGACTTTTCAGGTCAATGCCCTGGATGTCGACGTCGTCGACGAGGATGCGACCACCCGTAGGCGTGAGCAGACGCGGCACCATCGAAAGCAGCGTGGTCTTGCCGCAGCCGTTGGAGCCGACGATGGCGACGCGCTCGCCGTGGAGCACCGAGAAGTTGACCCCCGCCAGCGCAGGCTGCGGCGCGTTGGGATAGGCGAACACAACTCCTTCGAACTTGATCGACTGCGCGTGCCGCTTGAGTCCGGGCTTCCCTGTCTCGTTCTTGTCTTCGCGTGGGATCTTCAGAATGCTGCGAAGCCGCGCCGCCGGCGCCGCCGTGGCCTGGAACTCGTTGATGAAGCCGGTCAATGGCTTGAGGCTGTTGGCGCAAACCGCCAGCGCGCCCAGCGAAAGCAGGAAATTCTCGAACGAAAGTTCGCCGCCCAAGATGCTCTTGGCGGCGATCAGCGCCAGCCCGGCAACCACGAAGATCGCCAGCATCTCGATCAGCGGTCCCGAGAGCGCACGCGACTTGCGGACGCGCAGGTTCTGCCGCAGCACTTTGTGGTTGAACAGTGCGAAGCGGCGGATGGACTCCAACTCGGCGGTCGAGCCCTTCATGGTGCGCAATCCCTGCATCGACTCCTGCGTGGTCCGCAACAGCGACTCCTGCGCCTCCAGCGCGCCGCGCGTGCCTTTGCGGATCGACTTGCCGGTCTTGCGCAGAACGACGGCAAGGATCGGTCCCACCGTGCAGGAAACCAGGACCAGCCGCCAGTCGAAGTAGAGGGCCGCGGCCAGCGCCGCCACGCCCTTGGTGAGCTGCGCGATCGTCTTGCTGGTCAGCGCCTCGAACCCGCTGTTGAGCATCGTGACGTCGTTGTTGATGCGGCTGGTGAACTCGGCGGGTCCCTGCTTGGTGACGACCGAAAGCGGCAGATGGATCACATGGCGGAAGATCTCCAGGCGGATCTTCGCAGTGGTCCGCGCGCAGAGTCCCATGGCCACGAGCTGATGGATGAAATTGGCGGCGGCGCCGAAGACGGTCAGCACGCACAAACCCACCAGCAGGCAGACGACGCCGCCGTAGGGAGTCGTGGGCATCAACCCGATGATCCATTCCGGGGCCTGGATCCATTCTCCCCTCGCGTTGAAGTTGCGCAGAATCTGCTGCAGCGAGGTGCCATCCCTCAGAATGAGCTGCATCAAGGGCCCCAGGCTGAGCAGGCCCGCGCCCAAACCGCCGGCGCTGATGAAGGCGCCGATGAGCGCAATGATCGCCTCGTGCCTGGGGCGAAGAAGTCCACGTGCGAACCACCAAAAATCGCGCATCCCGCCAGTATCGTCGCTCTTGGGGTGATCCATCAAGTGCTCCCTCCAAAACCGGCCACCAGACGCTGCCAGGCGGGCCAGAATCCGGGCCAGCTCTTGCCGACGCACGCAGGGTCGGAAATCCGCACTCCGCCGCGGGCCGCGCCGGCAACTGCGGCGCTCATGGCGATGCGGTGATCGTTGCGCGGATCGACGACGATCTGGCGGTCATGCAAGGAGCGCCCGTCGACGCGAATCCAGTCGCCGCCGCACTCGACGGTCGCGCCCGCCGCCTGCAGCCAGGCGCCCATCGCCTCGATGCGATCACTTTCCTTGCCGGCGAGCGTGGACAGTCCGCGGATCTCGACGGGTGCCGAGGCAAAGGCCGCCGCAGCCATGACCGCCAGGCTTCCATCGGGCCAACGCGAGGCGTCGAGCACGCCGCCATTCAGCCGCGAGCCATATCGAATCGCCGATCCGCCGGCAGTCGAGCAGTCGACCGCGCCCAATTCGACGAGCGCGTCGAAGACCGCCATGTCCGGCTGGTGCGAACTTCGGGGAAGGCCCGCCACCGTCACTTCGCTGCCCGGCATGATCGCTGCCAGCGCCAGCCCATAGGCCGCGCTGGAGGCATCCGGTTCGATCGCGACATGAAATGCCTTCAAACGCGTCGGCTCCACGCGCAGCACGCCTTCGCTGGCTCGCCACGCTGCGGCGGCCCCCACCTTGCGCAGGCAATGCACCGTGAGATCAATGTAGGAAAGACTGGGCTGCTCGCCCTCGAGGCGCACTTCGACGCCGCGAGTGAGCCATGGGCCGATCAAGGCCAGCGCCGAAATAAATTGGCTGCTTGCGGCGGCGGGAATCCGGCATGAGCCACCCTTGCGGAACTCCTGCGTCGGCGTGATCGTGATCGGCAGTTGCGCGGAGGTCGATTGCTTGAGAGTCGCGCCGAGTGAATTCAATATGGAAACGCCATCTTGCATCGGCCGCTGGCGCAGTCGCGCCGATCCATCGAGCACGGAGCTGCCGCTCGCAAGACACGCGGCCGCCATCAGGAATCGCGCCGGCGTGCCGCCATCGACTGCGTCCAGATTTCCAAAGCCGGGGAAAGTTCCATCCACGCCGCGAATGACCAGCGGCCCGCGCTCCGGCCAGCGCACCGAGGCGCCCAAAGTCGCCAACCCGGCGCCAAGGGCCCGCGTGTCCGCGGAATCCAATGGATGGTCGATCGTGCTGGAGCCCTCGGCCAGCGCCGCCAGCATCATGAAACGCTGCGTCAGGCTCTTCGAGCCCGGCGGCAAGAACGCGCCGCGCACCGGCCCCGTCGCGCGGGGGGCGGAATGGACCTCGAGCCCTCCCTTGGCGCTTGCGGTCACTTCGCGGCATCCCCGTCGGTGGCGCGGAAGACCGCGACGATGTCCTCGATCGGCACCACGAAGAGGCGGTTGTCCCCCTCGAAATCCACGGGAATCCCATGGCGCGGGTTGAAGAGGATTCGGTCGTACTGGCGGATGGGGTAGTCCTCGTCGCGGGCGATCTGGGCGCTCAGCGCCACCACGCGGCCGGTCAGCGTGGGAATCTCCATCTTGTCAGGCAGATGGATACCCACCTTGGTGATCTTGCGGTCCTCGTCCTTGCGAATCAGCACCCGCTTGCCGATGGGCTCGACGGTCTCCAGCCGCAGGATCTTCGCCTTGGGTTCTGCCATGCCGCCATGGTAGCGGCGCTGGACAAGGAACCGATTTCGCCGTGCAATGCCCGCATGCCCACCACCCACCTTCGAAAATTGATCCGCGACGTTCCCGATTTTCCCAAGGCGGGGATTCTCTTCAAGGACATCACGCCGCTGCTCAACGATCCCGCGGCTCTTTCGATGGCGGTCGAATTGATGGCGAATCCTTTCCGAGGCAAGGGCATCCACGCCGTCGCCGGCGCCGAGAGCCGCGGCTTCATCTTCGGCATCGCGGTGGCGCAGGCGCTTTCGTGCGGCTTCATCCCGATTCGCAAGAAAGGCAAGTTGCCGCCGCCGGTTCGGGCTGTGACCTACGACCTGGAATATGGGCAGGACACGCTCGAGGTGCGCGAGGACGCGGTCGCCAACGGCAAGAAGATCCTGATGGTCGATGATCTGCTGGCCACCGGCGGAACCATGAAGGCGTGCGTGGATCTGATGAAGAGCCTGGGAGCGAATGTGTTTGGCGCGACGGTGTTGATCGAGCTCAAGGCGCTCCAGGGGCGGGCGGTCCTGCCCGGGCTGGAAATCCACGCTCCGATCGTCTACTGAAGAGCGTCTGCGAAACCCGGATTGCGCCGCGGCATTCCGCAGATTAATTCTTGCTCGGGGCCATGTTCACAGGGGGCTGCAGCTCCTTGGCCGTGCCCGCGGTGAAAAGAACGAAGAGAAAGATGATCGCGAAGCCGATCAGGGCCGCGATAAAGAGTGCGATGGCTTTGCGATTGTTCATGGGTGGAACCTTGCGGGCAAGCATACCGACCAAAAGTCGCGGCGAAAATCTCCGCCTCGACCGCGCTTCCCTGCTTTGCTCCCAGTCCCGGCGGACTAGAATGCCCTCATGCACAAGACCGCTCCAACCACTTCAGCCAACGCCGCGGCCGTCACCGATCCGCTCGCCCTGATCGATGTGGACTATGTCCACTTCATCGTCGGCAACGCCAAGCAGAGCGCGTTCTTCTACGCCCAGGCCTTTGGCTTCCAGATCGACCAGATCTCCGACCTCACCACCGACAACCGCGAGAGCGCCAAGTACCTGCTCACCCAGGGCAACATCCGGCTGCTGCTGGAGACGCCGCTGACCAAGGCCCATCCGTGGAACCAAGAGCTGGTCCGATTCGGCGACGGCATCAAGGACATCGCCCTGACGGTTTTCGACGCGACCAAGGCCTATGAACAGGCCTTGAAAAACGGCGGCGAGAGCGCCTACCAGCCCTACACGCTGTCGGACTCGACGGGCTCAGTGACGTTCGCCGGCATTAAGACCTACGGCCGCGTGCAGCACACCTTCGTCAGCCGCAGCGGCGACTACGCCCTGACCAAGCTCAAGACCGGCGGCCTCTTCCTGCCGAAATTCGCCAAGGTCACGGACAACAAGCTCAACGACTACAACCGCGAGCACAGCTGCGGATTGAAGTTCTTCGACCACTGCGTGGGCAACGTCGAGCTGGGCAAGATGAACCACTGGGTGGAGTGGTATGAGCATGTCATGGGCTTCAAGATGTTCAAGCACTTCGACGACGCGGACATCTCCACCGACTATTCGGCGCTGATGAGCAAGGTGATGGCCAGCGGCAACCACCTGATCAAGATGCCGATCAACGAGCCCGCCCCCGGCAAGCGCAAGAGCCAGATCCAGGAGTTCCTGGATTGGCACGACCAGACTCCGGGCGTGCAGCACCTGGCCTTCCGCACCGACGATGAGCTCGCCAGCGTCGCCGAGTTGCGCCGCCGCGGCGTGGACTTCCTGACGATTCCCGAGGCCTACTACAAGAATGTCTGGGAGCGGGTCAACGCCATGCTCACCAAGAGCGGGCACCAGGCCGTCAAGGAGGATCATCAGCGGGTCCGCGACCTGGGCATTCTGGTCGACGCCGACGACGAGGGCTACCTGCTGCAGCTCTTCACCAAGCCGCTGCAGGATCGCCCCACCATGTTCTTTGAAATCATTTGTCGCCGCGGAAGCCAGAGCTTCGGCAAGGGCAATTTCAAGGCGCTCTTCGAGTCGCTGGAAATTGAGCAGGAACGCCGCGGCAACCTTTGAGGCACGGGGCTTTTGCCGCAGTTGAGCCGGAAATTTATTTTGACTTCAGCAGCGTGCCGAACGCATCCGCGATGGATTTCAATCCCGCCTGGGCGCTGCCCCAGGTGCTGAGTTTTTCAGCGGAGAATCGCTGCGTGTCCTGCGTGTCGGCGTAGGCGGCGACCGGAGCCGCGTTCCCTCCATCGATGGCGTACATCTCGACCGCCACGAAGCCATAGCCCCGGCGGCGCACCTGGGTCTGCGGCGCGATGTTGAACAAGGGCTCGTTGGCCTCGAGTCCCGTGATGACGGCGCGGATCTCCAGCACGCCCGGACCCAGCCCGGAGGCGGCCGGAAGACCCACCACGGAAATGATCTCATTGCGAAACTGAATCGCCAATGCACTTGCCCCGTCCGGATCTCCGCCATCCGAGACGAGTTGGACATCGTGGACCAGGACGGACTTGAAGTCGCCCAGCGACATGGAGTGATTCTTGTAGCTGTAGCTTTCGCTGTTCGGATTGAAGGTGAGCGGGATGGTGCCGGGAATAAATCCGACCAGCGGCTCGATGAATTCCCGGTTGCGGCAGGAGGCGCCCGCAGCGACCACGGTGGCCAGGAAAAGATGCTTGGCAAGTTTCATGGAACAAACCTCGGGGGTGGCGGTGCGATCACAGTGACTCCCGCCACGATCAACTTCCATGCATGAAGCGACGAATTTGCGGGGCCGGGACCGCCGTAGAGCGTGTCCCCTTCCAGTGGATGCTCCAGATAGGCGAAGCCCGCGCGGATCTGGTGGCGCCGACCGGGGCCGATGAGCTCGACTTCGACCACATCCACGCCACGGGCCACAATCGTGCGCAGCACCTTCCACTTGCAGCGGCCGCCCGTTTCCCACGAGCCCGCGCGCGACACCGTGGTCTTGGCGGAGCGCTTGTAGCGGCCTTCGAAATGAAGGCGAAAGTTGCCCTCCTTTTCGATGCCGGCCTTCATCAGGGCCAGATAGGTTTTCTGAATGGTGCCGTCGGCGCCGCCCATCGCGGTGCGAAGCCGCTCATGCGCCGCAAGCGTCTTGGCGATCAGCAGACAACCCGAGGTGGTCTGATCTAGCCGGTGGCACAAACCGGATTCCGGAAGTTCAATCGCGGATGGCTCGCAGCGGGCTCGCCAGGATTGCACGCTCTCGCCGGTGTCGCCCTCGCGCGACACCGAGTGCCACCCCGCGGGCTTGTTCACCACCAGCCATTCCTTGGTCTCGTGCAACACCACGGGCTGCATGCTCGGGGTCGTCACGGGGTTGCTCATCACCGCAGAATAACGCCTGAACACCTCGCCGCGGTTTCGTACACTCTCGCCATGGCGTACTACACCTCGATGGGACAAGTGCCGGCCAAGCGGCACATCCAGTTCCGCAGACCCGACGGAGCGCTCTACTCGGAGGAAGTCTTCGGCACCGAGGGGTTCTCCGGCCCCACCAGCACGCTCTACCACATCCATCCGCCGACGCAGGTGATCGGCTGGGAGACGCTCTACGAAACCAAGCCCGTCTATGTCGAGCAGAGCGTGATGCGCATGCGCCACGTGAAGACCGCGGCGATGCCTCCCAAGGGCGACCCGGTGACCGGTCGCGTGATTCTCTTCGGCAACTGCGACGTGGAGATGTTCGTCTGCGTCCCCGCCGAGACGATGCCCTACCACTTCAAGAACGCCCAGGGCGACGAGTGCCTCTTCATTCATTTCGGCAGCGGCACGCTGGAGACCACCTTCGGCACGCTGAAATTCGGCCCGAAGGATTACCTGATCATTCCCAAGGGCGTGATCTACAAGATGACTTTCGACAAGCCCAAGGCGGGCGAGCCCCATCCGCGCTTTGTGGGCTTCGAAACCGCAAACGGAAGCCACATCCTGCCGCCGCCGCGCTACATCTCCAAGGCCACGGCGCAGTTCCTGGAGCATGCCCCCTACTGCGAGCGCGACCTGCGCCTGCCGCAGGAGCCGCTGCACTTCGACAAGGATGGCAAGTTCGAGGTGCGCATCAAGAGCCGCGACCAGGTGCACCGCTACTTCTACAAGCACCATCCCTGCGATGTGATCGGATGGGACGGCTGCTACTACCCCTACGCGTTCAACATCGACGACTTCAGCCCGATCGTGGGCAAGCACCACATGCCGCCCCCGACGCACCAGACCTTCGAGGGGCACAACTTCGTGATCTGCTCGTTCTGTCCGCGGCTGCTGGATTTCCATCCGCAGGCAATTCCGGTTCCCTACAACCACTCCAACCTGGACTCCGACGAGGTGCTCTACTACGTGCACGGCAACTACAAGGCCCGCAAGGGCATCGAGGTTTCTTCGGTCACGCTGCATCCGCAGGGCATTCCGCATGGGCCGCATCCCGGCACGATCGAGAAGAGCCTGGGCGCGACGGTGACCGACGAGCTCGCCGTGATGTGCGACACCTTCCGGCCGCTCTTTCCGACCAAGGCGGCGCTGGATCTGGACGATCTGGCCTATCCGCGCAGCTGGGAAGAGGAGCATTTCACCAAGGCGGCGCCCGAGGCCAAACCCAAAGGACCCACCAGTGCGAACACTTGGGATTAACGCCATGAAATTGTCGATCAAAATCGGAATCATCGCCCTGCTGACCGCGTCCATCGCGGGGTTCGTGGCACTGGACAACTCGAAGCAGTCGACCGCGACGGGAGCGGCGAAGCCGCAGACCAGCGTGCGCAAGGCTCCGTCAGGGCTGCCGCTGGAGATGGTCACCATCGGCGGAAAGAAATACGAGCTGGAGGTCGCCGCCAACGACGCCAGCCGCATGCGCGGGCTGAGCCACCGCGCCAGCATTCCTGCGGGCACGGGGATGATCTTCGTCCACAGGGTCTCCGACATGCTGAGCTACTGGATGGTTGATTGCCTGATTGACATGGACATCGCCTACCTCGACCGCAACGGCAAGGTGGTGTCGATCTACACGATGAAGGTCGAGCCGCCGAGGGCCGCCACCGAGAGCGAAGAGGCTTATCACCTGCGGTTGAAACACTATCCCTCTGCGGACGACGCCATCTACGCGCTCGAGTTGCCTGCGGGCGAGTACGCGAAGCTCGGCGTGAAACCCGGCGACACGATCGCGCTGGACCACGCCAAGTTCAAGAGCTATTTGCACTGATTACTTCGCAGCCAGGATTTGCCCGCGGCATTCGCCCAGGCCAATGCGCGGCAGATTGTTCTTTGCGTCGAGCCAGCCCCGAATGACCACTTCATCACCATCGTCGAGGAACTTGCGCGTGCTGCCATCGGGAAGCGCAAGCGGTTCCGACCCTCGCCAAGTGCGCTCAAGCATGCAGCCGCGACTCTCAGGAGTTGTGCCGCTCACCGTACCGCTGCCCAGCAGATCACCGGCATTCATCGGGCAACCTGTCGAAGTGTGGTGCGCCAGCATCTGCGCCAGCGTCCAGTACATGTCGCGATAGGAACCGCGGCTGATCTCGAAAGGCGCTGACTTTTTCTCGCGCATCGATGCCGTGAGGATCGACACCGACAGCTTCAAGTCGAAAGTGAAGTCGTCCTTCCAGGTCAGGTAGGGAAGATTCGCCGGTGCATCCTTCTCGCGGACCGGGCCGCGCTCGAACCAGGGCTCGACCGCGTCAAGCGTGACGATCCAGGGCGAGACGGTGGTCGCGAAGTTCTTCGCATTGAAGGGACCCAGCGGCTGGTACTCCCACTTCTGGACATCGCGGGCGCTCCAGTCGTTGATCAGGCAGATGCCGAACAGGTGCTCGCGCGTGCGTTGAATGTCGATGCGCTCGCCGATCGCGTTGCCCTTCCCGACATAGACGCCCACCTCAAGCTCATAGTCCAGCAGCTTCGACGGACCGAAACTTGGCGGGCCATCGTCGGTCGCGGAGGTCTGCCCCATCGGCCGGCGAAACTCCGTGCCACTGACGACAATAGAGCTGGCCCGGCCGTGGTAGCCCACCGGCAGATGCCGCCAGTTGGGCAGCAGAGGATTGTCCGGGCGGAACATCTTGCCGACATTCGTGGCGTGGTGAATGCTGGCGTAGAAGTCGGTGTAGTCGCCAATCTGCGCAGGCAGCTTCATGGCGACCGCGCTCGCAGGAAGCACGATCTCCCCCGCCTTGGGATGGTCTTGCAACGATCGCTCTTCGCTCGACAAGAGCTTGGCGATGTGCGTTCTCGCCAGCTTCCATTGCGGCACTCCCAGGCTCATGAATGCGTTCAGCGAACACTCGCGAAGTGCGCCCTGCACACTGGCGGGCAACTCGGCAAGCAATCCATGCCCCAACGCCTCATGCACATCGAACACTTGGTCGCCGATCGCCACCCCGATGCGCGTGCCGTTGCTTCGATCGGCACGCGTGAAGCAACCCCATGGAAGATTCGCCAATGGGAAGTCGCAATCTTTCGCTTGCGCCGATTCGACCCAACTAGTTTTCATGAAGGCTGCTCCACGGACGATTCCAACCCGCGTGCGTTCATGAAGCGGTCTCTTCTTGTCGAATCAAGCCGAGACGATTCAGTTCCTCGACCGGTTCCTCGAAGGAGCAACTGCCGATGGCACGGAAGAACTTCTTGCGCGCCTCTTGGATCTGCTTCAGCGACAACTTGTAGTCCTTGTACTTCAGTCCTTCAGGACCAAACTTGAACTGCTTTTCGTCAGCCTCGACCAGCACTTGAACCAGCTTTTCGCCCTTGGCCATCTCGTGATAGCGCAGACACGCGCCGACAACCACGTTGAAGAATCCGAACTGCTCGCAGCCGACGCTCTTGGCCATGTGGCGCACCGGATGGTGCAGCCCCGCCGTTGCCTTCATCGGCGCCTTGGTCGCGGCCGCCGCTTCGATGAATACCGCAAGAGCTTCCGGCGTTGGATGTGCATTCGGCTTCATTCCGCCAGTGCGGATCTTGGCCCCCGCGTCGAAACCACCCAGTGCCGCGATCATGCCGCGCGGGTCCTTCTCCCAGGGAATCTCCACCCAGGCCTCGAACTCGTCGGGTATGAGCTCCATCATCTCGGTGATCATCTCACTGTTGGTGGCCTTGGTCTCGATCGCCTCGATGTGGACCGGCGTGCCGCCTTTCTTCTTGTAGAAGGCGTTGAACTCGTCGATCTGCTCCAGGTCGCGTTCCAATTCGGGGTCGTCCAGCGCGGAAACGATTGCCGAGATCCGCCAGGTGTTCGAGTTGCCCTCGCCGGCGGACTTGGGCCAGAGCGGCGACGCGCACTTCTCGAACTCGGAGAGCCGCTTGGCCGGCACCGCGATGCGCGAGAGCAGCCATCGCTCCGGCGTCTGGCGGTGAGCCGCGAACATCTCCACCGTCTTCTGCATCGGCAGCGCGGCGGGCGGGAACAATCCCGCATAGTCGATCACACCTTCGAGCAGTCGTCTGAGGCCAATCATGAGAATGAGAGTAAACGAATTTCGGATCCCTGCGAAGGTTCAAAATCGCCCGCTATCATCCGGTCATGCTTCAGTGGGCGCGGGTCACGGACTTCCTTCTTCGACTGTCGCACAGGCCCGGAGAATTGGCGCGGCTGGCCACGCAGTTGCGCGAGGCAGACGTGGAGATCCTTGGCATGTGGGGGCCGGTCATTGGGCGGGCTTCCGTGGGATTCCATTGCATTCCCGAGCGGGCCGACCAGTTCCGCTCCTTCGCCCGCGACGCCGACATGCTGGTCACCGAGGCCAACGCCTTTCTCATCAAGGACAAGGCCAACGGCGGCAGTTTCGTGGCCCGGCTGGATTCGATCGCTGGGGCCGGCATCAACATCGAGATCATCCAGAGCCTCACCATCGACGGGTCGCTGGCGGCAGTCATCTGGGTGGATGAAACCGATGAATCCCGCTTGATGGAAGTGCTTTCGCGGACCTAAAGTAAAGCCATCGCGACTTCGCTTGCCAGCATGCGGCCGCGGGCCGTAAGGCGAAGCTTGTCGCCTGCCCATTCGAGCAAACCTTCAGCGAGATGTTGCGCGATCGCGATTCGGCGCACGGTGGAGCGCTCACCGAGGGCGAGCAGTTGCTCGACGCGCTCGCTGGGCATTCCCTCCAGCAGGCGCAATCCCATCATGAAGGCCTCACCGACCTGGCCGTCGATCTCGAGGCTCTCCACATCCTGCACAGGGGCGAAGTCATTGGTCTCGAGCCAGTCGGAAAGCCGCGGCACATTGCGCCAGCGCAGTCCGTCCGCGTGACCACTGGCCGCGGGACCGGCGGCAAACCAATTTGAATTCTTCCAGTAGAGCAAGTTGTGCTTGCAGGCATGGCCGGGCTTGGCCCAGTTGGAAATCTCGTAGTGCTCGTAGCCGGCGGCACCGAGCATGCTCGCCGCGAGTTCGTGCATTTCCACTTCAAGCTCTTCGCTGACCGCCGCAACTTCGCCGCGATGATGGCGCACACCCAGCGGCGTATTGGACTCATACATCAGCCCGTAGCAGGACATGTGCTCGGGATGCAATTCAAGCGTGGCTTCCAGGTCGCGTCGCCACATTTCGATTGAAGCACCCGGAACGGCGTAGATCAGGTCGAGATTGATGCTGTTGATCCCCGCTTTTCGCAGCCGCCCCACGGCTCGGCCGACTGAAGCGGGGTCATGCGTTCGCTCCAGCGCCTTGAGCAACTCCGGTTGAAAGCTCTGGGCGCCCAGCGAGACCCGCGTGACTTTGTGCTTGGCCAGCGTTGCGGCGATCTCCTCGCTCACGGTTTCCGGGTTCGCCTCCACGGTCCACTCGGCGCCGGCCTGCCACTTCAATTTGCCGCGAATGGCCGAGAGCATCCGGTCGAGCAGGTCCGCCCGCAGCATGGTCGGCGTGCCGCCGCCGACAAATAGCGTCTGCAATTCTCCGCGCTGCACCCGCGCCCATGCATCGAGCTCATTTTCCATTCGGGCCACGAAGGGCTCCTGCCGATCCTCGGAGTCGACGAAGGAATAGAAGTCGCAGTAGTGACACTTGTGCCGACAGAACGGGACATGCACATAGAGGCCATCGCCGCGCACACCATCCCCAGGCAGGACTTGCTTCAAGTCCGCGGGCTGGGCTGCGTTGGTCGGGGCGACGGTGAGCTTCACGCGTCCACGATAGACGCTCACGCTCAAAACAAGAACTAACGATTTTGCCCCGTGTGACAGTCGCCCAAGTCGAAGGCGTTCCCGTAGTAGCATGACCCCGTGAACGAATCGAAAAACACCGCGGTCGTCGGCCTTCAATGGGGGGACGAAGGCAAAGGCAAGATCGTCGACCTTCTGACCAGCCAGCACGATGTCATCGTGCGCTACAACGGCGGCGCCAACGCCGGCCACAGCGTGGTGGTGGGCAAGGATCGCTACGCACTGCACCTGGTGCCCAGCGGCATCCTGCACCCGGACAAGTCCTGCGTGATCGGCAATGGCGTGGTCGTGGATCCGGAGAAGCTGCTCGAGGAAATCGACGGTCTTCGCAAGCGCGGCGTGCGCGTAGCCGACAATCTGCAGGTCAGCGACCGGGCCCACGCGGTGCTGCCCTACCACAAGGAGCAGGATGCGGCGCTGGAGGAATATCTGGCGGGCGTCACCGAGAATGACGCTGGAAGCCTGGCGATCGGCACCACGCGGCGCGGCATCGGCCCGGCCTACGGCGACAAGATCAATCGCTCCACCGCGATTCGCATGGGCGATCTGCTGGACCCAACCTATTTGCAGGAGCGGCTCCGGGTGATTTGCCGTCTGCGGACCAAGGAACTTCAAGCTCTCGGCGTGAAGGCGCCGCCGCTTGATGCCGACGCGCTAGCCACGCGCTTTGCGAAAGCCGGCGAGTCGCTTCGCCCGCACATCAAGGACACGGTCTACGGCCTGCACGACTCCATCAAGGCGGGCAAGCGCATCCTCTTCGAGGGAGCCAACGCCTGTCTGCTCGACATCGACCATGGCACTTATCCCTTCGTGACCAGCAGCAATTGCTCCACGCTGGGCATTCCGCCAGGCACGGGTCTGCCCGGCAGTTCGATCCACCGAGTACTGGGAATCATGAAGGCTTACTCGACGCGGGTCGGCGCCGGACCATTCACGACTGAGCTGCTGGACGAGATCGGCCAGGGCATCCGCGATCGAGGCCGCGAATATGGAACGACTACGGGTAGGCCGCGGCGCATCGGCTGGCTCGACCTGGTCGCCGTCCGCTACGCGGCAATGATCTGCGGAGCCACCGGCGTGGCCTGCACCTTGCTGGATGTGCTCAGCGGCGTCAAGGAGCTGAAGATTTGCACCAAATATCGCCTGCCCGACGGCCGCGAAACCGACCGCTTCATTCCCGACGCCCGACGTCTTCAGGGGGTCACGGCCATCTATGAAACATTGCCGGGCTGGAGCGAACCCATCAATGAAGCCGCCGAACGATCCCAGTTGCCGGCCAATGCCCGCAAATACCTGGAGCGCATCGAGGCCTACCTGAAGATTCCGATCGAGATGGTCGGCGTCGGCCCCGAGCGAACCCAGACGCTTGTCGCCGCCGGCACCTAGTCGGCATACCATCGAACCATGAGTCCGACCACGGCCAAACCCGCGACTGCAATTTCCGGCACGCGGCCCAACCCGCTGGTGCCCAGGCACATCGCCATCATCATGGATGGCAATGGCCGATGGGCGGAGGCCCGCGGACTGGTGCGCGAGCTCGGCCACAAGGCGGGCAGCAAGACCGTGCGCGAGATCACCGAAAGCTGCGCCAAGCGCGGCATCCAGGCCCTCACCCTCTACTCCTTCTCCAGCGAAAACTGGAAACGGCCGCAAGCGGAGATCGCCGCCCTGATGCAGCTGCTGCGCGAGCACCTCAAGGGGGAGCTGCCGACGATGCTCACCAACAACATCCGCTTCCGGCGGATCGGCCGGCGCGAGGGGCTGCATGCGGATGTGCTGGCACTTCTGGATGACACTGAGAAGGCCACCGCTCATTGCGGCGGCTTAACCCTTTGCCTTGCCTTGAATTACGGAGCCAGGGCGGAGTTGGCCGATGCCTGCAGAGTTCTGGCACAGAAGGCCAAGGATGGAGCGATCACGGTCGATTCCATTTCAGAGTCGGTCATTTCCCAGCACCTCTTCACCGCGGGGCTTCCCGATCCGGACCTCCTGATTCGCACGGCCGGCGAGATGCGCGTGAGCAACTTCCTGCTCTGGCAGATTTCCTACGCCGAATTCCATGTGACGCAGACCCTCTGGCCGGACTTCGGCGAGAAGGACCTGGAGATCGCCCTGCAGGATTTCGCCAACCGCCGCCGGACCTACGGCGGGCTCACCAGCGATGTGGCCGAGAGCGCCCCCGCCGGTTGAGACTTTTTTTGAAATCAGATTGATTTTCATTTACCTGCTGAGGGTAAATCTCTACGATCATCGCCCCGTTCGACAAGGTCGTTGAACGCTTCAAAATCTTTCGCAAAGGACTGCGTCATGAAATCAACTTTCCTGTCTCGTTTTCCGCCGCTGGTCAAGAACTTCGGGCTCGGCATGTTTCTGCTCGGCGCCACGCTCGCACTGGGCGTGGTGCTCTCTTCGCAGGCCGTCGGGCAGGCGATCGCCTCGCACAGCAAATCGGGTCGCACGATCCACGTGAAGGGAGTGGCCGAGGTCATGATGCTCTCCGACAAGGGCAATTGGCGCGGCAGTGTCTGCGCCAAGGGCGCGGCACCCGCCGAGTGCTTCGCCAAGCTCGACGCCTCGATGAACAAGGTCCAGTCACTGATTCGCACCAATCAGTTTCCAACCGAGGAGATTTCGCTCGACGAACTGACCCTGACCACGGTCTATGTCAAGAACGACAAAGGCGTCGCCCTGAGCGCGGTCGACCACTACGTTGCCTCGCAGGAAATTTCCGTCGCCTCGACGCGCGTCGAGGCATTGCGTGATTTGCAGCGCAAGGCCGCCGACCTGCAGAAGGATGGCGTGACGATCACTTCCTACGACCCCTCCTACACCTGCAGCACGATCGACAGCGTCAAAATGGATCTGCTGGAGAAGGCGACGCAGAATGGATATGACCGCGCGATGGTCTTGGCCAAGGGCTCGGGCAGCAAGGTCGGCACGCTCGCCAACGCGTCGCAGGGCGTTTTCCAGATTGTGCCCTATGGCTCCAATGAAGTGTCCGACTACGGCCTGAACGACACTTCGTCCATCAAGAAGTCGGCCAAGGCCGTGGTGAGCATGGAGTATTTCATCGAGCGGTGAATTCGTTCACGGGCACGGTCCGAAATCGAGCAACACGAGTCCGATGTCACCACCATCAACTTCACCTGATCCATCCAGGTCGGTGGAGCAGCCGTTGCATGGTCCAAAATCAAGAAGGATCAGACCAATGTCTCCACCATCAACTTCGCCCGAGCCGTCAAGGTCGGACGGGCACGGTACAGAGGGAGATTGGATTCCAAGAGTGTGACCAAATCCGGCTGCAACTGCTTTGCAGGCTCCAAGATTAGGCGGCACTATTGATTGGCCGTAATTTTGGAAACTCGTTCCCCAAGCCACGACCGTTCCATCATCCCTAATTACCACGGTGTGATCTGAACCTGCGGCAATTGCTTTGCAAGTCCCCAGATTTGCTGGCACGTTACATTGACCCCACATGTTGCTACCCCATGCGACGACCGTTCCGTCTTCTTTTAGAGCCACTGAGTGTCCCCCTCCCGCAGCTACTGCCTTACAGGGCCCAAGATTCACGGGCACATTGCATTGACCCAAGTAGTTGTTACCCCAGGCAACGACTGTTCCGATTTCCTTTAGTGCCAAAGTATGATTACCGCCTGCTGAAATTGCTTTACAGACACCCGGCGATACTGGCACCGTGGATTGTTGGTAGCCGTTGTCACCCCAAATAACAATGGCTCCATCTTCCCGAATTGCAACTGTATGGTAATTACCTGCTGCAATAGCTTTACAGACCCCAAGAGGCGCAGGTATATCGCATTGTCCCGAGTAGTTGTCACCCCAAGCAACTACGGTTCCATTTTCAGTTAGAGCCACAGTGTGGTACTCACCTGCAGCAATTGCCTTACAAGCACCAAGATTTACTGGCACATTACATTGCCCGTAGCTATTTGCACCCCAACACACAACACTTCCATTTTCTTGCAGCGCTACGGTGTGCCCACCGTAATAATTATTCCCGCCAGCAGCAACTGCCTTACAAGCACCCAGATTCACGGGTACGTTAGTTTCTCCGTAGCCGTTGTACCCCCATGCCACTACATTTCCATCTTCAAGGATTGCAACCGTGTGGTCAAATCCTGCAGCGATAGCTTTACAAGGTCCGAGATTTGGCGGCACTATTGAGTGGCCGTCATTTTGGTAACCCGTTCCCCAAGCCACGACCGTGCCATCCTCCTTAATTGCAACCGAATGGAAACTCCCTGCAGCAATTGCCTTACACACACCAAGGGTTGCTGGCACATCGCATTGACCGGAGTAGTTGTCACCCCAAGCCACTACTGTTCCATTTTCCCGCAAAGCGACGTTATGCCCTCCTATAGAGTTATATTGGAGACCCGCAACAATTGCCTTGCAAGCTCCAAGAGTTTCTGGCACATCGCATTGACCGGAGTAGTTGTTTCCCCAAGCCAGAACTATTCCATTTTCCTGCAACGCAACGGTGTGGTTTCCCGCCGCAACTGCTTTGCAAGCCGCAGGTGATACCGGCACTTTGGCTTGACCCTCACTGTTGTTTCCCCATCCCACAACTATTCCACTTTCTTGTAATGCGACAGTATGGTCAGAACCAGTTGCAATTGCTTTGCAAGGACCAAGAGTTGCAGGAACATCGCATTTACCGGCATAATCATCACCCCAAGCCACAACGGTTCCATTGTCCTGAATAGCTGCAGAATGGATGTTGCCTGCAGCAATTGCTTTACAAGGACCAAGATTTGCAGAAACAATGGATTGGCCGTAGTTGTAACCAGAAATTGCGCCCCAACCCACGACTTTCCCATCTTCCTGAATTGCAAGAGAGTGATAGGAGCCCGCAGCAACCGCTTTACATGGACCAAGAGTTGCAGGAACGAGTGATTGGCCGTAGTTAGGATAATCCGAATTTGTCATTCCTGCACCCCAAGCTACGACAGTCCCATTTTCCAATGGCGCGAATCCTGCCCATCCAGAATGCATGTTTTGTAATACGACAGATATAGACCCAGGGGGTATCTCATCCAGTCGAAACGAAAGCGTGTGTGTTGTTCCCGGGTTTAAATCAGTATCGCATTGTAAGTTCTGTATAGTAACACCGGGCTTCATCAAACTCGGCTCAAATTTTAGCAACTCTTCTCCGTCAACGTATGCAGTGAATACTCCAGCATCACCCAAGAATCCAAGTTCGAACTGAACAATGTTCGTCTTAAATGAGGGAGTAAATTGAATGCTAATCCATGCTGATTCCGGCACAGGCCTTCCCGGAATTGTCAAAGAACAACCGTTTGCCGTGACTGCCACTGCATTTCCAGGACTAGTAGTGAATGGGACACCCGCCACAGCAATAGATTCGTTAATGCGAAATTGAAATGATGCAGTCGCATCCGGTGGCGCAACCAAATCTGCCCCCCCCAAAGCAACGTTCGCACCACGTATATATCTGTCGTCCGCTACAGTCGATCCCCATGCCGAACCCAATTTCTCTTTGCTTAAGCCAAAGCCGTACGGGGCATAGGTCTGGAATGGCGGATCGTAGCACCAATACCGTATGCCGCAGGAAGAGCACCCTAATTCGGAGGTTTCACCCGTGATTGAGTATCGGTAGAACTTGTGTGGCCAAGAGTGCGTCGAGAGACATACAGGCGAATACGACTGATCCAATTCGGTAATATCGACATTATGGCATAATGGAAGTACCGCTTCTGTATATAGATATGTCGAGCATTGATCATGATATATGTCTCCATAAGGGCCATAGCACTCTGAATCCCTTGGTTCTTTTGAGTAATATTGATCCGACCAATTTGCATTCGCTCCGTATATTTGTCCGGTCCAAAGCCCTTCCCATATTCCTGTATATGCATCTAGATAAGTTGTATGAATCACCGTATTTGTTGGAGTGGAATATGGATCCCCATCTGGATGTTTGATCCAGAATGCTGCCGTGGCAATGACCATAGCACCAGCGCTGTGGCCGATTAAATGAACATGGTCGTAATGCCCCGCTGCTATTGCTTTTCCAACATAAGTACCTTGCGTAGCTGCATACGAAAGCACGGATCCAACTCCATGATTTGACTCTTGAGTCCAGTTGTGAGCAACCACTTGCCAATCTGATCCGAGCTGAGAACGAATCCTATCTGCCATTGCTTTCCAAACACCGCGATAAGCATCGTCACTTGTATTGCGTCCATGGACAATTTCAACAAGGTTTTTTTGGGTTGGAGTTGGAGGATCCTGCGGGATACATATGGTCGGCAGAGGCTTGCTGTGGGCTGCCGGCTCGGACAATCCAGGGACATTTATACAAGCTCCACCGTCACTATTATATTTGGAACAGTCAAAGTTAATTGAGACCCCGTTGTACCAGTAGTAGCCATTGTCGCAATATGCATCACTTGCCCAGGCTGCCGGCGCACAATTACCATTGCAGTCACGAATCTCTCCTGCTGGGCAGTCAGAAGTAATGCAAATATTTTCAGGTATTACAACGCTAATTGTATTTGAATCTGTTGATCCGATAGTATTTGTTGCGCGCACCATATAGGAGTATGTTTGTCCGGCAATCAAATTAGCATTGTTGAGAAACGTCAATCCCGTGGTAGACGCATAGGGGCTGCCATTGCGAAACATGGTATAAGTCGCCGCACCACTTGAGGCCGTCCAACCGAGAGGAATTGCGGGTTTTGCGGGAGGGGTGGGGTCGCAAATTGGCGTCGGAGTTGATAGTGTAAAATTTCCGGGCAGATTCGTAGCTGAACATATATTGGCCGGAATAGTGACGACAATCGCATTTGAGTCAGTAGACCCGAATGAGTTAGTCGCGCGCACCGTGTAGGTGTATGTTTGCCCCGGTGACAGATTGATCTGGTTGTAGAAATATTGTTGTGTTTGGTTTTGGCTATACGGAACGCCATCACGCCACACCTGATAAGTCGCTACGCCGCTCGAGGCTGTCCAGTTTAAATCGATCTCTGGTGTCGCAGGCGGATCAAAATTGCAAAATGGCGTTTGATTCGATAGCGTGAAGTTTCCAGGCAAATTTGCGGATGCACAAATATTTACTGGGATATCGACGCTGATGGTGTTAGAGTCAGTGGACCCAGAGGCGTTCGTCGCGCGCACTTTGTAGGTGTATGTTTGCCCCGCCGTCATGTTTGCATTGTTGTAAAATGTAAGCCCAGTAATGGATGAAGCGTAAAGGCTGCTGTTGCGATAAACGGCGTAAGTTGTCGCTCCATTCGATTGGGTCCAATTGAGTGTAATTGCCGGGTTTGCAGGCGGAGTGGTGTCGCAGATCGGAGTCTGATTCGATAGCGTGAAGTTTCCAGGCAAATTTGCGGATGCACAAATATTTACCGGGACATCGATGCTGATGGTGTTGGAGTCGGTGGACCCAGAGGCGTTCGTCGCGCGCACTTTGTAGGTGTACGTTTGCCCCGCCGTCAAGTTGGCATTGTTGTAAAACGTGAGCCCAGTAATGGATGAAGCGTAAAGGCTTCCGTTGCGATAGACGGCGTAAGTTGTCGCTCCATTCGATTGGGTCCAATTGAGTGTAATTGCTGGGTTTGCAGGCGGAGTGGTGTCGCAGATCGGAGTCTGATTCGATAGCGTGAAGTTTCCAGGCAAATTTGCGGATGCACAAATATTTACCGGGACATCGACGCTGATGGTGTTGGAGTCGGTGGACCCAGAGGCGTTCGTCGCGCGCACTTTGTAGGTGTACGTTTGCCCCGCCGTCAGGTTGGCATTGTTGTAAAATGTAAGCCCAGTAATGGATGAAGCGTAAAGGCTGCCGTTGCGATAGACGGCGTAAGTTGTCGCTCCATTCGATTGAGTCCAATTGAGTCTGATTGCCGGATTTGCGGGTGGTGTGGTGTCGCAAATCGGCGCTTCGTTTGAAAGCGTAAATGAGCCAGGCGGTGCGGCGAATGCGCTGGTCAAAATAAATAGACACACTACGACCGCGACAATCCAACTGGATACTTTGGCTATTGAAAGCTGCATTAGTTACTTCCTCCGGATGAAATCCCCACATCAAACATGGGACAAGCTTCGCTACGGCACATCATGTCCTCAGAACCATACTCAAGCAAGGCAAATGTGGCGTTTTCCAGAAGTAAATTGTGATATCCATGACAAACTGTGGTCGCCCTGGGTTGCAAATTGCCAACGGCGCCAGTTAAAACTTATTGAGGATCAAATCCCTGGTGACTGCCGCGAGATCGGCGCAACCTGACAAGGCCATCGCCAGGTCGAATTCCTGTTTGAGAATCTGCAGCACGCGGGCCACCCCCGCTTCGCCGCCCGCCGCCAGACCCCAAAGCACGGGCCGCCCGACCATGACGGCATGAGCGCCAAGAGCCAAAGCCCGCAGCATGTCAGGACCGCGGCGGATGCCGCCGTCGACAATGATTTTTCCGCGGTTCCCCGCGCGCTCCGCGATCTCAGGCAGCGCTTCGGCGGTCGGCGCTGCGCCATCGAGCTGGCGGCCGCCATGGTTGCTCACCACCACGGCGCTGGCGCCGGAGTCGAAGGCACGCACCGCGTCATCGCCGCGCATGATGCCCTTCACCATGACCGGAATCTTCACCGACTGCCGGATCAGATCGAGATCCATCCAGGTCAGCGAGGCGTCGATGGTCCAGCCCAGCGATTCGCCGATGCCGCGGCCGGCGTGCCCACTCGGCTGGCCGGGCCGTTGCAGATGGACGATCGACATGCCCTCGGGAACATGGAAACCATTGTGGATGTCGCGCTCGCGCACTCCCCACACCGGCGTGTCCGCCGTCACCATCAGCGCCTTGCAGCCCGCGGCCTCCGCTCGCTGCGCCAGGGACTTGGTGAAACCGCGATCGCTTGAGATGTAGATCTGCATCACCACGTCCCCACGTGAGGCCTTCACCACATCCTCGACACAGCGGGTCGAAAGGCTCGAGAGCACCATGGGAACGCCCGCCTTTGCGGCAGCTCGCGCGGTGGCGACCTCTCCTTCCGGATCGGCCATGCACTGCATCGCGGTCGGCGCGATCAGCAGTGGAAAGGACATTTGCATGCCAAGCAACTCGCTGGCGGCAGATCGCCGCGACACGTCGACGAAGACCCGGGGAAGCAGGCGGATCTCGCTCCAGGCGGTTACGTTTGCCTTCACCGTCCACTCGCCCCACGCGCCGGAGCGGTAGTAGTCAAAGGCCTTTCGCTTCAGGCGATCCTTGGCGACGGCCTCGAAACTTTCGATGTTGAGATGGGAGTTCATGTTGGCTGGCCCGCGGTTTTCATGATCTCGTTGAGCAACGAGTCGAACATGAAGGGCTTCTGCAGGCGACTCGCGGGCACGCCCAGATCCACCTCCTCCGCGGCGGCGCTGACCAGCAGGATCACCGGTGGCATGGTCTTCAGGCTCGCCTTGATCTTCTTCAGGATGGCGCCCGACTGCCCGGTCACGCTCTCCTCGTCCAGCACGACCACGCACCCCGAGCCCATGCGCCGCACCGCGGCTTCCAAATCGCGGTCGCTTTCCACGGTGACCACGCGATGGCCGCTGGCCTGCAAGGCTTCGACCAACATTGGTCGCAGCAGCGGATGGCTCTCCGCCAGCACGATGGGGAGGCGCTCCTGGCTGTAGGACTCCCGCGCTGCGGGAATGGAGAGGCAGAAGACCGTGCCCTCGGCGGTTGATGAGACTTGCGCATGACCGCCGGCGGATTCGGCGAATCGCTTCACCGCGGCCAGTCCCATCGCGGTTCGTCCGCGCAACGAACCGTCGGGGGCGAGGGCATCGAACGCGTGCTGCTGCTGATCGGCGCTCAATGGCGCTCCGCGATCAACGCACTCCACCCGCACCAGCGGCTCCGAGCCTTCGATCGTCTGGGCAATCCGCATGGTGATCATGCCGTTGTTGGCCAGTGCTTCTGAGGCGCGCATCAAAAGGTTCAAGATCGCCTGCTGCAGTCGGCTTGAATCAACGGCGACGCGCTCGCGACCGTCGGTGAGGTCCTCAACAGCGACGGTGATGGTGCGCGGCAGGTTCGGCGCGAGCAGGCGCACGGCCTCGCGCACCGCGTCGCTCACCACGATCGGCCGCGGCGGCTCGCCGACTTCGCCGCCCTCGCCAAGCAGAATCAAGTTGCGGCTCATGGCTTTCGCACGAGCGACCGCGAGTTGGATCACCTCAAGACTCTCCACCGCCTTCGCAGGCACTCCTGTGGTGATGTTGGCCAGCGACGCATGCGCGCGGATGACCGAAAGCACGCTATCGAGCTCCTGGGCAAAGCCGCTGGCGAGAAGACCCAGCGATTCCATGCGCTCGGCGGCGCCCAGGCTCGCCTCAAGCCCGCGCCGCTCGGTGATGTCGGTCTGCGTTCCGGTGACGCGCACCGCCTTCATTCCCTCCACGCGCTCGACCACCTTGCCGCGGTCCAACACCCATCGCCACGAACCATCGCTGGCGCGGCGCCGATGCTCCGACTCGTAGCGCGGCGTCTTGCCCGCCAGATGCTCCTGCCAGGACTGTTTCACGCGCGGCGCGTCGTCGGGATGGATCAGCGGATTCACATCGGGCGTGGAGACCGGCGCCTCGCCCGACTTGTAGCCGAGCATTGTGGAGCAGCGGTCGCTCACCACGCTCATGCCGCCGTCGAGCCGGTAATCCCAGAAGCCGTCGGTGCTCGCCTCGATGACCAGCTTCAATCGCTCCTCGCTGGCCTTCACCGCAGTCTCGCTGCGGCGGCGGTCGGAGATGTCGCGGATGAACGCGCTGAATCCGCCCACATATTTTCCGGCGTGGGGGCTCACCGCCAGTTCGACTGGGAACTTTGTGCCGGCGCGGTTCATTGCCATGATCTCGATGCGCTTGCCCAGGATCGGACCCACCCCCTCAGCGTGGTAGCGGCGCATGCCCTCCTGATGGGCCTTCACCAAATCGGGCGGGATGATGGTCTCCTCCAGGCGCATGCCCTTGGCCTCGGCGCTGCTCCAGCCGAAGAGCAGTTCCGCCTGCTTGTTCCAGAGGACGATCTTGCCCTCCACGTCGATCGTGACAAGCGCGTCCAGCGCCGTGTCGACGACGGTCTTGAGCAGGTCGCCGGTCGCCTCCGCCGCCGCCTCGGCCTGGCGCTGCGCGGTGACGTCCAGGGCGATGCCGCGGGCGCCGACGATGGCTCCGGCCTCGTCGCGCAGCGGTCCCGCCGACTGGATGAATCGGGTGGTTCCCGCGATCAATTCACCGGCGACGCTTTCGCCGGCCAGCGCCTTCTGCACGTGGATCTTCGCGTTGGGGTCGGAGCGAAGAATCTCTTCCACCTTCTGCCCGACCACATCGCCGGACTTCAATCCCAGCGACGCCAGCCCCTTGCCTTCGCAGACCGTGAAGCGCCCCTCGCGGTCGGTCTGCCAGAGAATCAGCGGAATCGCCTGGATCGTGGAGCGCAGACTGGACTCGCTCAAGTCCAGATCGGCTTGCAACTGGTGCAGGTCGATCGCCAGGCGGACCAGCGCCGACAATTCCTCGATCACCTTCAGCTCGGCGCGGTTGGGTCCGCGGCGCACAGGAAGATGAAACTCCAGGATGGCGCGCACCGCGGACTTGCGCGAGTCGCAGATGGGAACGCTCCAGACGGTGACCAGGCCGTGGCTGCGCAGGCGCTTGGAATAGTTCTTCCAGCGCGGATCCTGATCGAGCTCATTGGCGACGACCATCTTCCCGGTGCTGCGGGCCACCAGTCCCGGCGCCGCGTCGGGAGAATCCTGAAAGGAGGCGAGCAGGCCGCGAATGTCGCCGGGCAGCGTGGCGCGAAGGCCGCTGCCGATGTCCCCCTGCTCCGAGACCGGCGTCAGGAGGCAGAAGACCTCGCTGGGCAGCACCTTCTCCGAAAATGTTGCGACCGCATCGAGCGTGTCGGGCAGCGTGGCGCGCTGCGCCGCCAGTTGCAGGATCTGGCGCTGAGCCGTGAGCAGCTCGTTCTCGACGGCGAAGCTGGTGCTGGGACGGATGGCCAGGCCCGCCACGGTTTCGCCGTCGCTGCGCAGCCCAACTTCAATGGCGTAGAGCACGCCCTCCACATGGACCGAGGCCTCATCGGCCTGGGTGTGCTCGAGATCCAGCAACAGCGGCGGCAGTGGCGAGCCGGACTTCGAGAGCTGGTCGAGCCATGGGAATGCCGGATGAACCCCCATGGGAAAGACTTCGCTCAGCGATCGCCCCTGCAATTCGCGTTGCGGTCGGCCCAGATATTTGGCGGCGCCCATGCTCAGCGCGATGATGAAGCCGGACCCGTCGATCAGGAGCACTTCGAGCGCGTCGCTCTCGGATGGCGTGGAGATGTCGGCGGGTGGTGTCACGGTCGAAGTTCGATCTCAGGCGGGGTTCGCCGCACGGAGAATACTCCGTCGGCGGCTTCATAATGCTTGGCATGGCGGCGGGCCGATTGCCGGACGAGCAGGAGCAAGGCGAAGGGAACCCACGAGAGCAGCCACGGCCAGTGGCTTTCCCATCGCGGCGGAGTCGGCGCCACCATCACCTCGCCGGAAATCTCGAAGGAGCCATAAGCCGTGATCGACTGCACCGAGATCTTCCAGAGTGCGGGGTCGTCGCATTGAATGATGGCGCGAAGACCGAGTCCGTCGGGGTCCGGCGCCATTGCGCACTGGATCGGTGCGCCGCCCAGAGCGCTGGTCGCGCTCAGGGTGCATTCGACCAGCTCAAGCCTGGGGCTGGCGCGCACGATGATTTTGACGGGGCCCACGCATGGCTGCGATGGATTCACCATCAGGACGACGCGATCCTCACCGATCGCCTTGATAGCGATGACCTGCCCGCCGTCGGCGGCGGCGCGGGGCGCGAGCATGCCCAGAAACAGGGCTGATGCGATGGCGATGGTGGCGCGACGTCTCATGATGGGATCAGCCCCCTCATTTGCATCGGTTGCAGGACGATCCAGGCGCCCAGCATCCACCAGGCCAATGCCGCGCCCAGCTCGCACCAGGCGAGTGCCGCCACCGAGCGCACCCTCGGCAGCGATCCGTTGGACAAACCGAGTGATCGCTCGGAGCGGATCCACACCAGCGTCATCGAGACCAGCAGCCCCGCTCCCAGCAGGCAGAGCTGCGCGGGAAGAAGCCAGGAAGGCATGACCGCGCAGCAATTGGCGCTCCACTGGGGCTCGCCGAATCCGGAAACATTCATGTCAAGCATGGCCCGTTGAAGCGGCGGCCAGGCGGAACGGAACCCCGTTGCGAGATGAAAGCCGAGATGCGCCACCCACATGGCGATGGCCAGCGGCAGCAGCTCCAGCGTCAGATGGGCGAAGCGAATGCGAAACTGTTCCTTGCGCATCAGCGAGCCGATCCCCGCCGCGATCAGCAATGGAAGCGCGATCAATGCCATGGAAGCTATGACCACGGCGATGACCGCAATGACATTGGAACCCAATCGTTCACTGCACTCCGCGACGAATTCCAGCATCGGCTCGGTCATGGTGAGGGCGTTGGCGAAAGCGCCCACCGCGAGCATCGCCAGAAGCGCGGCGAAGTCGGCGCGCTTGGCCATGAGGCCGATGCTCGATCGCCAGCGATCCTGAACCAGCTCCGCGAAGGGAACCCGCGTAAGCAGGCCGATGTTGTCGTGCGGGCAGGCCGAGACGCAGTCCAGGCAGAAGGTGCAATCCAGGTTGCCGACTTTTTTTGGCAGAAACAATCCGGTGCCGCAGCCGGGCGAGGACGCATTGCCGCGCAGGCAATCATGCGTCTGACATGTCTGGCACACATCCTCGGCGCGGATCCGCACCTCCATCGGACTCGCCGTGCTCATGGCCATCTGGTATTGGCCGATCGGACAGATCCACTTGCAGAAGGACGCTCCTTCGAAAAGCAGATCGATGGCGGTTGCGGCCATGAAGTAGCCGGCGATGATCCACGCCGTCGCGAAACTCGAATCCCAGAGCGACCAGATTTCGTAGCACAGCAGCCATGCTCCAATCAACGCAAGCGCAATCCACTTGGTGGAGATCGCCCGCGGCCAGCGGAAGCGCGGCGTGATCCAGCGGCGCAGGAAATTCCGCGGCGCGATCAGCGGGCAGGCCATGCAGGCCAGGTTGCCGACCGCGATCATCGACACCGCGGTCAGACCCCGCCAATGCGTCCAAGTCCAGGTGCCCGCCAGGTTGGTCGAGGCCTCGCGCGGGCCAAGCCATCCATCGATGCAGATGGCGGCTGCTCCCGCGAACATCACCCAGCGCAATCCGCCGCGCGCGTTGGCGGACTTCAGGATGGCGCCCAGCAGCGGGATCTCAATCGCGTCAAAGGGCGATCGCTTTCTGCGGCGGCCCGCGACCTGGAGAATCGGCAAGGCAAACGACCGCGCTTGCACCGTGCGCGGTCGCGAGAGCGTGTTGAACATGATCACTGCAGCGGGAACCAGATACACCAATTGCCCCGGGATCCACATGATGGCCGCGGCGGCCTGCTGATCGGCCAGCGCCGTGACACCGAATGTCGGCGCCGTCGCTTCGTACCACGGGTAGATGGCCCCCGACGCGAAGGCGAGGACCGCGGCGACGATGGTGTTGGCCATATCGGCGCTCAACAGATAGACCGGAATCGCCCAGCGCGGCCAGGGATTGCGCCACGGATAGGGCTCAACGACGCACCACCAGAACAGCAGGCCGCCCCAGAGGAAGCACGCATGCTCCACGATGTGCAACGCCGGAACTTCCAGCGCCAACTGATACATCACCGGCAGATGCCAGCCCCAGGTGAGCAGCACCATCGCCAGCCATCCGGTGACAGGATGAGTCAAGCCGCGGCCAAACTTCTGGACGCGCGGCCACGCCAGCAGCGGACCGAGTCCGTCGCGGCTCATCCAGCGCGGCAGCCCTGCGAGCAAGGGCGACATCGGCCAGCCCAGCAGCAGCAGCGGCGGCGCGATCATGGTCAGCAGGAAATGCTGCGTCATGTGCGCCGAGAGGAGCCAGGAAGCCATCGCGTCAATGGGTGACTGCAGCGCGATCCACATCGCGGCGATGCCCGCCGAGAAGAACAGGGCATGCCTGAGCGACCAGCGCTGCGGCATCGCATGGTGCAGGCGGCGCCAACCGCGCCAATAGAGCGCCAGCAGCAGAATCGCCACGAGTGTGAAAGGCGAGAGGACGCTCCACGCCGACCAGAGGGTGGCGCGCTCCATCGGCGCTACCGCCCCGCGTTCGAGAGGGTGGCGCGAGGCGCTTCGCCCGGCGAGGGCTGCACCTCCATCGCGCCGGGAATCACCGAGGCCGGCGCGCCGGAGCTGCGCAGAGTGGCCATGAAGGCAACCACCGCCGTGGTCTCGGCGCTGGAGAGATTCTTGCCGTAGGCGGGCATGTTGCCGCCGCCCTGCTGCACCTGGCGCACCAATTGATCCCAGGATTTGCGCGAGCCGATGTCGTCCAGGCTTGGTCCGCGCAGCCCCCCCGCCCCGCCCAGGCTGTGGCAGTTGCGGCACTGGCTGTGCTGCATTACCAGCGCGCCCTGCAGCTCAAGCGGCGTGCGCCCCGCGAGGTATTGCACCGGGGTGGGGAGGCTGGTCCACGCATCCATCACCGGACTCCAGGCGCTGACCACGCCCATCCAGGAGAGCGTTCCCAGCGCCGTCACCACCAGCACAAAACCCAGCACGGCGCCGGGTCGTTTGCTCGGCGCGCGTTCGCCGCGGTTGGAGATCAGCGGCAGTCCGAGCAGGAAGAGTCCCAACACCACCGGCGCGATCAGCAGCACCGCGGTCTCGATCTGCGGCGGCATCAGGGCCATGGCGGTGAAGATCCAGAGGAAGGCAAAGTCGGGGCGCGGATTCGCGTCGATCACCGTCGGATCGGGCACGCCGTTGGGTCCGACCGGGCCCAGCCACGCCGCGAGCACGCCCACCGCGATCAGCATCGCGCCGCAGAAAACCATGTCGCGCTGCGCCGCGTCGGGCATGAAGGGCACGCCGGTCTTGCGGACGCGTTCCTCGTATTCCTCCTTGTAGGTCTCGGGATCCACGACCATGCCCGGCTTGGGCATCTCGCTGATGCCGTTCTTCAGGATCAAGGCCATGTGCGCCCCGATGAGCGCGATCATCAGGCCGGGCAGCACGAAGACATGCAGCGCGAAGAAGCGGCTCAGCGTGGCGCCGCCGATGTAGGGGCCGCCGAGCATGAGATTGCGCAGCGAGTTGCCCATCAGCGGCACGCGGTCGACGATCGAGGCCCCGATGCCCAGTCCCCAGTAGGCGTCCTGGTCCCAGCGCATGATCTGCCCGGTGAAGGCCAGGGCCAGCGTGCCAAAGAGCAGCAGCACGCCCACCATCCACATCAGCTCGCGCGGAAACTTGAAGGAGGCGTGCAGGAAGACCTGGCTCATGTGGATGGCCACCATCAGCACCATGGCGTTGCTGCTCCACGCGTGAAGTGCACGCAGCATCCACCCGAAGGGCACCTGCTGATCGATGTTCTGCAGGCTCGAAAAGGCCTCGGCGGCGCTGGGCACATACAAGGTGGCGAGCAGGATGCCGGTCACCACCTGGATCATGAAGAACATCAGCGACGCGCTGCCGAAGACGTACCACCACTTGGCGTCGCGCGGCACGCGGTGGGTCACGATCGGCGCAACGAAGGCCGCCACGCCGGAGCGTGACTCGGTCCAGCCCAGGATGCGCTTGATCAAGCGGGCCATTCAGGCGCTTTCCTCCAGGCCCGGCAGGCGCCCGGCGTCGATGAACAGGCGGCCGTTTTCGATCTTCCACTTGTATTCAAAGAGCCCGCGCGGCGGCGGTCCGCTGGCGCGGCTGCCATCCTCGTAGTAGACGCCGCCGTGACATGGGCACATGAAAAGTTTGCTCTGCTGAAACCACTTCACCGGACAGCCGAGGTGGGCGCAGTTGACCGCGAAGACCTGAAACTGTTTCGGCTTGAAGGAGCGCACCCAGACCGCCTGTTCGGCGCTGGCGCCATCACTGGGCGAGGCGTTGGGATTGGTGAACTTGCCCAGGCGCGTCTCCCCCTCGGGAAAATTGCCGGTGTCGCCAAGATCGATCCAGGTGTTCTTGTACTTCTTCAGCGAAGGAGTGATGGCGTAACCGATCAGCGGAATCGCCGCGATGGCGCCGCCGATTCCCATCAAGCCGACGCCGATCTTCAGCAGGACGCCGCGGCGGGCGCTGGGCGGCGGCGTGGAGCCGGGGGAATGTGGACAATCGCAGCTCATGGTTGCTCCTGTGATTTCAGGCTCGTGGTGGAACGCAGAAACGCCGTGACATCGGAGACTTCCTGGGCGGACAGCTTTCGATCGGCAGGCTGGTTCGGAAAGGGACCGCTCCAGGCGGGCATGCCGCGCGCGGGCCGGCCAAAGATGATCGCGGAGCGCAGGCCCTGGTCGGTGATCAAGCGCAAATAATTGGGGTCGGTCACGCTGCCGGCGCTTGAGGCGGATTGGGATCCCGGCGCGCCGTGGCAGGATTGGCACATCGCGGCGTAGACGCCTCGCCCGCGCGACGCATCACCGGAGCTGGCCGACTTCACCGACCACGGAATGGAGAGTGCGACTCCGCCCTTGCCCCATGCTTCCATCAATCCATCGACGAATGCGGCGACCTGCTTGCTGTCCCAGTTGGCCAGCGAGCCCGGGCCCGAGCCAGGACAGAATCCTCCGCGCACACCGCTTGTCGTGATGGCGATGATCGACTCGCGGCCCACGCTGGCCAGATAGTTCGCGTCAGCCAGAGGCCGCGCGGCGCCATTGACGCCGTCGGCGCCATGACAGGCGGAGCAATTCTGCGCGTACTTGGCCAGCGCTGCCTGAGGCAGGGAAACCACTGCCGTTTCCGCCGGCTTGGTCGTGCCGATCCTGCCGCACGCGGCGAGGCTCGCGGACAAGGCGCAGGCCGATCCGGCGAGAGCCGCAGCCAGGGATTTTCGAAGGCGCGGCGTCATGGCTTCGTTTCCCTGTTCCCCTCGAGGTGGAACCGCTCCTGCAGCGACCACTTCTGCATGGTCGGCACCTTGGTCCAGCGACTGATCACGAATCCGCAGGTCACGCCGAAAGCCACCTGGCTGGCGATGAACCAGCGCCAGGAGACATGCTGCTCCAGCGCCGGATTGATGATGCCGATGCTGCCGTAAAGCACGCCGGTCCAGAGGATCGGGGCCACGACGCCGCCGAAGAGCACCGGTCGCCGCGGCGCAATCGGCAAGGCGATGGCATACACCAAGCCCACCAACACGCAGCCCACCAGATGAATCACCACCGCGGTGATGAACCAGTCCAGGTGGAACACTTTCAAGGCGTCGACGTTCGCCGCCTCGACCGAAGGCAGGAAAATTCCGGCGAGGAGATTGATCGGCATCCAGAAGCTGCCCGCCTTGAGCACGCCCCAGCCAATGGCGACCGCGGCCATCGCGATGCCGCCGATGAGCCCGCCGAGCACGCCCGATCGGTAGGGCTGGATCTCCTCGGGAAGCGAGACGCGCTCGCTGCGCGGATTCGCGTCGAAGCGCGGCGCCGGCTCCGGAATCTCGCTGCCGATGGGAAGCATCTCCAGGGCCTCGTTTGGAAACACAGTCCGGATCCAGCCGATGAAACCCACGATCATGCAGATCACTCCCACCAACATCACCATCGGGCTGGTGATCAACCCCGCGAAGAGCAGGGTCACGCCGAAGGCCGCGATCATCGGCGCCCCGGTGGACTCGGGAACGCCGCGCAGATAGGGCGCCTCGCGGCCGCGGATCTTTTCGTGGTCTCGCGCGCTCATGGCCGCATCCCCACGATGTAGACCGTCGTGAAGACGAAGATCCAGACCACGTCCACGAAGTGCCAGTACCAGCTGACCAGCTCGATGCGCATGTGGTCGCGCACCACGTTGATATGGCCGAGCATGGAGAGGATCAGGATCGAAGTGAGCATCAGCAGCCCGACCACCACGTGGAAGGCGTGGAAACCGACCAGGCTGTAGAAAGTGGTGCCGAAGAGGTTGGTCGAGATCGTCAGGTGCCGATCCTCAATCAGCCCCTTCCATTCCACGCCGGTGCCGTAGATGAAATATCCGCCGAGCAGGATTGTCAGCGCCATCCAGAACTTGAAGGCCCCCATTTCGTCGCGGGCCAGCTTCCGCAGCGCCGCGACCACCGTGAAGGAGCTGGCGATCAGCGCCGCCGAATTCACCAGCACGGGCTTGAGGTCCAGCACGTCGCGCGGCTGCGGGCCCGTCGAGCTCTTGCCGATGTAGAAGAGGTAGGCCACGATGAAGCCGGCGAAGAACCAGCTCTCCATGCCGATGAGGCAGATCATGCCCACCTTGCCGCGCGAGGGCATCGATGCGGGCGCGGAATGGGCCAGTGGCATGGAGCTCATGGCGTGGACTCGTGATGGATCATGGTTCGTATGTCGCTGCGCATGTCTTGGGTCCTACTCGTAGTTTGAATCGGGATCCTCCGGGTGCTTGCGGTCCCACAGCGGCCGCGCACTGGTGCAGGTTGGAATCTTGCGAAAATTCTCGCTCGGCGGCGGACTGGCCGTCTCCCACTCCAGCGTCCACGCGTCCCACGGGTCGGGACCCGCGACGCGCCCCGACTTGAGCGACTTGACGACGTTGATCACCAGCAGCAGCACGGCCGCGATCTGAAAGGGAACTCCGATGGTGGAGATCAGGTTCCAAATCTCGAAGCCGCGCCCCGGCTGGTAGGTGTAGACGCGCCGCGGCATGCCCAAGATCCCGCTCATGTGCATGGGCAGGAAGACCAGCGTCAGGCCGATCATCAGCAGCCAGAAGGTCCACTGCCCCATCGGCTCCGAGAGCATGCGCCCGAAGGCCTTGGGGAACCAGTAGAAGATCGCCGCGAAGACCGCCAGAATCGTGCCGCCGAAGAGCACGTAATGGAAGTGCCCGACTACGAAGTAGCTGTCGGACAATTGCCAGTCGAAGGGAACCACTGCGAGCATGATGCCGGTCAGCCCGCCGAAGAGGAACATCACCAGGAAGCCGGTGGCGAAGAGCATGGGCGTGTCGAAGCGGATCCGCCCCCCCCACATCGTGCCGATCCAGTTAAACATCTTCATGCCGGTGGGCACCGCGATCAGGAAGGTGCTCGCCGCGAAAAGCGAGTTGAGCCAGGGCGGCATGCCGATGACGAACATGTGGTGGGCCCAGACCCCCAGCGAGATGAAGGCGATGGACACGGTCGCCGCCACCATCAGCGGATAGCCGAAGATCACCTTGCGGCTGAAGACTGGAATGATCTCGCTGATGAAGCCGAAGGCGGGCAGCACCAGGATGTAGACCTCGGGATGGCCGAAGAACCAGAAGAGATGCTGCCAGAGGATCACGCTGCCCTCCTGCTGCGGATCGAAGAAGTGCGCCCCCAGGAAGCGGTCCAGCAGAAGCATCACCTGCGCCCCGGTCAGCACCGGCAGCGCCACCAGTACCAGAATGGCCACGGTGAGCATCAGCCAGACAAAGAGCGGCATGCGCATCATGGTCATGCCCGGACAGCGCATGCAGAGAATCGTGGCGATGAAATTGATCGCGGTCGTCATGCTGCCGAAGCCGCTCACCATGATGCCCAGAATCCAGTAGTCGGTCGCGTGTCCGACGCTGAAGGCCTTGCTGGTCAGCGGCGAGTAGGCGAACCACCCGGTGTCCGGCGCGCCGCCCAGTCCATACAAACCGTCGCCGCCGATCCATGAGTAGTAGAGAAGGATGCCGCCGAAGACGAAGAGCCAGAGGCCAAAGGCGTTGAGCCGCGGGAAGGCCATGTCGCGGGCGCCGATCATCAGCGGAATCAGGTAGTTCCCGAAGCCCAGCAGCACCGGCATGCCCACCAGGAAGACCATGGTGGTGCCATGCATGGTGAACATCTGGTTGAAGCCCTGGGGCGTCAGAACATCGTTGAGCGGTGCGATCAACTGCAGTCGCATCAGCGTGGCCTCGAGGCCGGCGATGACGAAAAAGATCAGCCCCGCGGCGATGTACATGATGCCCAGCCGCTTGTGATCCACGGAGACCGCCCAGCCGTGCAGCCGCTCGCCCAAGCCCATGCGCGGGTCGCTCGTTGAATGGATGGGGGCGGGGACGGTGGTCATGGCTTCAACGGAGCGTCAGCAGGTAGGAGGTCACGGCGTCGAGCTCCTGCGGATCCAACTGCAGGCTGGGCATGTTGCAGCCCGGCTTGAGAATCTGCGGATCGGCGATCCACGCCTTCAGCGTCGCGGCGTCCAGCGGCGCGACCCCCGAGGCGATGGTCTGTCGGCTCATCAAGTGAGTGAGATCCGGCGCGAACTGCCCGTCGGAGACTCCCTTCACGGTGTGGCAATTGGAGCAGGCGAACTCCTGGAAAATCTCGCGCCCCTCGGCGACGGTGGTGTCATGAACCGTGGGCGCCGCCTGAGCTCGAAGCCACGCGTCGAACTCCTCAGGCTGCGTCGCGACGACGCGCAGCAGCATGCCCGCGTGCTGGTTGCCGCAATACTCGGCGCACTGGCCCAGATAGATCCCCTCGTTCTCCGCGTTGAACCAGGTGTGGTTGGTGTGGTTGGGCAGCAGGTCGGTCTTGCCGGTGAGCGCGGGCACCCACCAGGAGTGGATCACATCCGCGCTTTCCAGGCGGACCCACACCGGCCGGTTCACCGGAACGTGCATCTCGTTGGCCACGATGACCTCGCCGCCGGTTCCGTCGGGATCGGGATAACGGTATTCCCACCACCATTGATGGCCGATCGCCACCACGTGCAGGGCATCCGCGGGGGGTTGGGTCAACTCGATCGAGCGGATGGTCCGCACCGTGGTGAGCGTCAGCACGAAGACGATCAGCAGCGGAATGATGGTCCAGGCAATTTCCACCGGGTTGCTGCCGTAGACCTGTCGCGGCTCGTCCTTGGTCTTGTCGTCGCGGCGACGCCGATACTTGACGACGCCGTAGAAGATCATGCCCTCCACCAGCACGAAGAGTCCGGCGCAGATGCCCAGCACCAGCCAGGAGAGCTCGCGGATCAGCCGCGCGGGCGGGCTGTGCGGATCGAGAATGCTTGGCAGCACCACATTGCCCGGCTCCCCGGTGGTGTTGGGCAAATCTCCGCCGGTGGTGGCGCAAATTTCAGGAAGCGCCCCGAAGGCAGCGCCGGCGATCGCCATCGCCATCAACATCATGACCAGTCGCATGCCCGCCGGACGAGTTGTGCAAGCGGATCGTTTGATCACGCTTGGCAGCATACAAAAATGCCGGAGACAGGAATCGAACCTGCACGCCCCGCGAGGGGCAATGGATTTTGAGTCCATCGCGTCTGCCAATTCCGCCACACCGGCAAGGTGTTTCCATCACTTTCGTTCGCGCCCAACCAAGCCCGCCCGCGCCGCTGCGCGCGGGAGAGTCGTCAAGTTTAATCAAGTCCGCCAAATGATCCAGCAGAGTAGTTGGGGCTTTCCTTGGTGATCTGAATGGAGTGCGGATGGCTCTCCAGCAGGCTGGCCGAGGAGATCTTCACGAAGCGGGCCTCCTTGCGAAGCTGATCGAGCGTCTGGCAGCCGCAATAGCCCATCGCGGCGCGGACGCCGCCGACGATCTGGTAGGTGAAGTCCGCCAGCGAGCCGCGATAGGGCACGCGGCCCTCCACGCCCTCGGGGACCAGCTTGCGGCTGTCCATGATGGAGCCCTGGCCGTAGCGGTCGGCGCTTCCGGCGATCATGGCGCCTTCGCTGCCCATGCCGCGGTAGCTCTTGAAGCGCCGCCCGCGGTGCAGCACGAGTTCGCCCGGGCTCTCATCGAGTCCGGCGAACAATCCGCCCAGCATGACCGCCGAGGCTCCGGCCGCGATCGCCTTGGCCACGTCGCCCGACTGGCGGATGCCGCCGTCGGCGATGACCGGGACCTTGCCGGCGCCATGCACGCTCTCCATGATCGCGCTGATCTGCGGCACGCCCACGCCGGTGACGATCCGAGTGGTGCAGATCGAGCCGGGGCCGATGCCCACCTTGATGGCGTCGCATCCCGCGTCGACCAGGGCCTTGGCGCCGTCGCTGGTGCCCACGTTGCCCGCCACCACCTCGATCTTGAAGCGCTTCTTCAGCTCCTTCACGGTCTCAATCACGTTCTTGCTGTGTCCATGCGCGGTGTCCACCACCAGCAGGTCCACATCGGCCGCCAGCAGCGCCTCGGCACGGTCGTACTGGGCCACGCCGATCGACGCGCCCACGCGCAGACGTCCGCGCGAATCTCGGCAGGCGGCCGCGTGCTTGGAGAAGTTCTCCAGGTCGCGCATCGTGATCAGGCCGGCCAGGCATCCCTTGGCGTCCACCAGCAGCAGCTTCTCCACGCGTCGCTCCACCATCAGGCGCTCGGCGTTGGCGGGCGTGATGTCGGCCGGGGCCGTCACCAGGTTGCCGCGGGTCATGACTTCTCCCACCTTGTGGCCGTCGGGGGAGTCGAGGAACTTCATGTCGCGGCGGGTGAGGATGCCGACCACCTTGCCGCGGCTCTTGCCATCTTCGGTCACCGGGAATCCGCTGACCCCCTGCTCGCTCATGAGCCGCTTGGCCTTGGCCATCATGTCGTCGGGGGAGAGCACCACCGGGTCGGCGATCACGCCGTTCTCGCTGCGCTTCACGCGGGCGACCTCGCGGGCCTGCCGCTCCGGCGTCATGTTGCGGTGGATGACGCCGAGCCCGCCCTCCTGGGCCAGGGCGATCGCCAGCAGCGCCTCGGTGACGGTGTCCATGGGCGCGGAAACGATCGGAACGCGGAGCTCGATTTTCGGCGTCAGCCGCGTGCGCGTGTCCACCCGGTCGGGGGTCACCTCGCTGTAGCGGGGAACAAGAAGCACATCGTCGAAAGTGAGCCCTTCGAGGGAAATGCGGTCTGCCATTGGTGGACGATCCCTTCCCCATGGCCGGAAGTCAAGAGGCCCCGCCCGACATTTGCCGGAGGCTCCACCACCCCGGCTTCCCCTGTTACTCTTAGACCCTCTTTGGAGAAACGCATGTCAGGCCCCGCCACCGAAACCAACGCGAATCCTGTCCACCATGACGCGGGAACCTCCCCCGGCGAGGGCAAGAAGATCTGGGACAGCTGGCTCAAGGCCATCATCGCGATCAACGGAAGCGATCTCATCATCAAGAGCGGCTCGGCGCCGCGCATCCGCCACAAGGGCCAGCTGCAGGCGCTGAAGTCGCCGGTGGTGAACCCCGCCGACCTCTTCCAGATGGCCAAGGACGTCCTCGACGAGGCGCAGTACGCGATCTTCTGCAAGAAGGGCCAGATCGACTTCGCCTACGACTACGACCCGAAGAGCCGATTCCGCGTGAATCTCTTCATGGCCCGCGGCAACCCCAGCGTGGCCGCGCGACTGATCTCCAGCAAGATCCGCCGCTTCGAGGAGCTCTACCTGCCGCCGATCCTGGGCGAAATTTCGCTGGTGGCCCAGGGGCTGATCCTGCTTTCGGGCGTGACCGGCTCCGGCAAGAGCACCACCATCGCTGCCATGCTGCAGTATGTGAACGAGCGCAAGAAGGTGCACATCGTCACGCTCGAGGATCCCATCGAGTATGTCTTCACCGACGACAAGGCGATGATCAACCAGCGTGAGGTGGGCATTGATTGCGCCTCCTTCAACGAGGCCCTTCGCGCCCTGGTGCGCGAAAATCCCGACGTCGTGCTGGTCGGCGAAATGCGCGACCACGAGACCTTCGAGGCGGCGATTCGCGCCGCCGAAACCGGCCACCTGGTCTTTGGAACCATCCATGCCTCCAGCGCCTGGCAGACCTTCGGCCGCATCTACGACCTCTTCCCCGAGCAGGAGCGCGACCAGATCCGCAAGCTGCTGGCCTTCAATCTTCGGGCGATCATCTACCAGAAGCTGCTGCCCACGCTGCACGAGAACATCGCGCGCCTGCCGGCGCTGGAAATCCTGATCAACACCCCGGTCGTGCAGAAGTACATCCTCGAGGCCCGCGAAGGCGAGCTGCTGGAGATCATGAAGCAGAGCGTCTCCGAGGGCATGTGCGACTTCACCACCAGCCTGGTGAAACTGGTCGAAACCGAAATGGTGCACACCAAGGTCGCGCTCGAAGCCACGCCCAAGCCGGAAGAGTTGAAGATGCGGTTGAAGGGGATTTCGTAGCGCGGCGAGACCATGACGTTCCTCCTTGCCCAAAATGTCTCCAGCGAGTTCCTGCTCGACCCCGTCAAGCCGGTGGTGGTCTTCGTGACGGCGCTGCTGGCCTCGGCACTGGTCTCCCGGCTGGTGACCGACATCCGCCTCTGCGGACTGCCGGCCCCCAAGTGGCACGGCATCCTGATCGGCGGCTTGGTCGCGGGATTCCTCGCGGGCATCCTGGTGCCGACCATCTGGATCAGCTGGCCGGTGCAGGTGCTGCTGACCGCGGGCCCGCTCTGCCTCTACTGGAAAACCCGCAACGCGATGGTGCCGGAGAAGCTGAAGTTCATCATCGGCGGCGACAAGGTCCGCGCCTTCTTCCAGAAGCGCGGCACCGTCAAGTCGCTGGCCGGGGCGCAACTCTCCTTTAAGGACGCCAACAAGAAGGACCGGCCCAATCCCGGCAAGAACGACCCGGTCTTGCCCGCCTTCCAGGCGGCGGACAAGCTGCTGGGCATCGCGGTCCAGCGCCGCGCAACCCGCGTGGACCTGGTGGTGAAGCCCGACGGCGCCGTCGCCGCGGTCACCGTGGACGGCATCCGTGGCAAAGTCGACGCGCCGACGCCGGAAGTCTCGATGGCGATGATCGACTTCCTCAAGGATCTCTGCGGGCTCGATGTCAAGGAGCGCCGCAAGCGGCAGACCGGCGCCTGCTGGGCCGTCGAAGGGGAACGGCTGATCCCGCTCTCGCTCTCGATCGCCGGCTCCTCCGCGGGGCAGCAGCTGCGCATCGACCTGGATCGCGTGAAGAACATGACCCGGACCATTCCGCAGGTCGGCTTCCTGCCGGCTCAGGAGAAGGCGATCCAGGCGATCATGGATCCGATCGATCGCGGCGGCGTCGTGCTGGTCAGCGCACCGCCCGGGTTCGGCCTCACCTCCACCTGCCTCGCCCTGCTCTCCGGCCACGACGCCTTCACCGCGGCGGTCAAGACCCTCGAGAAAAACCTGGTGCTGCGCCTGGACGGCGTGGATCACCAGACCTGGGCCTCCACGCAGGGCGGCGTCGACTACCCCACCCATCTGCAGTCGATCATCCGGCGCAGCCCCGACGTGGTCTACGTCGAGGACCTCTCCGAAGTCGGCGTGGGCAAGCTCATCGCGGCGCCGAGCAACAACGACATGCGCTTCTACGTGGCGATCCCGGTGGATGGCGTGGCCGCTGCGATCACCGAATGGTTCAAGGCGGTGGGCGACGTCAAGATGGCCGCCGCCCCTCTGCGGATGGTGGTCGCACAGAAACTCTGCCGCAAGCTCTGCTCCGCCTGCCGCGTGCCCTACCAGCCCTCGCCCGAGCAGGCCAAAAAGCTGGGCATCGCCGCGGGCAAGCAGGTGGAATTGTTCAAGGCCAGCGGCAAGGTGCAGGCCAAGAGCAAGGTCATCGACTGCCCGATGTGCAACGGCACCGGGTACTCGGGCCAGATCGTGATCAGTGAAGTCCTGATCATCGATCCGGAGGCGCGCGAGTTCCTCTCCAAGGGCGACCTGAAGAGCGCCTACAACTCCTCGCGCATGAAGCACAAGCTGCCCGGCATGCAGGAGGCCGCGCTGCTGCGGGTGCGCGACGGCACCACCAGCCTTGAAGAAGCCGTCCGCCTGCTCGCGCCCGCCGCGGCCAAGCCCGCGGCGCCTGCTTCGACCGCTGCCAAGCCATCATCGCCGCCAAGCGCAGGCAAACCCGCATCACCCACCAGCGGCGCCAAACCGGCGACCCCGCCCAGCGGTGCGAAGCCGCCCACGAAGCCCAAGGCATAGACATGATCCTCTCCGTCCTCGTCGCACTGCTTGTTCTGCTGATCGCCTACTGGTGGTCCAACCAGGGGGTCTTCGACGCCTTCATCCATTTCGTCTGCGTGGTGATCGCCGGAGCGCTGGCTTTTGCGCTCTGGGAGCCAGTCACCGTCGGCTTCCTGCTCAAGGGCGGCGGCTTCGACGCCTATGCCTGGGGCGTCAGCCTGGGCGGCATCTTCCTGGTCGCGCTCTTCGGTCTCCGCTTTGTCTTTGACTCGCTCACCCCCAAGCGGCCGAAGCTGCCGCGCTGGGCGAACCTCTCCTTCGGCGGCGTGCTCGGTCTGCTCAGCGGAACGCTGACCATGGGCATCACGCTGATCGCCGTCGGTCATCTCTCCACCACGACCGAACTGCTGGGCTACTACGGCTGGGTGCGCTCGCCGGAATCGCAGGGACGGCCCATGCAATCCGATCCCAACTCGCCGCCCTCGCTGGCCATGGCCTTCACCCAGGGGTTCTACGACTTCCTCTCGCTCGGCAGCTTCTCGCCGCTCATGGGCGATGCCACGCTCGCCTCCCACCGGCCGGGCATCGCCGCCGATGGCGGCAGCCTCTTCCGCGATTCGCTGCGCGGCGGCAAGGGCAACTCCACGCTCTCGCCGACGGGGTTCGCCTTCACCGGCGCCTATTTCGACCCGAAGTACGTCCTGCGCGACGGCACGGTGGGCGCCTACGCGGTGCTGCTCTCCTTCAAGCCCGAGTCCTTCGATCACGAGGGCTCCTTCAGCCTCTCCGCCTCGCAGGCCAGGCTCATCGCGCCGACCGCGGAGGGCGCCATCGCCGAGTTTCCGATTGAATTCAGCCAGGAGAAGAAGACCGATGCGGGCCGCTCCATGATCCGCTACGAGTTCAAGACGGACTCCAGCTACGCCACGCTCGAGGACGGCAAGGCCGAGGGCTCGATCTGCCTGGTCTTCCCCGCCAAGCCCTTCCTCAGCGCCAACCCGCCGGTCAAGCCGACGATGCTCTCCATCAAGGGGCTGCGCATCGCCCTGCCCAAGTTGGATCCCGACGCGCTGGCTTTGGGCCGCGCCGTCGAGAACGCCGGCGCCAGCGTCCAGATTCCCCCCGACGAAACCGCCCCCGCCATTCCCGCCGACGAGCTCGAGATGAACTCCTCGATCAGCGGCATGCTGCTGAGCAAGAACGGCCTGCCCGGCACGCTGCAGGAGGCCAACGGCTCCATCTTCACCGGCGCCGCGACCCACGTCACCAAGAACGCGCTGGCCAAGGGCGACGTGCGCAGCATCGCCCAGGACCAGGGCCAGAAGATCGTCAAGCTCAAGATCTCCAAGGACAGCGTGGCCGATCTCTACAACGTCGACAAGACCCGCAAGGTCGCCCAGAAGGTCGGCATGGGCGGCGTGCCGATGCTGGTGGACACCAAGGGAAATCTCTACGAGCCCTTCGGCTACATCTGGGTCAACACGCTCAACGACGAATGGGAGATCTACCTGGAGCCGCCCAACGACGGCTTCACGGTCAAGCAGTTCCTGCGCGGCGAGAATTCCGGCTACATCGACGTGCTCTATCGGCTGCCGCTGGGCGTGGAGATCTCGATGGCGATCCTGCGCGACCCCAAGCAGCCGCTGACCAGCGCCAAGGTGCTGGGCACGGCGAGCCTGAAAATCGAAGGCAAGTAAGCGCGCTCGCGGCTCAGGGCGCCGCGGTCTCGGCGGCGCTGGACTTCAGCCAGCGCTCGACCCAGTGGATGTCGAAGTTCGCCCTCTGAAAATCCGTGTTGTCCATGATGCGCTGGTGCAGCGCAATCGTGGTCCGCAGCGGCCCGATCTTGAACTCCTTCAGCGCCTGCCGCATGCGGGCGATCGCCGCGTCGCGCGACGGCCCGTGCACGATCAGCTTGCCGATCATCGAGTCGTAGTTGGAGGGAATGCGGTAGCCGGCGCGGGCGTGGGAGTCCAGGCGCACGCCGGGTCCGCCGGGGGCTTCAAAGGTCTCGATCAATCCCGCCTGCGGCATGAAGTTGCGGTCGGGGTCCTCGGCGTTGATGCGGACCTCGATGGCGTGCCCGTTCACCTTGATGTCCTTCTGCTTGAAGGGCAGCGGCTCGCCGGCGGCCACGCGGATCTGCGTCTGCACGATGTCGACGCCGGTGATCATCTCGGTCACGGGATGCTCGACCTGCACGCGGGTGTTGACTTCGAGCATGTAGAAGTCCTGCTTGCGGTCCATCAGGAACTCGACCGTGGCGGCGCCGCTGTATTCCGCCTTGCGGATCAGGGCCGCGGCGCTCTCGCACACCTGCATGCGCTTGACCGGATCCACGCCGGGGCTCGGCGCCTCCTCGACCAGCTTCTGGTGGCGGCGCTGGCTTGAGCAGTCGCGCTCGAAGAGATGCACCGCGTTGCCGTGGGAGTCGCCGATGGTCTGCACCTCGAAGTGACGGGCGTTCTCCAGGTACTTCTCCACGTAGACCGTGCCGTTGCCGAAGGAGGCCAGGGCCTCCTGCCGCGCCTTCTCCACGTTCTCGCGCAGCTCGGTCTCGCTCCGGGCCACGCGCATGCCGCGCCCGCCGCCGCCGGCGCTGGCCTTGATGATGACCGGGTAGCCGATGTCGTTGGCGACCTTCACGGCCTCCTCAAGATCCTCGATGCCACCCTCGGTGCCGGGGAAGACCGGCGTGCCCGCCAATCGGGCCAGCCGCTTGCAGTTCACCTTGTCGCCCAGGCGGCTCATCGCCTCGGGGCTGGGGCCGATGAAGGTGATGTTGCAGTCGCGGCAGACCTCGGCGAAGTGCGCGTTCTCGGAGAGGAAACCGTAGCCGGGATGGATGGCGTCGGCGCCGGTGACCTCGGCCGCGGCAATCAGCCGCTCGATGCGCAGGTAGCTCTCCTTGCTGGCCGCGGGACCGATGCAGACCGCCGCGTCGGCCTGGGCGATCCAGGCCCCCTCGCGGTCAGCCACGCTGTAGACGCACACCGGGCTCACGCCCAGCTCGCGGCAGGCGCGGATCACGCGGAGCGCGATCTCACCTCGATTGGCGATCAGGATTCTTTTGAACATGGGGACTCGAACTCCGCGGCTCGACTCAGGATGGCCGGACCAGGAAAAGGGTCTGGCCGAACTCGACGGGATCGCCGCTCTTCACGAGAATCTTCTCGATGGTGCCGCTCACGCCGGCGTTGATCTCGTTGAAGATCTTCATGGCCTCCACCAGGCAGACCACGGAGTTGGGGCCGACGCTGCCGCCGATGGAGATGAAGGCGGGCTTGTCCGGCGAGGCGGAGGCGTAGAAGGTGCCCACCATCGGGCTTTCGATCTTGACCAGACCCACGGTGTCGTCCGCCACGTGAGCCTTGGCCGGAGCCGGAGCGGAAGCCGCGACCGATTGCACCGCGGAAGCCGCCATCGCCGGGGGGATATGAGCAGGAGCGTGGAGAATCTGCGGTGCGGCATGGGTGTTGGGGCGCCGGATCGTGACCTGCTCATCCTTGTCCCGAAGGTCGAGCTCCAGAAGCTCGTTGGCGGTCATCAAACGAATGAGTTCTTTGAGTTTGCGTATATCGATCATCGAGTCGCCCCTGTGAAAGTCGAACTGGGTTGAATTGGAGAATTGTAACGAAAAGAAAGCGAACTTGCAGGGATCATGCCCCCATCGTGCAAAGTTCTGCAAACTCAATGTTTAGCGAGGGCTTCGAAGGGCGAGTGGCGGCGAGAGAATCTCGGCCATGATGATGCCCTGCCGCATGCTTCGCGCCGTCCACTTTCGGTTGCGGCCGGCGGGACGGTTAGATGCCGTGATCGACCCGATCTTCTGGCTCATGCGGCTGGCGATCAACGAATCGATGGCGCTGATCGGCTTCGTGTCCGGTTCGTGGACTGCGGAGTGCGGAGTCGCCTGAGGCGCTTCCCTTTGGGAATAGGTCACGCCGATCGGCGCCTGGCTGGCGCGCTTGACCTTGCCCGGCACCTTGACCGGCTTGGGTTGCGATGCGGCCCGCGCGGCAGCGGTCGCTGCTGCGAGGGTTGCGTTGATCTGCGCCTGGGCCTTGCTTGCAATCTGCGATGTGTTCGCCGACTTCAAGATCGTCTGGATGAGTTCACCGGAATCGGCCTGCTCGCTGGCCTCTTGCAGCGCCTTGGCGGTTCGGGCCCACCAAGTGGGCTGAGGTTCGCCGGACGCCGTGGTCGCGGCGGACACTGCCTTTGAAGCGGACACTTCCGGCTTGCGGGCAGGTCCATCCTCCGAAGCGCTCAAGGTGGCCTTGGTCTTGGTGGCGGCAAACTTGCGGATCAGAAAATTGACCACGCCAAGCACCGCAAGAATGATCAGCGTGTTGGACATGGTGGCATCCTACCCATCACGTGGCCTGGATCGCGTCGCTCCAGACGGGAATGCAGAGCGGCCGGTCGGCGATGGCATCGACCATGCGGAACGGGACGCCGAAGATGGGCTGCAGAATGGATGGGGCGAGCACCGAGCGGGCTTCCCCTGAAGCGACAACCTGTCCCCGAGAGAGAGCGATGGCGTGGTCGGCGATGGATCCGGCGAAGGCGAAGTCGTGGGTCGCGACGATCACCGCCAATCCCTCGGCGGCGCAGTGCTTCAATTCCGCGGCCAGCGTGCGGGACCATCCCGGATCCAGCGCCGAAGTCGGCTCGTCCACGATCAGCAACTGCGTCTCGGGGGTCCGCTGGGCCAGCGCCCGCGCGAAGGCCACGCGGTGCCGCTGCCCTTCCGAAAGCCTTCCCACCAATTGATCCGCCAGCGCGGCGATGCCCGTGCGCTCCATGGCCAGGCGAATCCGCGCCGGATCGCGTCTCATCGCCACGCGACCGAGCACCACGGACGTTTGAACTGAGAAGCCGCCCACGGATTCCGGTCGCTGCGGCACATAGGCCAGCAGATGGGCGCGGCGCGAAGCGGAGTGGTTCGAAAGTTCGGCGCCATCGATCCGCACGCCGCCGCTGCGCGCGGGCAACAATCCCGACGCGGCGCGAAGCAGCGTGCTCTTGCCCCCGCCGTTGGGACCGATCACCACCGTCACGGCGCCGCCATGGAAGGACCACTCGATCGGGCCGAGCGCGAAGTCGCCGTTGCGGATGACCGCCTGTTCGAATCGAAGCGTCATCGCATCCACGCCCTTGCCGCGCCGCGGCGAAGCAGAAGCAGGAAGAAGGGACCACCCGCCAGCGCGCAGATCACGCCCACCGGCAGGCGGCCGGTGCTGGCGGGCGAGAAGTGACGCACCGCGTCCGCGGCGACCAGCAGCGCACTGCCTGCGATTGCGGAGGCGAGCACCGCGACGCGATGCCGGGGTCCGACGCAGCTCCGCGCCATGTGCGGACCGATGAGTCCGACGAAGGCCAGCGGGCCGCAGAGCGCCGTCGCCGCGGCGGCCAGCAGGCTCGAGCCAAGCACCAGGGCAAGCCGCACTCGCGCCACCGGAACACCGATCGACGCGCTCTCGTCGTCGCTGAGTCCCATGGCATCCAGCATGGAGCCCTGGCGATATCCCAGGAAGACGCCTGCGCCCACCGCGACGCCCGTCACCAGCGAGACCGAGAGCGGCGGGACTTCCGGAACGCGGCCCAGGGCCCATCCCGTCAGGGCCGGGCGCATTTCCGGCGGCAGCATCCATTCAATGAGCGAGGCGATCGCTGCGGCGACCGTGCCCACGATCACGCCGGAAAGCACCAGCGAAATCGGGTCGATGCCGCCGCCCTTGCCGCGGCCGAAGTAGAGGGTCACGCCCAGGGCGAGCAGCGCCCCCGCGGTCGCCGGAATCACTCCGCCGCCCATCAGCAGCCACGGTCCGCCGATCGCCGCGATCCAGTAGAAGCCGGCCACGCATGCTTGGCTTCCCGCGGAGAGACCAAGGATGAAGGGCGACGCCAGCGGATTTCGCAGCAGCGTCTGCAAAAGCAATCCGCTGATGGAGAGCGCGGCCCCGCCGAGCAGCCCGCTGATCAGCGCGCCAAGGCGCCACTCGGTCGCGTCGGAGGCGGGCCAGCCGAACGTCCACTGACCCGACTGGTCGCGTCCCACCAGGAATCGGCAGGCGATGGCCGCCGCGCACAGCAGCGCGAGCATGATCCATCCGAATCGCTCGCGTTGCGATGTCATGGCGCGGTTTCGACGGGGTGCGTAAAGGTCTTTGCCGAATGCTCCTGGATCGCGGCGCGAAGCCGCTTCAATCCTGCGGTCAGCTCGGGACCCGGTCGAAGCAATTGCGGAGCGCGGACCTCAACAAGTTCGACGCCGCGCCGGGCGCAGGCGTCGACCAAGGTGCCCTGGGCTCGATCCATGGAGGCGTCCTCGCCGCGCACCACCACGATCGACCGGGGACGCATGGCGAACAACTCCTCGGAGGAAAGATTGGGATTGCCTCCGCTCTTGAAGGCCAGCGTGCCCCCCATCGCGACCCAGGCCTGGGCCAGATAGGTGTCCGGTCCGAAGGCGGCGACGGGATCGCTTGAATAGAGCAGGATCGCCGGGGAAAGCTGCTCCGCCGCGCGGCAGGCGGCCAGCTCCTGATCCAGCGCCGACTCCAGAGTCTTCGGATCAACCGGCGCGGCCATCCCCATGGCCTGGGCCACCGCACGGGGCAACCGGCGCAGATCCTCCAGGCTCGTCGCGGGAATGAATTCCAGTTTCCATCCCTTGTCATGGGCGACCTGCTCCAGCTGGGCCGGCGCTCCGGTACGCGTCTGCTGAACCAGGATCAGGTTGGGTTTCACCTTCGAGAGCGACTCCAGATCGACGTCGTTGAGCGAGCCGACGATGGGCGCCGTCGACGTGCACCATGGCGTGCGCCCGACCAGCGCCGATTCCCAACCCAGCGCGACCACCGTGGCGGTGATGGCCGGTGAAAAACTGGCGATCCGCGGCGCGGCGGAGCGCGGATCGGTAGGTGTTTTCGTGGCGTCGTCGCGCTGGCAGGCCGCCGCAGCGCAGGCGCCGCCCAGGACCACGCACAGCGCCAGCATCGCTCGTCGCATCGGAACAGGGTATCACCCAACGCCCGACCCTCTCCCGCTACACTCTCGCGTTGAGATGAAGCTTTTCCGTTCCATGGGTCAGCTGCTGCTTGGTCCCCCCGAGGAACCCGAGCCGGTCCACGCCCGGCGCGTTCCCGACGCGGCGGCGGTGGCGACGGCGATCACCGAACTCGCCGAGCGGCTGCACGAAGATGAGCAGGATCGCCAGAACATCATGCCCCTGCTGCGCCAGTTGCCTGAGTCGCTGCAGGCCCTTCCCGAGATCGCCCGGCAGCAGGCCCGCCTGGGTGAAGCCATCGCCACGGCGCTGGTCCAGTCGCGCCAGCGCGACGAATCGATCGAATCCATCCTGCAGCGCATCGCCACCGGCGTCTCGCAGCAGACCGACACCTTCGGCCTGGTCCAGCAGCAATTGGACCTGAACCACCAGGCGGCGCAGCGCATCGCGGAGGCCGTCGCCACCCTCTCGCAGGGCGTGGGCGATCTCTCCAGCGGACAGCGCCGCAATTCCGACGCCCTGGTCGGCTTGCTCGACCGGCTCCGCGAGCGCGACGAGACCGTCGGCAAGATCCAGAACCGCCTGCACCTGTGGCTGCTCTTCTCCACCGCGGTCGCGTGCGGCTCGATGATCGCCGTGCTGCTGCTGGCGTGGGCGGTGATTCGTTCATTGGTCGCGACGTGACACACGCGGCGGGTAGGATCCCCCCGCTCCACCGGTGGGGTGGCAGAGTGGTTGAACGCAGCCGACTTGAAATCGGCTAGGCCTGAAAGGGTCTCAGGGGTTCGAATCCCCTCCCCACCTTTGATCGGAATCAGCGACTTTTATTTTCGACGTCGACCTTGCCGCTGACGGCGCCGGCCGCCGCAGGCTCGGCGGGCTTCAGCGGAAATTCGCCGCGGGCGATCTTGTCGCCGGCGCTGCGCTCGGTGATCGCCTTGACGAAGGTGTCGAACTCATCGCGGAAGGTTGCGAAGTCGGGGTTGAAATACTCCAGGACCACCGCATTGCCGGAGCGCAGCTGGATGGCCCGCTCGCGGCCGCTCTTGCCGACGATCGCCGGGCTTGAAGCGAGCCGCCCCGCGAGCTTGCCCGAGGCGGCGTCCTGGACAACCTGCGAGAGTTTCTCGCGGTACTTGCCACCCTCGCCATCCTGCAGGAACTGCACGAGCGCCCAGACCTCCGCGTAATAGGTCAGCAGCGAGTTCTTTCCGTCGCGCAGAAAATCCTGCGGCGATCCGTCGAGCAGATCGCCCAGCGGGATCAGCTGCCCGGCGCGCAGGCTTCGGCGCAGCTCCGACCAGCGCTCGAAGTTGCGCCAGGGCTTGAAGGTCGAGGGGCCGCCGTCGCGCGAAAGCCGCGTGCCCTCCATGTAGCAGGCGATGCCCTCCTCGAGCCAGTTGGGAAGCGGATGCTGCAAGGCGCGCTGGCTAAACTGGTGCCACCCCTCGTGGGCGGCGATGGTCTGCGTGTCGAAGCGGCCGATGTCGTAGAGCACGCTGACGGCGTCGGTGGTGTAGCCGCCCTTGCCCAGACCGATGTACATCTCCGCGTCGCGGCCCAGCCGCTTGCGGGTCCAATTTTCCCAGGCGCTCTTCTCACTGAAGATGTACATCTCCAGCGGAGTCTCGGGAAAGTTGATGGGACAGAGGGCGCTGCCGTAGGTCTGGAAGCAGCACTCCATGAACTGGGGCATGCGCTCGCCGAAGGCCTGGTCGCGCAGCGAAAGCCGCAGCTGGTAGTGCGGGGTCCGGACCAGCATGCCGTTGCTACCGCCCTCGCTCCAATTCTCCTTGGTGATCGGCGCTGCCGCGCCGGCGTCGGTGACCGAACCCGGATGCACCTCGGGCGGCGCCTTGTCCGCCGCGCGGGTCGGGCTTGGCGCGCTGGCGCAACCCGCGCCGAGCAGGGCCGAGAGCAGGATGGAAAGTTGGTGCTTCATCCGAGATCCTTCAATGAGCGCTCCACGGCGGCCAATTCCGCTTCGGCCGCAACCAGCATGTTCCGGGTGTCCTCCACGACTTCCGGCGGGGCCTTTGCCACGTAGCCCGCGTTGGAGAGTTTACCCCGGTAGCCATCGACGGAGCGCCGCTTTTCGGAGAGCAGCTTGGTCAGGCGGGTGCGCTCCGCGCCGGCGTCGAGCTGGTCGACCAGGCCGTCAAGCCAGCACTCCTCGCCCTCAAAGGTCATGGCCGCCGCCACCGGCGAGCGTGATGGCCCGGCCGGCACAACCCCGTCCACACCGGCGAGCGTCTCCACGACGCCGCCCGCGAGTGCAATCACTTCCATGGCCTTGGCACCGGCCAGCAGCTTGATGCGCTTCTTCGGGGGCACCTGCCGCTCGCCGCGCACGTTTCGAATGGCTTCGACCAGGCTCTGCGCCCGCGCGAAAGCCGCCTCGGCCTTGGGATCCGAGAGCGAGCCCTGCGCCACCGGCCATCCCGCGGTCGCCAGGAGCTCGCTCGGCCTCAACTGCAAGCCCCGCACCGAGCAGGCCGCGTGCCGACTCACCGCGGGCCACAAGGCTTCGGTCACATAGGGCATCGCCGGATGCAGCAGGCGCACAATGGCGCTCAGCGCGCAGGCCATGACGCACTGCTGGGCCGGATCGTTCTTCGCGGTCGGCTTGGCAGCCTCCAGGTACCAGTCGCAATAATCGCGCCACAAGAGGTCATAGCACGAGGCCGCATATTCGCTGAACTTGTACTCGGCCAGGGCGCGGTCCGCCCGCGCGACGGCGCCGGCCACCCTCGAAAGGATCCATCGATCGAGCAAGGGTCGCGCCGCCGGATCGATTTCGGTCGCGGGAGCAGTCGCGTTCATCAGCGCGAAGCGCGCCGCGTTCCAGAGTTTGGTCACCACGTTGCGACCCAGATCGAACCGGCTCGAGGTGTTGCGGGCCAGAGGCTGGGTTTCGCTGGGCTCTGCCACTCCGCTGGCGGCGCCGTAGGAGGAGACCATGGTCTTGAGGGGATTCTTCGGGCTCTTCTGGATCGGGGCCGCCACCTTGTGTCCGCTGGGCGCAAGGATGAACGCAGGCTCGAAGGCTTCGCCCGACTCCGGATCGACCATGTCGATCTGCATCCGGACATCCTGGGTGTCGGTGGTGAGGTCGAGCATCGTGAAGCGCATCGCGTCGGCGCCATGGCTGTGAATGACATCGCGTGGATCGAGTCCGTTGCCCAGGGTCTTGCTCATCTTCTGTCCGAAGCCATCCTGGATCACCGGATGGATGTAGACCTGGCGGAAGGGAACCTTGCCGCCCAGGAAATAGCGGTTGAACATGGTCATGCGGCTCACCCACAGGGTGATGATCTCGCGGGCCGTGCAGAGGACGGTGCTGGGGTTGTAGCGCTCCAGCATTCCCTTCATTCCGGGTTGCTTTTCGGGATGAGGCCAGCCGAGCGTGCCCATCGGCCAGAGCGCCGAGCTGAACCAGGTGTCGAGCACATCGGGATCCTGCGTGAAGCCGGCGGCATTCAGATCCGCGGCGAGTCGGTCGAGCTCGAGCGGCAGACAGACCGACTCCTCGACGCTGCCATCGTCGCGCTTTCGCATGCGATGCGCCGCGCCGAGCTTGGTCCACTTGGAATCGACCGGCTGCATCTCGGCGCCGCGCAGCGCGGCGGATTGCGCCAGCGCCTCGTCCTTGGCATCACGGGTCCACACCGGAATCCGGTGCCCCCACCAGAGCTGCCGGCTGATGCACCAGTCGCGCAGCGATTCATGCCAGCTCTGGAAGGTCCGGGCGTAGCGCGAGGGGAAGAAGCGCAATTCGCCGTCGCCCACGGCTTTGCCCGCCGGCGATTTTCCCTCGAATTGATCGGGCACCATCGCCTTGAGCGCGGCGCCGCGCAGCCGCTCGTCGGTCACGCGCACGAACCACTGGTCGCTGAGCCAGGGCTCGATCACCGCTCCGCTGCGTTCGCTGTGGCCGACCGCATGATTCCATGGTCGCTCGTTCTCCAGCAATCCGTTGGCGCGGAACCAGGCCACGACCGCCTTGCGCGCATCCTCGCGCGACATGCCGACGAATTTTTTCGCCTCCGCCGAGACATCCTTCCAGCCGTGACGGTCTGAGATGGAGGCGTCAGGTCCGAGCACGTTGATCACCGCAAGGTTGTGCCGCCGTCCAATCTCGAAATCGTTGGGATCATGCGCCGGCGTGACCTTCAGGAAGCCGGTGGCGACCTCGGCCTTGGCGTCGCCCGCGTCACCGCCCATCGCCAGCGGCATGACCACATAGCTGTCCTCGACGATCGGAATTTCGCGCCCGACAATGGGCAGGCGCACTTTCTTGCCGCGCAGCGCCGCGGCGCGCGGATCCTTGGGATTGATGGCGACCGCCGTGTCCCCCAGCATCGTCTCGGGGCGCGTGGTGGCCACGGTGACGGTGCCGCTGCCATCGCTCAGCGGATATTTCAAGTACCACATCCGCCCCTCGACCTCGCGCATCTCCGTCTCGTCGTCGGCGATGGCGGTGCGGGAGACCGGGTCCCAGTTGGCCAGGCGATACCCCCGCTCGATCAGCCCTTCCTTGAAGAGGCGGAAAAAAGCCTCCCGAACAGCCGCGGTGCAGACGGAATCCATGGTGAAACGGGTCCGGTCGTAGTCGCAGGAGCAGCCCATGACCACAAGCTGCTCCAGGATCACCCGCTCATACTCATCCTTCCAGGCCTGGGCCAGCGCCACGAAGGCTTCGCGCGTGTAATCCGTCCGCTTCTTCCCCTGCAGCGCCAGCCGGCGCTCGATGACCCCCTGGGTCGAGATGCTGGCATGGTCCGTGCCCGGCAGCCAGAGCACGTCGCGCCCGCGCATCCGCGCCTGCCGGGCCAGCGCATCCTGCAGCGTGTTGTTCAGGGCGTGGCCCAGGTGCAGCGCGGCCGTGACGTTGGGCGGCGGAATGAAGATGGTGAAGGGTTCCGCCTTCGAATCGGGATTCGCCCGAAAGCAGCCGCTCTCCTTCCATCGCGCCGCGATCCTGCCCTCGTGGTCGCCGGGGCGGTAGGATTTCGGCAGCCCGCTGGCGTCGAGTTCGGCGGCGGAATTTGGAATCGCTTCCTTTTGAGCTTGCGACATGGCAAAGCCATACTACCGCTTACGCGCACCTGGAATTCTGCTGCTGTCAGCGCTGCTGTGGGCGGCGGGCTGCGACGACCGGAAGCCCGCGGCCGCGCCCACTGCGGCGCAGACGCAGATGGCCATCGCGTCGATGGACCGGCTCATCGACGCGGGCAAATTCGAGAATGCGCTGAAGGTCGCGCGGGAACTGGCGGTCAAGGCCCCCAATGATCCACTGGCCGGCGAGGCCCTGGCCCGCGCGCTGCTGAGCCTGTGCAACGCGAATCCGACACCGCGCTTGCGCAACGAGACCGCCGACGCCTACGCCCGGGTCGCGGCGCAGCGCCCCACCAGCCCCGGCCTTCAATCCGCGGCGGGCGTCGCCGCCTACTCCGCGGGGCGGATTGAGGAGGCCATCCGCTTCCACCAGCGGGCGCGGCAGCTCGAGCCGGGAAATCCGCAGCATCTCTACCTCGAGGCCATGATGTGGAACGTCTCCAACCAGCCTTGGACGGCGGTCGGGCTGCTGGAGATGGCCCTGAAATTGCAGCCGGATTCCCCCGACCTCGAGATGGGCATGGCGGAGGCGCTGGCTCAGAGCGGCGAGTCCGACCCGGCCATCGAGCACATGCGGCATGCACGCTCGCTCGCCCCCAACGACGCCGCGATCCGCCTTCGCGCCGCGGCCCTGCTGCGCGGCGCCGGCCATCCCGGCGAGGCTGCGGAAATGCTGCTGGGGGGAGTCTCCATCGGAAGCGCCGACCGGGCGACGAGCGAGCTCTGCGCCCGGTCGCTGGCCAACGCCGGCAAGCACGCCGAGAGTGCCGAAGTCTGGGAGCGGATCGCGACCGCGTCGCTGATGGAACCGGAGCCCCTGCTTGAGGCCGCCCGCGAATGGTCACGGGCCGGTCATCAGGAGAACGCGCTGGTCTTTCTTGAGAAAGCCCGCCAGGCCAACGCCCCTGCGGCCTACTACGAGCTGATCCGGGACGAAATCAAGGCGCCGCACGCGAAGCCCTGAAGTTTGCGCGGATCAGCGCAGCGACCGACCGCCATCAAGCGTGATCGCGGCCCCGGTCATGAAGGGCGCCTCAAGCGTCACGAAGCGGACCAGCGCGGCGGCGTCCTTGGGCGTGCCCGCGCGTCCCAGCGGCACGCGCTCGAGGTAGAGGGCGCGCTGGGAGTCGTCCATGGAGTCCGGCCAGGCGATCACGCCCGCCACGATCACATTGACCCGGATCTTCGGCGCCAGTTCGAGCGCCAATCCGCGAAACTCATTTTCCAGCGCCGCCTTGCTCGCCAGGTAGCGGCCATATCCCTTGATGGGATGGACGTGAGTGTGGATGTCGCCGAAGGCCATGACCGAGGCCCCGCCGGTCAGCGACGAGCGCTCCAGCGCCGGAGCCAGCGCGCGGGCCAGCTGCGTCGGTGTCCGGGCGTTGACACGCATGAGGCGCGCCGCTTGTTCCAGCCCGTCGGCATCCTCGGAGTCCCTTTCCCACATCGCCGCGGACAGGATCAGCGCGTCCAGCGCGCCGGCCGCCACCGAGTGCGCCGCCGCCAGCGCGCCCTCGGCGTCGTCCAGATCCATGCGCAGCAGCGCACTCTCGGCACCGAGCTCAAGCGCCAGCGTCCGGGTTTGGGCGGCCCCCTGAAAATCGCGCCGATAGGTGACGACCAGGTCGAATCCCGCCCGTGCCAGCTCCAGCGCCACGGCGCGGCCCACGCGCTGCGATCCCCCCACCACCATCGCCCGCGGCTTCATCGATCCTTCCCCATGCGCCGCGCCGATTCGCTCCAGGCATCGACCACCTTGGTGCCGCTCTTCCGTTCCTCGCGGAGCTCACCGCGACGGCGCCGCCGCGAGGTTCGCAGCACCATGACCAGGGGGATGCTCAGCAGGCCGACGCAGATCGCGACCACCACGCTCACGATCAGGATCATCGTGATGCCAAAGATTTCCGGGGTGGGCTCCGCCATCGCCGCAGGAGCATACGAGCCAAGGGCGAAAACCGCGGATCTCGTAAGATGCGATCGTGCTGGAACGCAACCATTTCATCAACCGGCTTCGGGATCACGGCCACTACTTTTGGATCCGACGCCGGGGCATTTCCAGCGCCATCGTGCTCCTGGCCATCCTGATGTGGTTGTCGCTGCGCTTCACTCCGGCGCTCAACTGGATCATCGGGATCGTGGTGACCAGCGAGAGCGGCGTCGACACCGAAGTGACCAACGCGCAGTGGAACGGCTGGGGCAACCTGACGGTCGAGAAGGTGGTCCTGCGCGTTCCCAAGTGGCCGGGCCGCGCCGCCGAGATGGTTTCCATCGAGGGGATCGACGTCACCGTGAATCCCACCCGGCTCCTGCTGGGCCAGATCTTTGTGAGCGAGCTGCACATCGCATCGGCGGCGATCAACATCGCGGAGCGCCAAAACGCCCATGGCATCTTCAATCTCATGGCCCTGCAGCCCAAGTCCGGCCCCGGCGGCTCGCCGATCCGGCTGCAGCAGGCGAAGCTGGACCGACTGGACATCGTGTCGCTGACAGTGGCCCCCTCCGGCGCGGTGGTCCTTGAGGGGCAGCACGCCTTCACCGGCCTGGTGAAGCCCAAGGGAGTGTCGCGCAGGGACTTCGAGTTCGAGCTCACGGAACTTCCCGCGCCCGATCCCAAGCCTGATCAGACCACGAGCAACCTGGTGCTCAAGGGCAGCTGGAACGAGGAGACCTTCGCCTATCGGATGGCGGTCACCGGCCTCTCCTTCAACGAGTCGCTGCTGCCGATGCTGCCCTATCAGTTTCATGAAATCTGGAAGTTGATCGACTTGAAGGGCTCCATCGACCGGATTGAAATCGTCGGCCAGCCGAATCGCCTGATCGACGAGGCGACGCTCACGGTGCGCAATGTCGAGGCCAACATCCTCTTCCCGGGATACAAGCGCGAATGGGTCCGCTACGAGCCCGCCCAGATCTCCATCGCCTCTCCCGGCGCGGCGCCTGCGCCGGAGGCGGCCCCCAAGCCGGGCTTGCGAACCGGTCTGCCGCGCATGAAGGTGGATCAAGGCACCGTCAAGTTTGCGCAGAACAAGCTCTCCTTCGAGGACTTCAAGGGCACGCTCCACAGCACCCGCGAGCGCAGCCTTCCCCTGCCCATGGAGCTGGACCTGGAGATCGCCCTGCCATCGGAGGATCAGCCCACCGATCTGGCGGCCGCGGCGGCATGGCTGGAGGACGCCATCGCGCGCAGCGGCATCCAGGCGCGACTGCAGATTCCCCATTTCGCCATGACCGGTGATTCGCTGCAGCAATACGACGGCGTCGAGCTGCCCAGCCCCGCCGTCCAGGTGCTCACCAACCTGCAGGCGCGGACCTGGGACATTGACCTGGATGTCACCGCTTCCCGGCCGATCGCCCCCCGCGACCCCTCCGGCACGGTCGAGGCCAAGGGGCTCTCGACCAAGGGAACGCTGAAGTTGACCCACGGCTCCGGCGGATACTTCCTCTTCCCCTACATGATGACGGATGTCTCCGCCACGATCGAGCTCAACAACGAGGTCGTCACGATCGTGACGCTCGACGGCAAGGGCAGCGGCAACTCGCTCATCCACATTGACGGAACCGTCACCGAGCCCGGCGACGACGCGGGCGTGGATCTGAACATCAAGGCGGACGATGTGCCCATCGACGATGCGCTCAAGAATTCATTCCTGTACGGCATCAAGAAGGTGTTCGCGCTGCTCTACGACCAGGCGGCTCACGAGAGCCTCTGCGCCGCCGGGCTGCTCAAGCCCGGCGAATATGAATTCGGGGGCCGCTGCGGCGTCGACCTCAAGGTGCAGCGCGCGGTGAAGGGTGGTTCCATCGTGCGCACCACGGGAACCATCAAGGTGCGCGATGCCAATGTGGTCTGCTCACGATTTCCCTATCCGGTGCACGTGGCCAGCGGCGAAATCCAGGTGGAGGACGAGCTCATCACGCTTCCGGTCGGCAAATGGAAGCTGACCACGCCGACCATGGCGAAGGTCTCGTTCGACGGCGTCGTCCGCATTCCGCGCAGCGGCGACGAGCGTCGGGTGTTTCCCGATCTGCATGTGGCCTTTGACAAGGATCATGTGACACCGCTTCTGCTGGCGGCGATCCCCTTCGAGACGCCCAACACGACGGCGTCGCCACCCGCGGGATGGCCCGGCACCAACCTCTCGTCGCCGGCGCGCATGCTCCGGCAGATCGGCCTGCAAGGGAATCTGAGCGGCCATGGCGTCATCGGCGCCGACCCGGACGAGCGGACCACCTGGGACTTCGACATCATGCTGGAGAACGGAACGATCACGCCGCGACCGGCCGAGGCCGGCGCCGCTCCCGACGCCGACCAGATCCTTCCCAATGGCTTCAACCTGGACCGCGTCAAGGCGCAGGCCCGGCTCACCGATCAGAACGCCACGCTGGTCTCGCTCAACGGGAGCATCGGCGAGGGCAAGGTGGACGCGCGGGGCTTCGCCTCGCTCAAGCCGAAGCAGCGCTGGTTCCAGGCGACGGCGCACCAAGTTCCCATCGATCGCTGGCTCTTCGGATTCCTGCCGGCGGAGAAGGCCGACCAGGCGCTGCTGACCTGGGGCGGCTGCCATCCCACCGGCACCATTGACGCCGATGTGCACCTGGTCATCCAGGAGGGCAAGCCCGACCGGCGGCATGTGGTGATCGATCCGACCAATGTGCGCTTCGCGATGGATGGCAACGACGCGATGATCAAGATTCCCTGCGGCTACCTCGAACTGATCGACGAGGCCCTGCACGTGCACGACGTCCGGATGGATTTCATCGACCGGCTCTCGCCCATGGCCATGATCGACGAGGCCATGAACGCCCGCGACCTCACCATGGAGGATGCCGAGCAGGACGCACCGGTGGGCCACCTCGAGGCCAGCGGCTGCGCCAGCTTCGGCAAGAGCCCGCGTCTGGAAGCCAACCGCGTCCTCATCGAGGCCCACATGGACTCCGTCGAGCCGGTCTTCTTTCGAATCCTTCCCATCGACGTTCGCGAGCGCCTGGAGCGCATCCAGTTCCGCAGCGACGGCCCCTTCGACCTCACCAACGGCGTCTTCCAGGGGCCGGCCCCCGACTCGGGCATCGTCTTCTCGGCCGACATGCGGATCAACGAGGGGCAGCTCAACAGCGGCGTGTGGCTCAAGAACATCCACGGGCAGCTGCGGCTGCGCAACGACGACAGCGGCCCGATCAACGGTGCGGAGATTGACGTGGTCAACGCGAGCCTGACCATCCGCGACCGTCCGATCACCGGCATCCACGGCTCGCTGGTCAATCACTTCTCCAACGACGACTTCCTGATCCCAAGCCTGGAGGGCGATTTCTACGGCGGCCGCATCTGGCTCGACGCCGTCGCCCGCGGCAAGGGCACGCGACCCTGGCAGGTCAACCTCGGAGTGGCGGGCAGCGACCTGCCCGAGCTCATCGCGGGACACGCGCCGAGCAAGCCCATTCACAGCTCCGACGGCCGCGTCAACGCCAACATCTCCCTGGGCGGCGAGCTCAACGGCGACCGGCCGCGCGAAGGGCGCGGCAAGATCCGCGGCTACGACGCGCGGCTGGGCGACCTGCCTCTGGCGATCCGCCTGCTGCAGGTCACGCAGCTCATGCCGCCGCTCTCGGAGTCCCTGAAGGAGGCGAAGATCGACTTCTACCTGCGCGGCCACAAGGTGCGCTTCGAGAAATTCGACCTCACTTGCCCTACACTGCAACTCCTCGGGTCGGGGTCGCTGGACCTCGACGCATGGACCATCAGCATGAGATTCAAGAATCGTGGAATCATTCCGGTCGCCAGTGACGTTCTGGGCGCCGCCACCGACCTCTTCCTGGCGATCGACGTGGAGGGGCCCGTCTCCGATCCGCGGATCACCGCCAAGGCCCTGCCGGGTATCGGCAACGACCCATCGGCGGAACAGCCCGACCTCGCGCCGACCTCCTCAAACCGGACCGCCTCACCATGAGCGAGGCCCCCGAACTGGACAACTCCATCCGCGCCCGGATCACGGCACTGGTCGCCGACGCCGCGGCCACCGCCAGCCATCGCGGCGGCGACTCCGCCTCGCGCCGGCGTCGCCATGTCGAGGAGCTGGTCTCGACCGGTCTCAAGCTGCTTTCCGACGGCTGTGACATTTCGCAGATCAAATTGATCGAGAACGCGGTGAAGGAGATCCGCCGCTCCTACCGCGTCTTCAACCGCTTCCGCGGCGTGCCCAAGGTCAGCATCTTCGGCAGCGCCCGCACGCCGATGGACCACCCCGACTACATCGCGGCGCGCTCCTTCGGCCAGGCGATGGCCGCCGAGCACTGGATGGCGATCACCGGCGCCGGCGACGGCATCATGAAGGCGGGCCACGAGGGACCGAGCCGCGAGTCGAGCTTCGGACTCTCCATCCGCCTGCCCTTCGAAACCAATGCCAACGAGATCATCGCCGGCGACGACAAGCTGGTCTCCTTCAAATACTTTTTCACGCGCAAGCTCATGTTCGTAAGCCACTCCGACGCGGTCGCGGTCTTCCCCGGCGGCTTCGGCACGATGGACGAGATCTTTGAGGTGCTGACGCTCATCCAGACCGGCAAGAGCCCGATCGTGCCCATCGTCCTGGTCGAGGGCGCGGACAAGGAAGGCAAGCCGCTGGGTTACTGGCGCAAGTGGGAGTATGGCGTCGTGGAGAATCTGCTGGCCCAGGGATGGATCAGCGCCGAGGATCCCGGCCTCTACGAGTTTGCCTCCAGCCCGGCCGACGCGGTGGCCCGCATCCTGCGCTTCTACCACCGCTATCACAGCAGCCGCTACGTGGGCGACCAGCTGGTGATCCGCCTGAAGCGCCCGCTGCTGCCGGCGCAGGTGGAGCTGCTGGATGGCGAGTTCCGTCCGCTGATCAAGAGCGGGCACATCACCCAGACCGGGGCGCTGGACGCGGAGAACGAGCACCCGGACCTGCCGCGACTGCAGTTCCACTACTCGAAGCGCGCCTTCGGCCTGTTGCGCCGGCTGATCGACCGCATCAATCACTTCCCGGAAGATCCCGCCACGCTCCCATCGTCATGAAGTTCCCGCGGCGCGGCGCTCTGAGAGTTTCGCTGGCGGCCCTCTTCCCCCTGCTTCTGCTGCACTGCACCGGGGCGCAGGTGGCGCCCGGCTTCTTCGGCACGCCGGTGAAGCCGGAGCAGGACGGACTTGAAGTCATCCGCTGGACCACCACCGACGAATCCTCCCGGCTGGAGGGGGTCGTGATCGGATTCCAGAAGCGGCCCGTGATGAATCCGCTGGCCTCCGAACAATTGCAGCGCGAGGGATTCCTCGCGGCCATCGTCTCCCTGCAGGACGTGCCGGCGCTGCAGGCGAGGATCGGCAGCGGCTCGATGGACATCCGGACTTCCTACGGCACCATGCCCAACTGGCGCGACGTGTTCCAGCGCGAGCTTCCCGACGGCCTGGCCTTCTCCGTCAACGGACGGGCGCAGACCTCCCGCGCGCAGGTGATGCAGATCGCGGCGCGCGGCTGGACCACGCCCACCGAGAGCGGCGGCTGCTTTCAGCTCGAGCTCGTCACCACGATCGTGCCATCCGCGCTGGTCCAGGAAGGACGGATGGCGCGGGCGGACCGCCCACTGGGCACGCCGATCGCCAATACCGGCATCGAAACCTGCCTGGAGCCGGACGAGGCCTTGATCCTGCTGTCGGCCAACCAGGGCCCTTTCAAGAGCGGACGCGGCCCCGGCGCCGAAGCTCCGCTGCCTCCGACCGCGGGTCGCTTCCTGCTTGGGGAATCCGCCGATCTCGAAGGCAAGGAAACGCCGATGAAGGGCTTTACACTCCTGGCGTTCCTACCCCATGTTCCGGGCTCGATCCAGCCCGTCAAGAAATCCGACGACTCCAACTGATGTGAAGAACCATCCCAGACCAGAGTGACTCATGATTGATTCCCCGCCCCCACGATTGAAGAGACGACGATTCCGGCCGCGCATCCGCGGCACGCGCGTCGCCCCCGCCATCGCGGTGCTGCCCACGCTGCTGACGCTGGGCAACCTGCTGTGCGGTTTCGCGGCGATCCACTACGCGGCCAAGCCCGTGGCGGCCAGCGAATTCTTCGGCTGGAGCACGCTCACCGTCGCCGGCACCCTGATCTTCTTCGGCATGTTCTTCGACGCGCTGGATGGCGGCGTGGCGCGGCTGACGCGCAGCACCAGCGACCTGGGGGCTCAGCTTGATTCGCTCTGCGACATGGTCACCTTCGGCGTGGCCCCCGCCTTCATGATGCTGCGACTTGTGAGCTACTACTACGGGGCCGAGCACGGCACCAACATCCTCGGCCCGGACACGGACAACTATTACGCCAAGGCCACCTGGACCATCGCCGCGGTCTACATCTGCTGCACCGCGCTGCGGCTGGCGCGATTCAACTCGGAGACCGTCTCCACCGACGTGACGGCGCACATGTGGTTTCGCGGACTGCCCTCGCCCGGCGCCGCGGGATGCGTGGCCAGCCTGATCCTGCTGCACCAGCATCTGCTGGTGAAGCGCTACGGCGGCGAGTTTCCGCCGCGCATCGAGGCATCCTCCAGCCTGATCATTCCGGCGATCACCCTGCTCTGCGCGCTGGCCATGGTCAGCACCATCCGCTATCCGCACATCATCAATCGCGGGCTGCGCGGGCGCAAGCCCTTCAAGGTGCTCGTGCAGATCGTGATCCCGATCGTCATGGCCATCTGGTGGCTGCAGGTCGCGCTGGCCATCTGCTTCACCACCTACACGGTCTACGGGCCGGTCTCCGCCATGACGCGCAGGTTTCGGCGCCGCAACATGCCGCACGAGCCCGCCAAGGAAAACGCGGGCGGCGAGAGACGCGAGTGACTTCCGCGCCCTCAACCGTGCCCGACTCGCTCGGACGCTTCGGCCCCTACGGCGGCCGCTATGTGCCCGAGACGCTGGTACCGGCGCTGGAGCAGCTCGGGCGCGCCTACGCGGAGGCCCGCTCGGATCCCAAGTTCAAGGCGGAGCTCGAGGATCTGCTGCGGAACTTCGTCGGGCGTGAGACGCCTTTCGCCCTGGCGCCGCGGCTCACCAAGCGCGCCGGTGGCGCGCAGCTCTGGCTGAAGCGCGAGGACCTCGCCCACACCGGCGCCCACAAGATCAACAACACCATGGGTCAGGCGCTGCTGGCCAAACGGATGGGCCGCAAGCGCATCATCGCGGAGACCGGCGCCGGACAGCATGGCGTGGCCACCGCGACGGCCTGCGCCCGGCTGGGTCTGAAGTGCGAGGTCTACATGGGCGCCGAGGACATCCGCCGCCAGGCCCTGAATGTCTTTCGCATGCGGCTGCTCGGCGCCAAGGTCAATCCCGTCGAGACCGGTAGCCGCACGCTCAAGGACGCCACCAACGAGGCGATGCGCGACTGGATGGGCAGCGTGGGCGACACCCACTACATCATCGGCAGCGTGGTCGGGCCCCATCCCTTTCCGATGATGGTGCGCGACTTCCAGAGCGTGATCGGCCGCGAATGCCGCGAGCAATGCCTCGCCGCGACGGGAAAATTGCCCGACGCGATCGTGGCCTGCGTCGGCGGCGGCAGCAACGCGGCGGGCATTTTCTATCCCTTCGTGAATGACGCCTCGGTCAAGCTGATCGGCGTCGAGGCGGGTGGTCGCGGCGGCAAGCCCGGCGATCACGCGGCGCCGCTCTCACTCGGCAGCCCCGGCGTATTGCATGGCTCGCTCTCCTATGTGCTGCAGGACGCGTCAGGGCAGACTGCGGATGTGCATTCCTGCAGTGCCGGCCTGGACTATCCCGGCGTAGGCCCCGAGCACAGTTGGTGGAAGGACACGGGACGGGTGCGCTATGTCTCCGCCACTGACGACCAGGCGCTCAACGCCTTCCGGATCCTCTCGCAGGAGGAGGGAATCATTCCCGCGCTGGAAACCGCCCACGCAGTCCACGCGGCGCTTGAGCATGCACGGACACGACCTTCCAACGAGATCGTGGTGATCAATGTCTCCGGGCGCGGCGACAAGGATGTGAATGAAGCGATCCGCCTGCTTGAGTTGCGCGGGGCTTCGAGTCCTTAACGAATTCCATGGCATATCTGAATACATCCATTAATGCGACGCATTTTGTGCGATTTCAATTCTCCTGAAGTTTCGAGCCCTCTGACCCCCCCCCCCCCCCCGCTGATCCAGGCTTGGTAGCGATTGCTTTAACTGGCCAAACTTATCCGCTGCGTTGTGAGTTGGCCATTACACGACAGCCAATAAATTTATTTATTTCAGAAATACATCTTTACAACCTAATGAAAGTAGTTGTACCTTGAATTCAAATACCCAAGGTGTTGCCCTGCTGGTGGACCCCCAAGATTTGCAACATTTTAGAAGGAGTTTTGATTATGACAAACCTTAGCGATAAAACGATGGGGATGTTTGTGGTGCTTGCATGGGGACTCTGTGCCAGTGCGGCATTAGCAACCGACCCAGATCCCATCCAATCACCAATCGATTCCATTGCTATTGGGGATTTGGATGGCGACGGCCAACCGGAAATGTTGGTATCTAACTTAACGCATGCTCATCCTGAGCTTGATCTAGTCATGTCGCAAAGCGGTGTGAGTACAAGGATCGTCACGCTCGGATACGACGAATCAGTGCTTTGGGAGAATTGCTTGATAGTTGATGAATTGGGATGGAACGGATCACGTGGAATTTTCATCAGTACTGAAGAGGGAACTTCTGAGGGAGGCGTGATCGTAAAATGTCGCGTGATTGACTCAGCGAACTTGCTGCTACTCGGCCAGGCAATCGGGATAGTGAATCCGGAAGAGGATGAGGTCGGAGCGATCTGGCTGGCGCAATGGCGGGGAGATTCAAACCCTGACGGAACGATCGATGTGGTCGATCTCACCGATGCACTATCGTCCGCGCCCTTTTTATTCGATGAGGACAATATTCAGCATCGAGCATTGGTGGGCGCTGCAGACATTAATATTGACGGCGTTTTAGATGCAGATGAATTCATGGCACTTACGCTCAGCATGGAACTTTCTGATCTGCCAGCGCATTCCGGCACTTTGGAGTGGCGGCGGGGGTTATTAGGAAGAGCGATTTCTTTTTTTGCGTGTCTTCCATGTAGGTTCAGTTGCGATAGTGCCATTAGAGATGCGGCTCGTTTTATCGAGCAATACAACTTGGAATGGAATGATTATTGCGCGGAAATCTATCAGGATGGGACTGATTTAGAGGAAATGACTGCGTGCTACCAAAAGTACCTGGATGCCCAAGCACATTTATTAGAGATGGTGCAAGGGATGACAGGGAAATGCTATTGTGCCATTTTGTGCACTGGACTACAATTACTTATGCCACCCGGCATTCCCATATTATGAATTGGTTTGCAAATGCCAAGCGAGTGTTGGTTATCTCCTCTGTAGTGGTGCTCTTGTCGCAGAGTTGCGGACGCCCTGATGGAAGCGTCGAGACCGAAACGCCTTCGCAAAATCCGAAGCAACCTCCTCCCCAAACAGTAAAGATTATTGATGAGACACAGAATGCGCGACTAATGGCGCTGTGGATTGGTCTTTTTTCTGAGAGCGATGATCAACGAAAAGTAGCAATTGAAATGCTTCGTGACAATCTTGATTTGTCAAATTATTCCATTCGGGCAGAAAATCTGGCATGGATATCCAATACTCACTTGGCACCAGTGATTCATGGAGGAGTTCTTGATTTTCGCGAATGGCGAAATACCCTTTTAAGGAAACAAGACATTCCAGCCTTGGCCTTAAGAAGTCCCCCGTTTGTCGATTGGAAGCCAGAAGTATGCTCTCGCACAATGTTGGCCTTGCAAAAATGCTCGATCAATATGCGACTGTTTGCACGGTCATTAATTTCGGCACAAGTCCCGAAAGAGATGGCCGCGGAACCGCCGGAAGTTGCTCTGCTTACCATGCAGTTTGACATTTGCTTAAAGACTAGAACTATTCGGGACGCGATCCTTCGCTCGGCGGAAAATGCGCATTTACCTGGCTTCGATGCAGAGACTCTGAGAAATCTCCGTCGAGAGTTGAGCGAAGATGGCAATGCGGACAATGAGTTATTAAACAAGTTGGTGCAGGAGCGTAATAATTGGATGGAGAATTTGCGTCATATGATTCCACCCGCTCAATAGCGATCTTGCCATGGCCAAAATGCACGATTTGGGGCCATTCACGTGGAAGTGTTCGACTAGTAAGCCGATTGATAGAATGTTTGATTTTCTAAAGGATATTGCGAGTGTTCTACGCAATTTTTGACGTACTACGGCTCATCATCATGCAGGGATTGGAAGAATCTGCGCCGACCTGGACGAGGGTCATTTTTGCGTTTGTAGTTGCCTTCGTGCTGCTGGGTGCGGCGCTGCTATGGACAATCGTGCTCTACGAACTGTGTGTTTTTGCCTTTGGTCAATGACCGGGATTGGCTGGAATTGCGGGTCCACGTCACAGAGGGATGAAACACTCCATGTATTTGACACGAGACACCCGGGGAGATTTGCTACAAAGCAAAATCCTGCGGATTCACTTCCCTTTGGGCTTCGCCGTATTTGCCGCCGCCACCTTCAAATCAATCGCGACCGGGCAGTGATCGCTGGCGTAGCCCTCCGGCGGCGTGTCCTTCTTGTAGTCGTAGTCCGAGCCCGGCATCAGGGTGCCCATCACGAAGAAGGACTTGGGCACCGCGAGCTTCATCAGCGCCGGCGACATCAGGATGTAGTCGATCGCGCGGTTGGTGATGTGGGTCAAATAGAGATTGCGGGCCGCGGTCTTGGCTGATTTCTCCGCCGCCATGTCCGCATCATCGTCCGCGTCATCGTCCTTGGCGCTTTCCTTGTCCTTGCCCGCCTCGGGACGGAACTCGTAGGCGCTCACCAGGCCGGCGAAAGCCTTGTCGCGATAGATGCGCGCGGGCTTCTCGCTCGGAGTGGCGTTGAAATCGCCGACCACCGCAACCAGCGCATCGGATTTCTTGGCGAGATCCTCTTTGATCATCTCGTTGATGCGAAGCGCCTCAAGGTCGCGGTGATGCGCCGTGGCCTTGCCGCCCGCTTTGTGGTGCACCACATAGAGGGTCAGCAACTGTCCATCCGGAAGCTTCACCACCGCCTTCAGCGGGCTGCGCTGGAACTTCAGCGGCTCCTTGTCTTTCGGATCGTCGCCCCAGCCCTCCTTCTTGCGCTGGTCCGCGTCCTTGGGAATGTATTTCTCCATCGGCGAGAGATCCTCGTTGGTCCAGATCTGCACATCCTCGATCGGAAAGCGACTCAGCAGCGCCTGCTCGACGCCGCGGTAGTAGCCCACTTCCTTGCTCGCGAGGTATTCGTAGCCCATGTCTTTGAGATAGGTGTCGCGGAACCATCGCAGCGCATCCTCACCCTCGACCTCTTCCAGGCCCAGCACGTCGGCGTCCAGGTCGTGGATGGCTTTGGCCAGCGCCTTGCAGCGGCTCTCGCTGGTCTGCATCTTGATGTCGTCGTATTCGCCCGAGAGATTCGGATCGTCGACGCCATCGAAGAAATTCTCCATGTTGTAGGCGGCCAGGCGGATCGTGCCCGGGGCTTTCTTCGGCGCGGGTCGGCCGTAGAGAAGTCCCGCCTCGCGCTTCGCCTTGGCGGGCGTCTCGCTCTTGGCCTTGGGTGCCGCCGGCTTCTTGGCGGCTGGAGCGGACTTCGGCGCGGTTTGCGGCGCGCTCTCAGCGGGCGCCGCGGGGGGAGCCGCGGCAAGCAGCAACCATGCGAGAGCGGCGACGACACTCAAGGAGCGGCGAGGAAGATTCATGCGGACATGATACGAAGCCGCTCCTGAAATCCGGCGCTCACCTCGCGAACCCTGCCCCGCGACGCTCATGGGCTACCATCGGGTCATGTCCTCTGGCCGCGGCAGCCGCCGCCTTTACCGCGAATATCTTGAGACCCTGCGCGAGCGGAAGAGGAAGGCCAAGATCGATCCGGTTTCCATCTCGTGGCATGGCTCGGAGCGCAGCCTGCGCCGCAACCGCTCCTTCGGTCAGCTCTTCCGCTCTTTCCTGGGCGAGTTGCGCCCCCACCGCGCCTCGCTTCTCTTCACCATGGGCACGATCGCGCTGGGCGCCGGCCTCACACTCATTCCGCCGGCCGCGACCAAGCTGGCCATCGACAATGTCTTCATCGGCGCGCCGCTGCCCGCATGGATCGACCGGATCATTCCGCACACCGTCACGGGGGACCGCACCGCGCTGCTGGGATGGATTGCCGTGGGCATTCTGGTGGTGAGCGTCTTCGGCACGGCCATCAGCATCTCCGGGCGCTGGCAGGCCACGCGCATCACCAAGCGGCTGCAGGTGCACATCCGCCGCAAGACCTTCGAGCATGCTGTGCATCTGCCGCTGCACCGCGTCTGGCAGATGAAATCCGGCGGCATCGCCAGCCTGCTGCGCGAGGACGCGGGCGGCGTGGCTGAACTGGTCTTCAACATGCTCTACAACCCCTTCCGCGCCATCGTGCAGCTGGTCGGGATCCTGACCATTCTCACGATCACGGATTTCAGGTTGCTGCTGGGGGCCGGGCTTCTGCTGCCGATTGTCTGGCTCAGTCATCGAACCTGGATCGGCCGTATCCGTCCGCTCTACCGTGACATCCGCCAGCAGCGCACCGACGTCGACTCGCACGCCACCGAGGCCTTCGGCGGCATGCGCGTGGTGCGGGCCTTCGCGCGCGAGCAGAGCGAGACATCGCGATTTCTGCGCGGCAGTCACCTGATGGCGCGGCAGGAGATCCTGACCTGGTGGTGGAGCCGCGGCATCGAGCTGGCATGGGCGCTGCTGATTCCCACGGCCAGCGCGCTGCTGCTCTGGTATGGCGGGCGGCAGGTGATCGCCGGTTCGCTGACCCCCGGCGATCTGGTTTTGTTCCTCACCTATCTCGCGATGCTGCTGGGACCTCTGGAAGCGCTGGCCAGCAGCGCCACGAATTTCCAGACGAACCTCGCCGGCTACGACCGCACGCTCGACGTGCTCAACGAAACGCCGGAGCTGCCCGATCGGCCCGGCGCGCAGCGACTGGACCGCCGCGCCATGGCCGGGGCGATGCGCGTCGAGAACCTTGAGTTCACCTATCCCAACTCCAAGGTTCCCGTGATCTGCGGCGTCTCCTTCGATGTGAGCCCCGGCGAGACCGTGGCCTTCGTCGGCGCCAGCGGCGCCGGCAAGACCACCCTGTGCAATCTCATCGCGCGATTCTTCGACCCGACCGGCGGGCGCATCCTGGTGGACGGCGTCGACCTGCGCGACATCCGGCTGCATGACTGGCGCAGCCTGCTGGGCATCGTGGAGCAGGATGTCTTCCTCTTCGATGGCACGATCGCCGACAACATCGCCTATGGGCGCAAGCACGCCTCGACGGAGGACATCGAACGGGCGGCCATGCTTGCCTGCTGCCACGGCTTCATCCACGAGATGCCCAAGAAATACCTGACCCGCATCGGCGAGCGCGGCGTGCGCCTCTCCGGCGGCCAGCGGCAGCGCATCGCCATCGCCCGCGCGGTGCTGGCGGATCCGCGCATCCTGATCCTGGACGAGGCCACCAGCAACCTCGACGTGGAGAGCGAGCTCTTCATCCAGGAGGGTCTGGTGAACCTGATGCGACACCGGACATCCTTCGTGATCGCGCACCGCCTCTCGACCATCCGCAACGCTCATAAGATCGTCGTGCTCAAGGGTGGCGCCGTGGCGGAAATCGGCTCGCACGAGGAGCTCATGGCCCGCGGCGGCTCCTACTCCGAGATGGTGCTGATCCAAACGGCGCGAACCGAGGTCAAGAAGATCGAGCCCGCTGCACCGGCCGCGGTCGTTTCAAGTTCCTGAGATGCGCCCGCGCCAGGCGCGGCGTCCGCTGCGCGACAGCCACCAGCTGCGCCACTGGATCAAGGTCATCAACAGGATCGAGAGTGGATGCAGCGCCACGCCGAGCCAGGGCTGGCGGAAGCGGATGGCCAGCAGGATCCGGGTCAGAAATCCCGCGCAGAGCGCGGTGGCCAGGCAACCCTGCGCCAAGGGCGGAAGCCACATCCCGAGGCACCACGCGATCAGCAGGATCGGCGGCAGGATGTGCCCCATCACATGCAGCAGCGTGAAGACGATCAACGCTGTCATGGAGCCCAGCCCCTCGAAGGCGTTTTTGGCGAAGCCCCTCCAGGTGGCGGCGAATCCGCGGTACATGCGCACGCTCAGGTGGTCGGTGGCGTCAAAGAGATCGCTGCGCCCACCCGCCCTGCGAATCGCCTTGGGCAATTGAATGCCATCGTGCATGCTGTTGCGAAAGGCGCCATGTCCCCCCGCGCGGATCCACGCCTCGCGCTTGACCAGCAGATATTGACCGCACCCCGCGCCAAAGCTTGGACTCGCGAAGAGTCGCATGAATCCGAATGGCAGATAGCCCAGCAGCAGAAAGTGGATCAGCGGCACGATTATCGCCTCGCCCGCGGTGCCGCAGAGCTGCCGGGGAAAGGTGCTCACGATGTCGGCTTTGGAATCCTCGGCGAACTGCAATCCCAGGGCCACGGCCTCCGGAGCGAATCGAACGTCGGCGTCGGTGAAAAGGAGCCAGGTCGCGGTCGAGGCTCGTCCCATCTGCTCGCAGCCCCACTGCTTGCCGTTCCATCCGGCCTCCAGCGGTTTCGTCGGAACGACGCGGCAGCGCGGATCGCTCCGAGCGATCGACTCGACGATGGCGGGCGTCGCATCCTGGCTTTGGTCGTCGTAGACCAGCACCTCGACCGTGGCGTTCGCGCTGGACAGAATGCCCACCACGCATGCCTTGATGTTGGCGGCTTCGTCGCGGGCGGGAATGCAGATCGAAACCTCGGTCTGCGCCGGGCGCTTGCGGGCGCGGAGCCTGGGCGCCCGGTACAAATTCAGATTGATGGCGCTCATGGCCAGCGGCAAAGCGGCAGCGGCCAGTGAAGCGAAGCCGATGCCTTCAAGAAGCAGCATGGGCCATCGCTCGCTTCGGGTCGTGCGGCACGTTTGTCATCGCGGGGAATTCGACGGAAGGGAGCGGTGACCGGTCTCGATCCCGGGAGTCTTTCCGCGAAGTCGCAGCCAGAAGTCGTACACCGGATGATTCCCGCTCACCCGTCCGCCGAGGAGAGTTTCAAATCGGAGCGGGTCGCGCGTCTTGACCGCCTCCTGCAATCGGCGCTGATTCGCTTCCATGGATTCCGCAAGTTGCCGCTGCCAGCCGGCGGTCGAGCCATTCTCCGGCCTCTCCACTTCCACGACGCTGAAGAAAATCTCCGGCTTCTGCTCCTGCCAGAATCCATACTCGCTCGCCACGCTCCAGAGGCGCATGGAGGGACTCCGCGCCAGGATCGCCGCGGCGCCGGGACGCGGCCGAACAGGTTCGCGCACATCCACGAAGCGCCCCTGCGGCGTGAGGCCGATGGTGCAGCGCGGCAGTTCGTGCATGCGGCGTCGCACATAGTCACCCATCGCCGCAAGCGAGCCCGGATCGTCCGGATCCAGGCCGAACAGGCCGCACTTGCGCAGGAAACGGAACCGCTCCAGGGAGACCCGGTCCATCGGAATCAGGAAGGATCGCTCCGGAAAGAACATGCGGCGCAGCGCCAGGACGAGCATCGGGTCCCACCAGCTGGAATGATTCATGACGATCATGATCGGACCCGGCTCGGCGGTGAGGGCGGAAACCGCGTCCCGCTGTCCCGCAAGCACTCGCATCGCGTGGAAATTTTTTCCGATCAATCGCTTCGCGTACCAGCCCACCACGTTGGCGAACCGGAAGCTCCAGGCATCCTCAAGAATCTCGCCACTCACGAGGAAAGAGCCTCCACGGGCGCGGGCGGCGCCGCGGTCGGTGGCGCCTCGAGCTTCGGCATCGCAATCCCGAAGTCCTCGCCGATGGCCCGCGCCGCGGTCACGCCACTCATAAGAACCATCGGCACGCCGGGCCCGGGATTGGTGCTGCCTCCGGCCAGGTAGAGATGCCGCAGCACGCGGCTGCGATTGCGCGGCTTGAAACCTCCGCGCAGTCGCCCATGACTGGCCAGCCCGTAGATCGCGCCGCCCTCCGCGTTGTAGAGGCGCTCGATCGAGGCCGGCGTGAGATGGCGCTCGACGACGATGTGCTTCTCGAGGTCGGGCATGCCGAAACGCTTGAGCTTCTCCATGATCACCGGGCGGTACTGTTCGAACAATCCACCCGGACCCTCCCAGTGGTGCCGCTCACGTAAATGCGCCGTATGCACCAGCACATAGAGCGCCTCGCAACCGTCGGGCGCCTGGCGATCGTCGGTCCGGCTGGGTACGCACACGTACAGGGAGGGATCCCGCGCTGGATTGCCCGCGGCGTAAATGTCCTGGAATTCCTGCGATGAATCACGGCTGAACATGAAATTGTGATGCAGCAGATGGTCGTACTGCCGATCCAGTCCCAGATAGAGAACGACTCCGCTGCAGGCGGGCGCGTAGTTTCTGGCGATCCGCTCTTGCTCGCGTGCGCCTCGCGGTGACTGAACCAGGTCCCGATAGGTGCGCTGCACGTCGCAATTGCTCACGACGACATCGGCGGTGATACGGCGGCCATCCTCGAGCTCGACTCCGATGGCGCGGCCGCCTTCCTCCAGGATCACTTTCACCCCGACGCCATGCAACAGGGTCGCGTTCTCCTCGCGCAGGATGCGCTCCAGGCTGCGGGCGACGCTGCGCGTTCCGCCCATGCTGTACCAGCAGCCGTGATCCACCTGGGCCGCCGCGATCAATCCCAGGATCGCCGGGGCCAGAAAGGGACTCGATCCCACGTACTGCAGGAAGTGTTCGGCAAGCTGCCGCAGGTGCGACTCGGGGATGAATCGGTGCGCCGTCGCGGCAAGGGTGCTGTGCATGCGCATGGCCAGCACGTCACCCATCATTCCCGGCTCGCGCGGTGGCGGCTTGCGGATCAGGTCGCCGATCCCCTGCAGGTCCTTGTAGAAGAAGACCCGTTCGCTCAGGCGGTACATGCGGCGGCTCCACGCCACGAACTTCTCCCATCCGGCACCGGCATCAGAGCCGGGAAATTGCCGGTCCATGACAGACTTCATCTCCGCCACTTCCGAAAGCAAGTCGATGGTTGTTCCATCCTCGTAGAAGCAGCGCCACTGCGGATCGAGCCGCACCAGCTCCAGATAGTCCTCGACGCGGCGGCCACTGCGCCGAATGACGCCGCGCAGAACATCCGGAAGGGTCAGGATCGTCGGCCCCATGTCGAAGCGGAAGCCTCGCTCCTCCAGCACGTTCATCTTGCCGCCCAGATGCGAATTTTTCTCGACGATGGTCACGGCGAATCCCGCGGTGGTCAGCTCCACGGCACAGGCGAGCCCCGCGAGTCCGCCGCCCACGATCACCGCGGTCGGCCGGGATTTCACGGCGACTCCGATGAGCGATCATCGCTCTCTTGCAATTGCAGCTCGCGCTTCTTCGCCGGTCGCTCCGGCGCAGGCGCCTCAGCCATCCCCGCGAACGATACCGGAGCCGCGCCGCTGATCCATCCCACGATCTTCGCGAGGCTCTTCAATGTCTTCGCATTGGGGGTCTTCGCCGAGGGTGCCCAGCCTGCTGTCGATGTAGCTGCGACGGCGCGGGTGAGCTGCATCAGCCCTTCCCTTCCGCGGCTCGCGCCCCAGCCGCTCGATCCCCTGCCGCCGATGGCAAGCGCCGGATGGCCGGTCGGCATCACGCTCTCGTTGAAGGTGACCACGCCGACACCCAGAATCGACATCAGCGATTCGTCGCGGCACATTGCATGTGCTTCGGCCGTGTAGATGCTCGCGGTCAGATGGTGCCGGCCCCCGCGATGCAATTTGACCGCCTCTGGGAAATTCTCGACCGGGAGGATCGCCAGCACCGGGCCGAAGTGATCCCCCTCCGCGAGTGGTGAATCCACGGGACAATCCACGACCACCAGCGGGCGTAGTTGGCAACCTTTCGCGGCATCGATCACCGCCGAGAGGCTTCGCCCGCCCATGGCCACGGCTTGCCGCACAAGTTTTTCGCAACGGTCCGCCGCGTGTGCATCGATGAGCCGAAGCGGACGCGCCCCCGCCGCCAGCGGCGCCAGCGCATCGAGGAATGCCCGGTAGCACTTCCGCTCCACGAAGACCCGTCGCGGCGCCATGCAGGTCTGCCCCGCGTTCATCGTCAGCGCGTTCCAGATCGACCTGGCCGCCCTGCCCACATCGGCGCCGTCGAGGACGAACGCCGAGTCTCGACCGCTCAGTTCGAGGGTCGAGGAGGTCAGCGTTTCGGCGCAATGCGCGGCGACGGCGCGGCCGGTTTCGGTGCCGCCGGTGAACATCACATGGTCGAATCCGCCCGATTCCAGTGCCTCGCGACCGGCCTGCGGCGAACAACCCACGACCTGCAGCGCGCCTTCGGGCAATCCGCACGCTTGCGCGATCCGCAGAAGCATCGACTGGCTTCGCGGGCTCCGCTCAGAGGGCTTCACCACCACGGTGTTTCCGGCGGCGATGGCCTGCAGCAGCTGAATGCCCAGCAAGCCCGCGGGGTAGTTCCAGGTCGCGATGATCAGGACCCGCCCCAGCGGCGCGCGAAACTCGCGCAGCGAGCGCCCGATCATCCACCAGGGCCGGCCTCCGACCCGCCTGCCGCGCAGCAGTTTTTGCGCATGTCGACGGTGCCAGCGGATCGCCGCGATCAACGGCAGCAGCTCGGTGACATAGGCCTCGCCCTGGGGCTTGCCAATCTCGTCGGAAATTTCCTGCGACAGTTCCAGCGCATGATGCGCTACCGCCGATTCGAAGCGGGCCATCCAGCGCAGCCGATCCCTCCAGGGAAATCTCGGCAGCGCGTGGATAGACTCAACCGAGGCCATGGGAGTCCGAGTTTAGCCCATCTCACGATTCCATCGTTTGAAACTGCGGCAGCCTGAATCCCTTATGACCTCAGCACAGGAATGATCTCCTCTCCATCGCACCTTCGCAGGACCTCCGATGTGGCCGTCGTCGGCGCCGGCCCGGGCGGTCTCGCCGCCGCGCTGCTGCTCGCCGCCAGCGGCGCCTCGGTCGACGTGTACGAGGCGCTGCCGCAGGTCGGCGGCCGCTCGCGCCGTCTCGAGCTGAATTCCGATCGCGGAGCCTTCCGCTTCGACGTGGGCCCGACCTTCTTCATGATGCCCTACGTGCTCGACGAGATCCTCGCGGCCTCGGGCGCCAAGCTCTCGGATCACGTCGAGCTTCAGCGCCTGGACCCGATGTACCGCCTTCTCCTCGGACGGCCCGAACGCGAGCCGATCACGCTGGACACAACCCAGGACCTGCATGCCATGGAGCGGCGCCTTTCTGCCATCGAGCCCGGCGACGGCCCCGCCTTCCTCCGATTCATCGACGACAACCGACGCAAGCTCGCGGCAATGACACCGCTGCTGCGCCGGCCCATGCGCAGCGTGCTCGACCTGCTCTCAGCCGACACCCTGCGCGCCGGCCCGCGCCTCCGCCCCTGGCAAAGCCTGCACGAGCACCTCGGCGGCTACTTCAAGCACCCGCAGATCAGGCTCGCCCTCTCCTTTCAGAGCAAGTACCTGGGCATGAGCCCCTTCGAGTGCCCCGAACTCTTCAGCATCCTTCCCTTCATCGAGTACGAGTACGGCATCTGGCATCCGCGCGGCGGGTGCAACGCGCTGATGGAGGCGCTGCGCGGCATCGCCGAGGAGCTCGGCGTGCGATTCCATTTCAATGCACCGGTCGAGGCGATCGCCTTTGAGGGCCGGCGAGCCGTCGGCGTCCAGGTGGACGGTGCATTGCGGCACCACCCGCATGTGGTGGTCAACGCCGACGCCGCTGCGGCGATGAAGCGATTGATCCCCGAGTCGCTGCGCGGCCAATGGAGCGATCGCAGCATCGATCGCAAGCGCTACTCCTGCTCGACCTACATGATGTACCTGGGCCTCGAAGGCGAGATCGAACTGCCCCACCACACCATCTACGCCAGCCGCAGCTATGAGCGGAATCTGAGGGAGATCACCACCGAGGGCGTCCTCAGCGAAGACCCTTCGATGTACGTCTGCAATCCCACGCCGCTGGACGACTCCATGGCTCCGCGCGGGCACTCCTCGCTCTACGTCCTCGTGCCCACGCCCAACACGCAACCGGGAAGCAACCGCGTGGAGTGGCGCGAGTCCAACCGTGGGCTCCGCGAGCGCGCTCTCGACCAGCTGGACCACGTCTTCGGCCTCGGCGATCTCCGGCCGCGCATCCGCGCCGAGCAACGCACCACGCCCGCGGACTGGGCCACCGAGGGAATCCACTTCGGGGCGACCTTCAACCTGGCGCACACGCTCGGGCAGATGCTGCACAAGCGGCCGCAGCACAGGATGAAGGGCGTCGACGGCGTCTGGTTCGTCGGCGGCGGAACGCATCCGGGTTCGGGTCTGCCGGTGATCTTCCTCTCCTCGCAGATCACGTCGCGATTGCTCTGCGCGGAGCTGGGCCTGCGCTGCGCCCTGGACGCTCCGCCGCCCCGCGCCAACGGTATGCTCCGTGCGTGGAAATCACCTACGGCAAGTATCTGAAAGTCCAGGAATTGCTCTCGCTTCAGCAGCCGGTGGGAACCCCGGTCGAGCACGACGAGACGCTCTTCATCATCATCCACCAGGTCTACGAACTCTGGTTCAAGCAGCAGATCCACGAGGGCGAGCGCCTGGGTCGACTCTTCGCCGAGGGCCGCCTGGAAGAGGCCGCCTCCACGCTTTCGCGGATGCTCAAGATTCTCAAGACCATGGTGGCGCAGATCGACGTGCTGGAGACGATGACGCCGACCTCCTTCCTCGCCTTCCGCAGCTTTCTGACCAACGCCAGCGGATTCCAGAGCTGGCAGTTCCGCGCCTTCGAGTTCCTGCTGGGCAAGCGCAATCCCAAGGTCTTCGATCGCTACGCCCCGGGCAGCCCCGAGCGCGTCGCTCTGGAGCGGCACTTCAAGCAGCCGACGCTCTGGGCCTGCTTCGTCAAGTGCCTGGCCACGCTGAAGCAGCCGGTTCCCGAGTCGGCGCTGCAGCGCGATCCGACCGCGGCCACTGTGGCCGATCCCCAGCTCCAAGAATTGCTGCTGCGGGTCTACAAGGCGCCGGGCCCCCTGCGCGGCATGTGCGAGATGATGGTCGACCTGGACGAGGGCATCCAGGAATGGCGCTACCGGCACGTGAAAATGGTGGAGCGCACCATCGGCACCAAAACCGGCACCGGGGGCTCCTCGGGAGTGGAGTATCTGCGCAGCACACTTTTTCAGCCGCTCTTTCCCGACCTCTGGGAAATCCGCTCGCTGCTGTGAGCGCGACGCCGCGATGCACATTTGGTGCCCGGTGATTCCGGATTCGCGATCCGCTCTCAGCGGAAGGTGCTGCCCGCGGCGTTGGTCACGCGCACGCGCCCGTTGTCCAGATCCCAGACCGCCGCGTCGGCCTTGATCGGAGAGCCCTTGCCCTTCTGCATCACGGTGATCGTCCGGCCCGGCCGCGCCGCGATGGTGGCGATCTTGGTCCGCAGGTCGTAGTCGAAGGCGTCGCACTCCACGTCCACGTCGGGCGTCCGCACGAAGACCCGCCCCAGCGCCCGCACGCGCATCAACTTCACCGGCGCACCGAAGTCGGCGGGCGTCGCCTCGGAGGCGTCCGCCTTCACCGGCGCCGCCTCGAGCCGCTCCACGGTGTTTTCCAGCTGGTCGGAGGTCAGCGTCAGGGTGTCCTGCGGGCGAAGCCCCGCGTGGATCAGCTCCACGCCGCCGTCGAGCAGGATGCGGTAGCGTGACTCGCTCTCGCGAAGCATCTTCAGGGAATTGTCCCACTTGAAGCGCGTCGATCCCCGCGCGTCGAAGAGCGAGGAGGGCGCCGCCTTGGCGCCCTCGTCGTCGCGGTCAAAGATCAGCAGCGATCCCGCGGTCGGCACGTTGGACTCGCCGGTCAGAACGTTGTGGATCACCTCGCCGGCCATCAAGCGGAAAAGGCGCGGCTCGTCGGCGCGGTCGTCGCGGCCCCAGGCGCGGCTCTCGATGCGCACCTCGCCGCGCCCGTGGATCTGCTGCAGCGAGGAGGTCTCCGAGGCGAGGCCGGTTCGCTTGGCGGCGTCGCCCGCCTGCTCCATCGCGCTGGCGTCGCGACCGATGGTCAGCGTCGCCTGGCTGGCCTGGAACTGGTCGAGCTCGCGCACCGTTCGATCCGCGGTGGCGCGGACGTTGCCGCGCAGATCCAGCGTCGCGCGCCCGGACTTGTCCTTCTCATACTTCAATCCGTCGCTCCACTGCGCCTCCATCTGCGGCTTCTCGGGGATCACCGGCCGGGGCACCGGATGGGGTGAGGAGTCGACGATCGCCCGCGTCCATGAGCGGCAGCGCCCGGCGCCCGGAGCCAGCGCGGTGCCGGACTCCTCGTCGACGGTGAGCTCCTGCATCGAGTCCGCCACCACGTTGCCGCGCACCAGCAGCAGGTCGGGGCCGCGCAGCGCCACCCGCTTGGCGGGAATGTCGGCGTCCATCGACGTGGCCCAGAGCCGGGCGTCCTCGGCCAGCAGCGCCTGCACCGCGCCTTGGGACTGCACCACCGAAAGCTCCATGTTCTCCGTGGAGGATTCCTTGCCCGTCGCCGGGCGGAAGGAGCAATCCAGCGAGTCGGTCCAGAGCTTCTGTCCCTTGTCCTGCGCCTCCACGCCGCCGGTCACCAGCAGCCGCTTCGCCTTGGAGCCGCCGTCGAGACCCTGCTCCATGGAAAGATCGATTGTCTTCGCCGTCAGGCTCGACCCATCCGGCTGGCGGATCGCCGTCGCCCCGCCGTCGGCCAGCACGTGCTCCACCGCGGAACCCGGACCCGTCTTGAAGCACTCCACCAGCAGGCGCTGGGCGATGAGCCGCACCTCCTCCGCGTCGGCGTTCACGTCGCCATGAAAATCGGCGCGATAGAGCTTGCTGGAATTGGCGCCGGGCTCGAACTCCAGGTCGACCGACTTGGCCCATTGGAGCCGCACGGTTCGGGCACTCGCCGCCATGTCGGGCGGGCCGACGCTCGCATGCGTCGGATCGCCGCTCTGCACAGCCTCCTGCGCCGCGGTCGGCGCCGAAGCCATGGCCGCGACCGCCGCATCGGCGCTGCCGATGCGCATCCGCCCCGCGCCTTCCAGATGACCCTTGCCGGTGGTGCGCTCCAGATCCAGCGCCTGACCTTCGAGATCCAGTCGCGGGCTCACCAGCAGGAATGGATGATCCGCGTATCCGCGCAGCGAGACCCGATCGACGCCGGTTTCGTAGCGCATGCGCCCGCAGTCCACCCGCGCCTCGCTCTTCTCATCGTAGAGCTTGGCCGGCGCGCCCTCGATGTCGAGTCGGACATTCTCGGCGCTGCCCAGCTGGTCCTCGCTCTCGGTCGTCACCGACATGACCAGCCGGCCACGGTATTCGATGCGGATGCGATCGGGCTCCGGGGCGGCTCCGGCCAGCGCGAACGCCAGCGGCGAGACCCGCCAATCCACCGCGAAGGCGGAAACCGCCCGCGGCGCTTGCGTCGGCGGAGCGAAGAGATCGCGGGCGAGATTCTGTCCCACCACGTCACTCTCCATGCTGAACACGGCCACCAGTTTGTCGCCGTTGATCACGGTGTTTCCCTCGGCGGAAGTCCGGAAGACGCGCACGTCGTTCTCCAGGACCAGCCGGTAGAAGCGCAGCGCAGAGGCCGCGGATTTCGCTGCCTTCGCTCCCGCCTTGGACGGCGTCTCCGGCGTCGCCTTCGGCCCGGCGGGCTGAGCCGATGTCGCGGCCGGGGCGTTCGCACTTCCCGATGGCGCAGCGGAAGCCGTCACCGCGGACGTTCCGGCCGGCGACGACGGGGCCGCCTGCGCCTTGTCGTCGGGCGAGGACTTCGCCTCGACCGCGGGCGCCCGCTCGATCTCGATCGCCGAGAGGGGCCGCTCCACCGTGAGGCGCTCGATGCCCTTGCCATCCTCGGTGAGCAGCAGGGTCAGGCCCTCTCCCTCGAAGCGCAGGGAATCGGTGACCACCTTCACTTGCTTGTCGCAGCGGATCTCGCCAAGCACGCTGTCGAAGGTCGCCTCGGGCGCCTGGATGACGATGGAGGCCGTGTCGTTGGCGAGGTCGATCTCTCGGCCGCCGATCGGCTTGTAGACCTTGATGACGACGTCCCCTTCGAGCTGCCCGCTTTCCAGCGCCCGCTTGGGCACGCGCATCCGCCCGTGGTCGGCGCGCATGGTGACGATGCGTCCGCCCGAGGGGAACATCACCGACCGCGGCGCGAGCATGCGCAGCCATTTGTCCGGCTCGGGGTCGATGCGCGTCGCGCTGTACTGCTGTTCGAGGCGCCCCTTGTCGTCGGCCACCTGCACCCAGGCGCCGGATTGCAGCGAGACCTGGTCCGCCTGCACCAGCTGCGTCGTGCTTTGGGTCTCCTCGATGGTCAGCGGATCCGGCTTGGGAATGTCCTTGGCGTCGACGATCCGCGGTGTGCGCTTGGCCGAGTTCGGCGCGTCGCCGACCTGGAAAGCGATCGCCAGCGCGACCAGCCCGATCACCACGCCGCCCGCGGCCGCCACCCAGGGAAGCATGCGGTTGCGCCGCCGCGACATCACTCCCAGCCTCCGACGGATGCATCCCATTCGCCCGATGCCTTGAGCAGGAATTCCACCGCTTCGCGCACGGCACCGTGACCGCCGTTGCGTGTGGAACTCCATGCGGCCAACGCCTTGACCTCGTCCGCCGCGTCGGCGACCGCCATCGGATAACCGGCGAGCTTGAGCATCGGCAGGTCGGGCAGATCGTCCCCCATCACCGCAGCGTGCGCCGCGTCGATGCCCAGTTGCTTGAGCAACGTCTCCATCGCCTCCTTCTTGGGGCCGCTCGCCGAGATCAGGTGACGCACGCCAAGTCCGTCGAGCCGGTGGCGCAGGGCCAGTCCGCCCCGCCCGGTGATGACGGCCATCTCCTTGCCGGCGCGAAGCCACGCCCGCATGGCGAAGCCGTCGCGCACGTTGAAGCGCTTCGTCTCGTGGCCGCGGTCGTCGATCCAGATGCTGCCGTCGGTGAGCACGCCGTCGGCGTCCAGGATCAGGAGCTTGATGTTGGCAGGCGAACCGCGCGCGGGCATGCGTCCAGAGTAACGCAATCGGCTCCGCGGATGGATTCGCGGATCGGCAAGCGGCCGGTCGTCACCCGACGAAGAGCAGCGCGGTGGCGTCGTAGGCGGCGTGGGTGCCCGCGGCCACGCCGAAGCCGCGCAGTTGGAAGACCACCCCGAACCAGGCGCCGGCGGACATCAGGAAAATCACCCGGCCCCACTGCATCGCGCCGGTCGCGTCGCGGATCGGGTGGTAGACGGTGAAGAGAATCGTGCTCGCCAGCAGCGCCACCACCCAGGCGTGGCGGTCCTTCAACCGGGCCACGTCGAAGAGCAGCATGTGCAGACCGCCCATCAGCGCCATCCGAAAGAGCAGTTCCTCATAGATGCCCGCGCCCGCGGCCATCGAGGCCCGGCCCACGAAATCGAGCGAACGGATGGAGTCCTCGCTCACCGCGCCTCCGCCCATCGCCAGATGCGCGCGGCCGATCGCGATCGCCAGCACCAGCAGCGGCGCCGCCAGGGCAAAACTCTCAAGCCACATGAAGGGAATGGCCCGCCAGCGGATGCTCCAGGGCAATCGGGCCACGGCTTGCCAGATCAGTAAGGTCAGCACCAGGGCCAGCGAGGGCAGCGACATGGCGGAGACGTGCAGATCCTCGGCGCGGACCCCGAAGAGCCGGAAGAAATTCACGATGCCCCCATGGGCGCGGTTGGTCAGCACCAGCTGATCGCTGCGGAGCCAGAACACCAGTCCAAGTTCATAGAAGGCGACCAGCGGCGCCAGGAAGGCGAGGATTTCCAGCGGCCGGTTCGAGGCTTCGGCGTAGTGAAAGCGCGTGCGTGCCGCGCCGCGGCGGCGGCCGGCGGTTCCGCTCAAGCGGTTTTGCTGGCCTTGCTCTTGGCGGGCTTGGCGGTCGTGGTGCCGGTCTTGGGCGCCCGCAGCGCATTCAATCGGCGAGCCAGCAGGCTCTTGCGCCGCGCGGCCGTGTTGGGATGAATCGTCCGCTTGCCGGCGACCCGGTCCAGGATCGCCGTCGCGGAGCGAAGCTCCTTCTCCGCCAGCGTCACGTCGCCGGCCTGGACGGCGGCGAGGAATTGGCGCTTGCTTTCCTTGATCAGCCGCTTCCGGTGATTGTTGATGGCGTTCTGTTTCCGGTTCTGGCGGACTCGTTTTTCAGCTGACTTGCTATTGGGCACGTGGTTCTCCGAGGGGTCGGAAAGTATCGCCTTTTTCGCCGGGAAAGGCAAGTGCCATTTTCACTTTCCTCTTGACGAGAGGCGGTCAAAGCCTCACACTGCCATTTCGGGCATTTCGCCCGGGAGACCTCCTCGAATGGCCACTCGACCCGCCGGATCTGGCGTCCTCGTCACCCTCGTCGTCTTTGTGCTGACCACCGTCGCCTTCCTGGTGTTGTCGGTCGTGTTCTACTCGCAGATGTCCTCGGCCACCGAGGATTCGAACAAGCTGAAGCTGGACAAGAAGAACCTCAGCGCCGAGCTCGACACCGCCCGCAAGGAGGGCGAGAAACTCAAGACCGATCAGGCCACTGTGGCCGCCGAGCTCGAGCCGCTCAAGGCCAAGCTGGCCCAGCAGGAGACCGCGCTGCAGGGCTCCGGCAAGCAGATGGACGAGCTCAAGTCGCAGATCGCCGCCATGGCCAAGTCCCTGGCCGACGCCAACGACCAGCGCGACGCCGCGATCGAGTCCGCCAAGAAGGACATCGCCCCCTTCTCCAACGCCACCAGCGAGTACGCCAAAAGCATCGAGGAAAACAAGAAGATCGCCCAGGAGTCCAAGGACGAGCTCGAGCGCAGCTACAAGGCGCGCCTCGACGAGATGCAGAAGAACAGCGACAGCCTGAGCACCGAGCGCGACACGCTGCGCAGCCGGCTCGAGCAGGCGGAGAAGAAGCTCGCCCAGTTCGAGGTGAAGCCCGAGGATCCCTCCAGCCTCGTCGACGGCCACGTCATCGAGATCGGCGGGCCGGATTCAACCGTCTACCTCGACATCGGCCGCAAGCATCGCGTCGTGCCGGGCATGACCTTCGAAGTCTTCTCCACGCCCGACCAGGTCCAGAACAACAAGGACGGCAAACTGCGCGGCAAGGCCAGCCTGCAGGTCCTGCGCGTCACCGAGGACACCTCGACCGCCCGCGTGACCCGCAGCACCCCGAATCAGCCGGTGAACCGCAACGACGTCCTGATCAACGCGGTCTACAGCCCCACCTACACCTACCGCATGATGGTCTACGGCAAGTTCGATGTGAACAACGACAGCAAGGCTTCCGCCGGCGAGGCCTCGGTCATCCGCAACCAGATCCAGGATTGGGGCGGTCAGGTCGTCAACAGCGAGAAAGTCACCGGCGACCTTGACTTCGTCGTGATCGGCAATCCCCCGCCCGAGCCGCTTCCGCTGGCGGCCAACGCCGGCGACATCGAGGTCCAGGCCTACACCCAGGCCAAGAGCGACTACGACACCTACAACCGCATCATGAAGGAAGCGATGGACGCGCGGATCCCCGTCCTGAACTGGAACCGCTTCCGGGCGCTGACGGGCCAGGGCAACTGATCCATGGCCGCCGCCAGCAAGCGGCTCGCGCATCTTTCCCAGTACGCGCTCGCCCGGACGGTCGCCTCGCTTTTCCACCTCTTCGACGCGGAGCAGAACATGCGCACCGCCGCGTGTTTCGCGGCGCTCTTCTCGCGGCTGGGGGCGCGCCGGCTGGTGCGTGCGAACGTCAACATCCAACGCGCCTTTCCCGGCATGCCCGAAGAGGAGGTCCAGAGTCTCAGCGAGCGCAGCGTGGCCAGCATGTTCCAGCTCTTCATGGTGGAGTGCATGCTCACGCCGCAGCGGCTCAACGCCCGCAACTGGTCCGACAGCGTCACGCTGGGCACGGTCGGCCCGCACATGGATTTCCTGCTCTCCAACAAGCCCGCCATCTTCGTGACGGGACACTGCGGCAACTGGGAGCTGCTGGGATTTGCGCTGGCGGTCCTCGACTTCCATCTCACCGCACTGGCGCGGCCGCTGGACAATCCCTACCTCGATGAGTGGCTGCTGGGCATGCGCCAGCGGCGCGGCCTGGGCGTGCTCTCCAAGTGGAATGCCACGGAGGAACTCCAGAGCATCATCCTCCAGGGGGGGCGGATCGGCTTCATCGCCGACCAGAACGCGGGCGACGACGGCCTCTTCGTCCCCTTCTTCGGCCAGATGGCCAGCAGCTACAAGAGCATCGGCCTGCTGGCGATGCGCTACCGCATCCCGATCTTCGTCGGCACCGCCGTCCGCGAGACCAACCGGCTCAAGTACCGGCTTGAGATCATCGACCGGATCAATCCGGAAGAGTGGGATGCCGTCGAGGATCCGCTCTTCTACATCACGGCACGGTTCAATCGCGGCATCGAGAATGCCATTCGACTGGCTCCCGAGCAGTACCTGTGGGTGCATCGACGTTGGAAAAGCCGGCCACCGTGGGAGCGCGACGGCAAGCCGATGCCCGAGCGGGTCAAGCACAAGCTCCGCTCGCTTCCCTGGCTCTCGCCGCAGGAATTGGAGCGGCTGCTGCAGGCGACGCCGCCGGTCGAGGCCCGCGTCTCCTGAGTTGCGCGGCTTCGGCGGGCTTCACGCGATCGCACGTTCACCATCCGGCGGCTATTCTTCCCGGCTCGACATGTCCAAACGACAGCTCGTCATTCTCTCGCGGACCAACAACAAGGATGGCTCCCTTGGCCCCCTTGGAAGCCGCAGCGATGTCGTGAAATCACTCTCGGTACGCAACACGGCTGCCGAATCCGAAGGCGGCGACACCTTGTACGGGCCCGGCATCGAGATCGAGCTCCCCCCGTATCAGGATCCCGTGCTGCAGATGCTCCTGACCATCAGCGACGACGACATCGCATGGGTGGTCATCATGAAGCTGGCCAAGGACCTGCAATGGAAAGTCCTCGACCCCGCCTCGGGGCGCGAGCTCACTCCGTGATGTCGATGTGATCCGCGGATGCGGGCGCTACTCGAGTGGCTCGCTCTCGATGCCGGCGGCCTCGCCCTTGAGCTTCTTGTCCGCGTAGCGCTTGATCCAGTTCTCCCAGGATTTGCCCGCGGCGGCGTCCTTGCCGGTGAAGCAAAGAGCGCGGATGCTCGCCTGGGGAATGGTCATGCGCGAGCGGCCATCCTTGGGAAGGATGCGGACCGCATTCCCGGCGGGGCCGCCCCGCTTGAGATCGAAAACATAGCCCTCGATCGAGGTGCCATCCTTCAATTCCAGGGTGACGTCGCCGCGAAAACCCGTCGCTTCGACCAGGGCCGCATCGAACTGAACGCCATCTTCACAATCCACCCGGAGCGGCTGTGCCGCAGGCGAAGCCGTCTGGGACTCAATCATGAATTGGCCTGCAGTTCATTGACCTGGGCCGCCTCCGCTGCGAGCGCCTCGTCGAGCTGGCGGATCAGATCCTCCACCTCAGCCACGGCTTTCTCCAGCGAATTGCAACCCTGAACCACGGTCATGGGATCCTTGCCGCCCTTCTGGCGGCTGCGGTCGGTCAGGGCCTCGGCGCCATTCTTGAGGGCGGCTGCCAATTGACAAGCCTCGCGCAGGGCCTGAAGCCTTGGGTCGTCTTTCGCAACCCCTTTCAGAGCCACGGTTCCAGATAGGTGAAGGGAAGTTTTCGGCTCCGCCGAGGTCTTCACTTCGGTCACGCGGGTCGTCACCAGGGACTTCCCAAATAAGAATCCATCCATGGAGGCTATTCTCTCAGGTCGTGTCGGATTCGGCAAGGTGCCCTATTTCTCTCAAATGGCGGTTCCTGCGTAATCGGACGCTTCCTGGAGTCCAATGAAGTGAAGATAACCGTCACCGGAGCCGCTGGTTACATCGGCTCCCATGCGTGCCTGAGCCTGCTCGATGCGGGCCACGATGTCCATGGTCTGGACAATTTCTCGCGAAGTTTCCCGCGCACGGTCGCCGCGCTGGAGCGTGTCGGCCGCGATCATTTCCATTTCACGCAGGTTGAACTTTGCGATCCTCGCGCCGCGGAGGCGGCCTTGCAATCGCGGCCCCCCGAAATCGTGCTGCACTTCGCGGCTTTGGCGGTGGTGCCTGAAAGCGTGGCCTCCCCCCAGTTGTACTGGCGGAACAACGTCGAGGGCACCGCTTCCCTGCTCACCGCCATGGAGGGGGTCCATGCGGACAAACTCATCTTTTCCAGCAGTTGCGCCACCTACGGCGAGCCGGCGGCGGCGCTGATGCCGATCGCCGAAACCTGTCCGCAACATCCGACTCATCCCTATGGCCGGAGCAAGCTCGCCTGCGAGCAGTTGGTGGACCATTGGGTTCGATGCGGCTCGCCCGATCGCGGCGCCGTGATCCTTCGCTACTTCAATGTCGCCGGCGGTGACCGGCTCGGGCGGCTCGGCGAGGATCACGAGCCCGAGACGCACCTCTTCCCCAACTGTCTGCGCGCCGCGGCGGGGCGCCTCGCGGAGCTGGTGGTTCACGGAGGCGACTTCCCCACGCCCGACGGCACCTGCGTGCGCGACTATGTGCACGTGGAAGATCTGGTCGACGCGCACCTCGAGGCGATCAAGGTCATGCCCAGTCGATCCGCGACGACGCTGAACGTCGGCACGGGACATGGGGCGAGCGTGCTCGAGGTCCTCAAGGCGTGCGAAGCCGCGGCGGGACGACCGATTCCATTTCGACTGGACGCGCGCCGCGCCGGCGATCCCCCGACGCTGGTCTGCGATCCGCGGAAAATCCTGAGCACGACTTCGTGGCGACCAACCCGATCGTCGCTCGATTCGATCGCGCGAAGCGCCTGGATGTGGATTCAATCCCGCGGCTGACCGATCGACCCGACCTCAGAAAGGCAGCGTCAATCCTGCATACAACTGAATGCTGTTGCGCCCGTCGTTGTTGGAACTGAAATTCGCGTTGGAGATGTGCGCCCAGCGAATTCCGGTCAGAATCCGGGCGTTCGCCGCCACCTCAAAGGAGGCGCCCACGCCGAGCCGCGGCGTGAAATTCACCGTCGAGCCGTTGGAGGGCACGTCGGCACCGGAAAACATCAGGCCGCATCCGCCGTCGGCATAGATGCTCCATGTGTCGCGAGCCAGGAAGTGCCAGCGGAACATGACGGCGGGTCCCGCTCCCCAGGTGTTGCCGCCGGGCTGCGAGAACCACGCCGCCTCGGCGCCGAAATCAAAGCTGAAATTTTCCACCAGGAACCAGCTCGCGTACCACGCCCCCTGCACCTGGTTGGCGCTGCTGAAGTCGTTCATCCAGCTCCCCTCCACTTCCCAGCGCCAGGAATTCTTGGCGCCGAACTTCGCGACGGCCGTCTCCTGCGGCTTGGCGGGCGGCATGGCGGTCTGCACTTCCGCCGAGACCATGGGAATCAGCAGCGTGGAATCGCTCAGGGATGAGTTCACGAAGGACGTGGAGCCATCCATCGCCACCGGAGTCGACGAGGTCAGGGCGGAGAGAGCGGCCGCGGCGTATGGAATGGGCACGCTGAAATGCTACCGCTCTTCGTCAAAGCGGTGCGCCGCAAATGCATCCTCGTCGCTGCCGTGAAATGCCCATGGACAAGGGGCGCCGTCGCGCGATCTTGTTTGCATGCCTTCGAAAAAGAACACCGCCGTCTGGTCGCTCCGACACGCACAGACGGCGGCTCAAGCAACCCTTTCGGGTCGCGATGATGATGAATTCCTGGATGCACAGTATCTTCCCAAATTGCCCAGAATCAATGGTCAAAACCAAACTTCCCAAGTTTCTTTTCAAAAGATCGGGCGATTGCAAAGGTCTTGAATTTCGACACTTATGCGGTCATTCGCGGCATTCGCCGGGAATCCCACCGGAACAGGGAGTCCCAAGCACGGACCCCCCTGTTTTCAAGGCTTCTGGCCGGCGGGCAGCACCGAACTTGGGACCGGAAGGGCCGATTTCGAGGGTTCGGGCGCCGGCTTGTTCTGCATCTGCACTACCTCGGCCTCGGCCTTCTCATTCTCGGCGGACGGAACGATTCTCGCCCGCAACTGCTTCGCCCGGTCCATCACCGCGCCCTCGTCGCTGTCGGTGGGAATCATGGTGAAATTCCACTTCACGCGGCTGGTGAACTGGCCCGGAATAATCTCGGCGATGAGATCGGCGCCGACGAAATCCCACACCGGCGCGTCGGCGTCGCCGAAGCCTGAAATCGGCTCATATCCATCATGGCGAAGGCGCACGTCGTACCGCCCGTAGTGGGTGAATTCGATGGAGCAGGGTGTGCGCCCCACCTCGCGGTCGTTCACCCAGACCAGCGCGCCCTCCGGCTCGCTGGTGATGTCGATGGTGCGACGGACGCAACCGCCGATCAATCCCATCGCCAGGAGGCAGGCCAGCACTCGCATGGACACCACTGTAGCGAATTCTGCCGCTACGATCTGCGTCATGCCGCTTCTTGAAGTTCGCGACCTGGAGAAAACCTATGGACACCGTCGCGTGGTGGATCAGGTCTCCTTCGATGTCTCGGAGGGCGAAATCGTCGGTCTGCTGGGCCGAAACGGGGCGGGCAAGACCACCAGCTTCCGCATGACCATGGGGATGATCACCCCCGAGAAGGGAACCGTCCGATTCCGCGGGGAAGAGGTGACCTTTCTGCCCATGTGGCGGCACGCGAAGCTGGGGATGGGCTACCTCAGCCAGGAGCCCAGCGTGTTTCAGCGGCTGAGCGTCGAGGACAACCTCTACGCAATCCTGGAGACGATCACCGGACTTTCACGGGGCGAGCGTTCCGAGCGCTGCGACGCGCTGCTCTCCCAGTTCGGATTGCAGATCAAACGGAAGGAGCAGGCCCGGACCTGCTCCGGGGGCGAGCGCCGCCGGCTCGAGATCGCCCGGGCCCTGGTGACCCAGCCGGCGCTCATCCTTCTGGACGAACCCTTCGCCGCGGTCGATCCCCACACCGTCGAGGAGCTCCAGACCGAGGTCCGCAAGCTCGCCACGACGGGCATCGCGATCCTGGTCACCGACCACAACGTCCAACAGACACTGCGCATCTGCGACCGGGCCTACATCATCCACGAAGGCAAGAACCTCCGCGAGGGCGATCCCAAGAGCATCATCAACGACCCGATGGTGCGTGACGCCTACCTCGCCGGCACGTTTCGCGGCAACGAATTCGACTGATCGCCGGGGCGCGCTCAGCGGCGCTGGGACTTGGCCAGCGGCTCGATGGCCACCTTGGAGACCAGCGTCGGCGTCGATTCCAGCACGCGGAAGCGCGCGCCGTGGCTCTCGAACGAGACGCCGCTCTCGGGGACCCGGCCGAGCACGCTCAGCACGAAGCCGGCGATGGTGTCGTAGCCCTCGTCCTCCGGAATGCTCAGCTCGACCTTGGCGTTCACGTCCGCGATCGAGCAGCGCCCATCGGCCTCGATCCGCCCCACGGCCAGCTCGCGGATCGCCGGATCCTCCTCGTCGTGCGCCTCATGCTCGTCGCGGATCTCCCCGACGATCTCTTCGAGCACGTCCTCGATCGTCACCAGCCCCGCGGTGCCGCCGTACTCATCCACCACCAGCGCCATGTGCACCTTGCCGCGCTGGAACTCCTTGAGCAGGTCGCGCACCCGCTTGGTCTCCGGCACTCGGATGGGCTGGCGCAACAGCGGCCGCAGACTGAAATCAGGAGCCGCGGCGCCGAGCCAGCGCACCAGGTCCTTCACGTACAGCACGCCGACCACATGGTCCAGGCTGCCCTCGTAGATGGGGATGCGGCTGTGCCCCTCCTCGTGGATCACCTCGCGGATGCTCTTGAGGTCGTCGGTGTATTCCATGCCCTCGATCGCGGTGCGTGGCGTCATGATGCTCGCGACCAGTGTCTCGCTGAGCTCCACCACGTTCTCCATGATCGCGGCGCTGGCGGAGTCGATGCCCCCCTGCCGCTTGGTGTCCTCGATGCTTTCCAGCAGCTCCGCCCCAGACTCATTGTGCGGCGTGGTGGCCCCGACGAGCCGGCGGACGCCCTCGTCGACGATTTCCGCGACGGTCACCAGCGGGCGCAGCAACAGGTCGATCAGCCGCAGCAGCGGCATGGAGGCCACGATCAGCGTGACCGGCGCGTAGCGCGCGAAGGCCGCGCTGATGACGCTGGTGAAGAGCCAGATGCAGGTGGCCGAAGCCAGGAACGCGACGCCCAGCCCCTGCCAGGCCAGGTGCCCGTTCTCGCCCACGTCGACGATCTGGATCAGCAACAACGCAAAGATGCCGACACGCCCCATGGCCCGCAGAAAGGCCACCGCATGGTCGATCTGCGTCTTGCGCTTGAAGATCCAGTGGTCCGTGGCGCTGCGGCCACCGCGTTCCAGGCGGCGCAGCAAAGCGGTGTCACTCACCTGCACAATCGCCAGGTTGATCGCCGACAGGAACATGGTGACCGCGATGTCCGCGATCCAGGCCAGGAAGAGCAGGGTCATGGATGGACCTCGCCGAAGAGCGCGCCGAGGCCGACGGCGCGAAGCAGCCGGTTTTCCTCACCGTGCATCGCCGCGAATTCGGCGGGCGTCCGGTCATCCATCCCCCCCGCGTGCAGCAGGCCGTGCAGGGCGTAGAGCAGCAGCTCGTGGCGCAGCTCGTGGCCCAGCTCCGGCGCGCGGCGCCGCGCCTCATCCACGCAGACCGCGGCGTCCGCCTGATCCCCGTCGACGAAGGTCAGCACGTCCGTGGTGGAGGGATCGTTCATGTGGCGCCGATGCAACTCCGACATGGCCCGGTCATCGACGCATTGCACCGTGTAGCGGCGCGGTCGCGGTGCGCCGGCCTTCTGCAGGGCGAGCAGCTGCGCCGCGATCCAGTCGGCGTCCGCCGGGGGCACCAGGCCGCCGTGCAGCACGAGGACGCCCGGGCCATCGTGGAGTGAACCGGCGGAATCGCTGCTCATCGCGCACCATCGTACGCCGGAGCCCAAACGCTCAACGCCCGCCCGCGGTGACGTAGACGGGCACGTAGCGCGGCTTGACGCGGGCCTCGAACTCCGGGCGGAACTTGTTCACGATCGTGCGCACCGCCCAGTTGTTGCCGTCGGCCAGCCCGCAGATGGTGGTGCCCGGCGTGAGCCCCATGCTTCCGGCGACCTCGAGCAGCAGGTCCAGGTCGCCGCTGGTGGCGTCGCCACGCTCGATGCGCTCCAGGCTCTTGAGCATCCAGCCGCTGCCCTCGCGGCAGGGCGTGCACTGGCCGCACGACTCGTTCTTGAAGAAGCGGGCGATGTTGCGGGCCACCGCGACCATGTCGGTGTCCTCGTCGAAGACGGTCGGACAGGCCGTGCCCAGCCCGAGCACGTCGAAATCGCGGCCAATGTCGAAGTCCAGTGGCGCGTCGAACTGGTCCGTTCCCAGCACGCCCATGCTGACGCCGCCGGGAATCGCCCCCTTGAATTTCTTGCCGCCGCGCATGCCGCCGCAATTTTTTTCCACAAGTTCGCGCAGGGTGACGCCCAGCGGCATTTCATAGCAGCCCGGTCGATTCACATGTCCGCTGACGCCCATCAACTTGGATCCATAGCTGGGCATGGAGCCCGCATGCTTGCTTTCGACGCCGATCCCCTTCCACCACGCGACGCCATGCTCAAGCACTGGAACCGCGGCGGCGAGCGTTTCGACATTGTTCACGATGGTGGGCCGGCCGAAGAGTCCCTTGACGGCGGGGAACGGCGGCTTGATGCGCGGCCAGCCGCGCTTGCCCTCGATCGCCTCCAGCAGCCCGGTCTCCTCGCCGCAGATGTAGGCGCCGGCGCCGCGATGCACGTAGCAGTCCACGGCGAATTTCTGCTTGCCGCGCATCAGTCCCTGCTTGCCGAAGATTCCCCCGGCGTAGGCCTCCTGGATCGCGCGCTCCATCACCCGCGCCTGGTGGTGGTACTCGCCGCGAATGAAGAAATAGGCCGTGTCCAGCTGGCAGGCCCAGCAGGCGATGGCAATTCCTTCAAGGACCAGGTGCGGATCAAAGTCCACCAGCAATCGATCCTTGAAGGTGCCGGGCTCCGCTTCGTCGCAGTTCACCGCCAGGTAGCGCCGCCCGCCGTCGATCGGCGCCAGGAAACTCCACTTCAGGCCCGCCGGAAAACCGGCGCCGCCGCGCCCGCGGATGACCGCGTCCTTGACCACGCCAACGACCGCCTGCGGCTCCATGTCCAGCGACTTCTCCAGCGCCTTGTAGCCGCCGGTGGCGATGGATTGCTCCCAGGAGATCGTCTTGCGGGTCTTGGGGTCCGCCCAGGGTGCCGTGGGAATGCGCTTGGTCAGGATGGGTTCTTTGAGTGGCGTCATGGTTGGTTCGGTTCGGGTCATGCGGTCCGGCTTCGCGGAGAGTCCGCGGGCGCGCCCGCGCCCGTCTCCGGGTCCTTCCAGACGATCTCGTCGATCACGGTCCGGCGCAGCGTGACATCGCCCTGCTGCTGGGATTGAAAGCGACGATCCACCTCGACGGTGCGGTCGCCCTTCACCGGCGCGCGGATGGCGTTCACGACGATGCCGACCGCCTGCCCGAGGCTGCGCATGACGCCGATGCGGCGGCTCATGCGTGTCCGCTCCGCGGCGCAGACTTTTTGGCTTCGTCGATCAGGCGGTCGACGCCATCGATGGTGAGATTCTCATGGAGCTTGTCGTTGAAGAGCGCGGCCGGCGCCGTGTCGCAGCTGCCGAGGCACTCCAGGGCGAGCAGCGTGAATTTGCCGTCGTCGCTGGTCTCGTGCGGCTCCAGGCTGAGGCGCTTGCGCACATGGTCCAGGATCGCCTTGTGTCCGCACATCTCGCAGGCGATGCTCTGGCAGATCCCGATCACGCATTCGCCGACGGGCTCGGTGTGGAACTCCTCGTAGAAACTCACCGTGTCCAGCACGTCGGCCGGCTTGAGTCCGAGGAACTGCGCGATCTCGATCATGGCCTGGTAGGGCACGTGGCGGTGGGCGTGCTGCACCTCGTGCAGGATGGGCATCAAGGCGCCGTGCTTGGTGGCGTAGCGCGGCAGCAGGTTCTTCTCCCACTCCGCCTTCATCTCGGCGGTGAGATAGGGCGCGGCGCGTCGCTCGATTTTCGCGGTGGAGGAAGGTTTGGCGATCCAGGCCATGGTCGGCTCCTAGCGGTCCAGTTCCGCGGCGATGATGTTGAGGCTTCCGATCACCGCGACGACGTCGGCAAGCTGGTGACCTTCCAGCAGTTTCGGAAAGCTCTGGTAATTGATGAAGCAGGGCGGCCGGCATCGGGCTCGCCAGGGGTACTTGCCGCCGCCGCCCACGACGAAGAAGCCCAGCTCGCCGTTGGGGCTCTCGACGCAGGAATAGCTCTCGCCCAGCGGCACGTCCCAGCCGCGGTTGTGCATGACCAGCTCGAAAAGTTGGATGGTGCCCTCGATGCTTCCGTACACATCCCCCTTCTCGGGGATCATGGTCTTGGAGTCGGCTCCCACATTGATCGAGCCCGGCGGAATGCGGTCGATCAACTGCTCGATGATGGCGATGCTCTGCTTCATCTCCTCCATGCGAATCAGGTAGCGGGCGAAGCAATCGCCGGCCGTCGCGATAGCGGTGCTGAACTTGACCGCCTCGGCGCCCTCGCCGTCCCAATTGTTCTCAAAGCAGAGATAGGGTTCGTTCTTGCGCACGTCGCGGCGCACACCGCTGGCCCGCGCCACCGGTCCGGTCAGGCTCCAGGCGATCGCGTCCTCCGCCGAGATCGTCCCCACGCCCTCGAGGCGGTCGCGGAAAATCCGGTTGCGATTCAGCAGCGACTCCAGATCGGCCAGGGCCTTGGACATGCGCTCGCGGATGAACTGCTTCACCATGCGCTTGAAGACCTCGTCGTCGGGCAGGTCGCGCCACGCCCCGCCCACCCGCGTCCAGTCCGGGTGGTAGCGCTGGCCGCTCACGTATTCCACGATGTCATAGATGAATTCGCGCTCGTTGAAGCCATACAGGAAGCCCGTGAACGCCCCAAGATCCAGGGCCGCGGCTCCGGCGCACAGCAGGTGGCTCTGGATCCGGCCCAGCTCCCCCATGATCGTCCGGATCACCTTGCAGCGCGGATTGACGTCGATGCCGAGCAACTTCTCGACCGCATTGTGCCAGGCGATGTCGTTCACGATCGGACTGGAGTAATCCATGCGGCTCACCGTGCAGACGTACTGGTTCCAGTCGTGGTGCTCCCCCAGCTTCTCGAAGCCGGAGTGCAGGTAGCCGATGTGCGGGGTCACCCTGGCCACGCGCTCGCCGTCCAACTCAAGGACCACCCGGAGCGTGGTGTGCGTCGCGGGATGGGCCGGCCCGAAATTCAGGATCCACCGGTCGGGGGACTGCACATGGTCCTTGAGGTAGTCGGTGTTCTCGACGTCGAGGCCGAAGGTCTCATCGGGCGAAAGCGTGTACGGCATGGAGCGGCGAGTATAGACAGGAAATGGACCGGGGTCCCCGTGCGTTTGCCCTGAAAATCACCGCGGGTTTCGGCGCCGATGCAAAGCCTTGAACGCGCCGGGCGGAAGCGCCGCTCGAGCGGTCAGGCCCGGAACAAGGCGCCCATTTTCTTGCCCACCATGGCGCTGGCCCATAGCAGTGTCACCGCCAGCAGCGCCATCGCCCAGACGCCCATCGCGCTGGCGATCGTCTCTCCGTCGCCCAGCCGGTCGTACAGCATGTAGATGGCCTTCGTGATCGGGAAGTCACGCTCGCGCTGGGCCAGCACCAGGCTGTCGCTCACTTCGAGCATGGAGAAGCTGAAGGCGAGCAAGGCGCCCGCGACCAGGTTGGCCGCCACCAGCGGCACCACGATCTTGCGCATGGTGCGGAAGCGCCCTGCGCCCATGCCCTGGGCCGCCTCCTCGAGCGAAACGCTGGTCTGCTGCAATCCGGCAACGGCGCTTCGTGCGGTGTAGGGCATGCGCCGAACGGCATAGGCCACGGCCAGCAGCGGGAAAGGATTGGGATCGGCCCCAAGCAAATCGGCCAGCGGCCGCAGCGGAGCGCTGCGAATCCACGTCCCCCATGTCTCAGGAAGCCATCCCACGACGGCTTCGAGCGACCCCGGCATGACTCCGCCGAAGGGCCACTCCAGGCTCATGGCGATGAATCCGAAGGCCATCACCAGACCGGGCACTGCAAGCGGAAGCATGACCAGCGCGTCGATCCAGCCCCGCCCCCGGATGGTGCCGCGCACGATCAGCCGTGCCGCAATCAATCCAACCGCCAGCGCCGCCGCGGTGGCGCCGATCGAAAGGATCAGGCTGTTGCGAATGCTTGAGACCGCCAGCGGATGCGACATGGCGCTCGACCAGCCCTCCAGCGTGTACGCCGACGGAAGGATGGTTCCATACCACTGTCCCGGAGGCGCGAGGCTGGCGAGGATGGTTCCGACGTGGGGAAGCCCCGCGATCGCGATCACTCCACCCATGAGCAGCCAGCACGCGACCGTTCCGCGCCCGTCCGTCCTTCGCTCCACGCGGCGCACGCCCGCCTTGACCTCCATTGCCAGCGTTTTGCCGCCCATTGCCATTTTCCCCGCGAGGTAGAGCCCCAGCGCCACCGTCAGCATCACCGCCACCAGCGCGAATGGCCGCCGGCTCGCCTCCATGTCCTTGAGTCCGTCGAAGATCTGCACGCTGGTGACGTTGCGATATTCGAACATCAGCGGCGTGCCCAGCTCGGTGAAGCTCCAGATGAGGACGATCACCGCACCGGCGAAGACGCCGGGCCGCACCAGCGGCAGGGTGACGCGCCGAAACCGGGTCCAGGCGCCGGCGCCAAGGTTGCTCGCGGCCTCATCGAGGGCCGGGTCGAGATTGGCCAGGGCCGCAGTCAGGTTCAGATAGACGATCGGATAGAGCGCCAGGGTCTCCAGCAGCACAATGGCCCAGAAGCCGCCGCGCCCGGTGAAGTCAATGCCTTCGGTGACGAGCCCGAGCGAGCCCAGCAATGCGTTCAACGCCCCCTCACGACCCAGAAGATGGCGCAGTCCGATCGCGCCGACGAACGGAGGCAGCACCAGCGGAATCAGCAGCAATCCATTGAGAAGTCCCTTTCCCGGAAAGGAGAGTCGCGCGGAGACCAGGGCCAGCGGCGTCGCCAGCAGCAGCGTTCCCAGCGTGACGCAGCACGCGATTGACAGCGCGTTGAGCAATCCGCCGCGGGTTGCGGGATCCCGGAAGACTTCCAGCACATGCCAGAGGGTCCAGGACGATCCATCCACCGTCCGGAACGCTCCGCGCAGCACCAACCACAGCGGCCAAAGCAGGCACGCGGCGAACACCACGGTCAGGAATAGAAATTGCGCCCTTTGCCAGGCCGTTCGGCTCACCCGGCCAGTGTACGGCCGCGAAACCTCAATCGAAATTCAACAGGACCCAGCCCACGTCGCCGAAGTCGACCCAGCCGCTCAGGTCGGCGTCACCGGCGGGATCGTCGCTATCCATGTTCAGCAGGACCTGCCCAATATCGCCGCCGTCGACAAGCCCGCTGCCGTCCAGATCGCCGTCGAGGCCAAAACCGATCGGATCCACGCGCCACGCCGCGGAGACCTGGACCGAGGTCGAGCCGTTGTCGATCCGCGAGAGATCCACGACATACTCGCCCTGCTGCAGGTCCTTCATGTGGATGACTTCGATGTTGTTGACGGTGGACGAGCTGGTGACGTTGCCGCTTCCAAAGCTCTTGACGCCGGCGTTCCCCTCAAGCGGAAGCAGCACGGCTGCGTCGTAGATGCCGCGATACACCCGAAGGTCGAGGTTCGCGTAGGTGTAGGAATTGAAATTGCCCGCCACGACCCGGGGCCAGGTCACGACGAAATCAAGCGTCGGGGTGAAGCGAGTCACGCGGATGCGCCAGTATCGATGCTGCAAGGCGCTCATCGTGAAGCTGCCGAATCCGTTGGGGCTGCTGCGTTCGGCGTTGACCGCCACCGTTGCGCCGTCGTTGCGGTATTCGCCCAGAATCCGGTTTGAAAAATCGACATTGAGGCCGCCGGCGCCGCGAATCGGATCTAGCGGAAGCGTCGTGATGCCCCGCTGAGTGCCGCTTTGTGGAGCATGGTTGTCCCAGCTCGAGTCACGCGTTGCTCCCGCCAGGAGAGCCGCCTTCACCAATTGCGCTTTGGGCATCACCGCCAGACCCGTGGCCAGCGAACCGGCAGCTTGAACCTGCTGGAACAGCAGGGCCGCCGCGGCTCCGACCACCGGCGTGCAGAAGCTCGTGTAGGCGCCGGGCGCGATGATCTCCGGTTTCATTCGTCCCGGAGTGTCGCTCAGGGAACCCGTGAGGCCCGCGGAGTGCTGTAGATCCAGCCGACCAACCGAGAGACCATTGAACGTGTCCCCCATCATGGGATAGCGCGCGCTGCCGGTGCCGTTGTTTTCGCCGCTGACCGCCAGGATGCCGTCGCGATACATCAGATAGTCAAAGCGTCGGATCGCCTCGCGATCGTAGGCGTCATTGCCCCCACCGTAAGAGCCGATCCATGAATTGTTGTAGACACGCGACGTGGACGGCGCCACGGCCGGCGGATTCATCAACGCATCGCCGACCTTCAACTTCTCGGGAAGCCAGTTGTTCAAATTGTGGACCCAGGCCTTTCCGACACCCTTGGCCATGCTGGTGTTGAGGCCGTAGAGCCAGCTGGCGACGGTCGTGCTGTGCCAGCTGACGGTGCTGGTGTTGACGATGGAGACGCTCTTGCCGGCGAATTCGCTTGAGGTCAGATCGGGTGCGCTGGCGATGCCGGTTCCATCAGCCGAGGCCTCAACCTGACACATGCCGACGCCGGTTCCCGTCGGGGTCGCCGCGCCGAGCCGCAGGAGCAGCGCGTCGTAGCCGCCGCTGTTGTCGCTTGCAGGAGTGTCCTTGGAGCCCGCGCCGGTTCCGGACACGACGGAGCCATAGCCCGTATCGTCGGCGGCCAGACTGCCCGTCGCGAGAATCAAAGAGACCAACGTAACGATGCGCTGGGTAACCTTCAAAACACACGTTCCTTTACCACGAGTCGAAACCAAGACTTTCAAGCCCGTACTATCGCCTCTGCAATTGCATTGTCAAATAATTCCCTTAGTTATCGTCAAGAAATTTGTTTATCGAATTGAGCCGACTTTATGAAGCCCACAGTTATTATCACCGAGTCCTTGGCAAGCGAGCCCGCGCATTGGCTGGCCCAGCACTGCCAGGTTGTCGAGGGCTCTCCAGAAAGCCATGAATTCAAGGGGAATTGCGCGCGTGCACAGGGGCTTGCCATTCGGACCGCGACCCGGATCGACCAGCACATCCTCAGCCGGTTGCCCGAGTTGAAGGTGATTGCCCGGGCCGGGGTCGGCCTGGATCACATCGACCTGGCAGCCTGCAAGGCACGCGGCGTCCGCGTGGTTCACACGCCTGACGCCAACACGCAGGCCGTGGTTGAATATGTCCTCGCCTTGATGCTGGACTCGGTTCGGCCCAGGATTTTTCTGGACGCACCGGTCGACTCGAAGCACTGGGAAGCGCTGCGTGATGAATGCACCGGCGCTCGCCAGCTCGACGAAATGACCGTGGGCATTCTGGGCCTCGGGCGAATTGGAAGCCGCTTGGCGCGCGTGCTCCATGCCATGGGCTGCACCGTGATCTACCACGACTTGATCGAGATCGATGCCGCGCGTCGATTCGGCGCCCGGTCGGTTTCTGTGGAGGAGTTGTTCGCCGACAGCGACGTGCTCTCCATCCACGTCGACGGACGGGAGAGCAACCGGGGCTTCATCAACCAGGGCCGGATCCGACGGATGAAGCCGGACGCGACGTTCATCAACACGAGTCGGGGCCGGGTCGTCGATCACGCGGCCCTGGCCGAGTTCCTCAAGGCGCATCCCCGGGCGAAGTGCATGCTGGATGTTCACGATCCCGAGCCCTTTCTTCCAACCTCGCCGCTTCTTGGGCTGGCAAACGCGCGACTGGCGCCCCATCTGGCCAGCCGAACTCGCACCGCTGTGCGGAACATGAGCTGGGTGGTTCGCGACCTGGTCGCCGTGCTGCGGGGCGAGGAGCCCAAGCACGAGGCCTGAGTTTGCGCGGGACTTGCGTCCCTCACTATAGTGTGCGCATCCATCCATCTTGGAGTCCCCATGAAGTCAGCCATCCAGCACATCCATGCACGCCAGATTCTCGATTCCAGGGGATTTCCCACTCTGGAATGCCAGGTCTCTCTCGCGGATGGAACCTGCGGCTCGGCCGCCGTGCCTTCGGGCGCCAGCACCGGCGAGAACGAGGCCGTGGAGCTGCGCGACGGAGACAAGAAGCGCTACCGCGGCAAGGGCGTCCTCAAGGCGGTCGAGCACGTCAACGGCAAGATCGCCGCCGCGCTCAAGGGTTTGAACGCGCTGGACCAGGCGACCATCGACCGACGGATGATCGAACTCGACGGCACTCCGAACAAGTCGGCGCTCGGCGCCAACGCCTTGCTGGCGGTGAGCCTGGCCAACGCCCATGCGGCGGCGGCGGAGTCGCACCAGCCCCTCTACCGGCACCTGGGAGGCGAGCACGCGAACACACTTCCGGCGCCGATGCTCAACATCCTCAATGGCGGCAAGCATGCCGACAACACCGTGGACTTCCAGGAGTTCATGATCCAGCCGGTGGGGTTTGATTCATTCTCGGAGGCTCTTCGCGCCGGAGTGGAGATCTACCACGCGCTCAAGGACGTCCTGCATGAGAAGCACCTCTCCACCGCCGTGGGCGACGAGGGCGGCTTCGCGCCGAACCTGAAGCGCAACGAGGATGCCTGCGACCTGATCGCGACCGCGGTCCAGAAGGCCGGCTACGAACTCGGCCGCCACATCCGGATCTGCCTCGATCCCGCGACCAGCGAGCTCGTCAACGAGGCGAAGAAGCTCGGCAAGACGGGCTACCGATTCTTCAAGAGCGAGCCCGAGCGCTGCGCCACCAGCGCCGAGATGATCGACCTCTGGAGCGACTGGTGCGGGCGATGGCCGATCCGCTCGATCGAGGACGGACTCGGCGAGGACGACTGGAGCGGTTGGAGGATGTTGACCCAGCGGCTGGGCGGCAAGACCCAACTGGTGGGCGACGACCTTTTCGTCACGAACCCCGCGTTTCTCTCCCGGGGCATCAAGGAGCACTGCGGCAACGCGATCCTGGTCAAGGTCAACCAGATTGGAACCCTGACCGAGACGCTGGAGGCCGTCGCCATGGCGCAGAAAGCCTCCTACCGGGTCATCCTGAGCCATCGCTCCGGCGAAACCGAGGACCACACCATCGCCGACCTTGCAGTGGCCACCAATTGCGGACAGATCAAAACGGGTGCTCCCTGCCGCAGCGACCGAACCGCCAAATACAACCGCCTGCTCCGCATCGCCGAGGAACTGGGGAGTAGCGCCCAGTACGGCGGAAAGTCCCTTTCATGACGCTCCTGTTTAGAATGAGCCCCGACCCGATCACCGCCCTCGCTTCTGGTATGGCTGACCCGACCTTTCTGTGATTCCTCATGCAGACCCCCATCGACCCCATCGAGCAACATGAACTTCGCAATGTCTCCCTGGAGGTCATCGCCAAGTTGCTGCTGGTTTCGCGGCGTCTGGCGGGAACCAGCGAGCTGGCCGATGTGCTCTCGACGGTGATCGACGCCCTGCGGGACCTTCTCAACGCCGAGCGCGCCACCGTCTTTGAGTACGACCCCAAAAACAACCAACTCTTCACCCAGGTCGCTCACGGCATCGACCAGGCGGGCCCCGGCATCATCCGGATTCCGGCCAACCGCGGCATCGCCGGGGCCGCCGCGCAGGAACTGAAACTCGTTCACATTCCCGATGCCTACAAGGACCCCCGCTTCAACCAGGAGATCGACAAGGTCACCGGGTTCCGTACGCGCAACATTCTCGCCATTCCACTGATCGATCACGAAGGCGGACTCGTCGGGGTGGCCCAGGTCCTCAACAGCCGGCATGGCTCGTTCACGGAGCAGGACCAGGAAATCGCGCTGGGACTTTCCGCCCAGGCGGCGGTGGCCATCCGCCGCGGCCGCCTCATGGAAGACCGTGTCGCCCGCGAGCGCATGGAGCGGGATTTGCAGGCCGCCCGCTCCATTCAACAAAGTTCATTCCCCAGCGCGCTGCCGCCCATGAAGGATTGGCAGGTCGCCGCTTCGGGCATTCCCGCCGAGCAATGCGGAGGCGATGCGTTCGACGTCATTCCCCTCGTCCAAAAGACGATCGTGGAGCCCAGTGAATCACCCGACGAGGTTGTGCTGCTCGTCGCGGACGCCACCGGCCACGGCATCGGATCCGCTCTGTCGGCCATGCAGGTGCGAGGCATGCTCCGCATCGGGCTCCGCCTGAAGCAGGGCGTCCGGCGCATCGCCGAGGAGGCCAACCGCCAATTGTGCCAGGACCTGCCCATGGGTCGGTTCGTCACGGCCTGGTACGCCCGCATCTCGCTTCACAACGGCGTGGTGGAAAGCTACGCCGCGGGCCAGGGCCCCATCATTCACTACCGGAGGCGCGAGGATGACTTCATCACCCTGCCCACCGACAACGCACCGCTGGGCGTGATGATCGACGACACGAGCTCAGAAACCACGGTCATCACCATGCATGTGGGCGACATCCTGATCGCCCTGACCGACGGCTACTACGAGTCCGAAGGCCCCAACGGCGAGCAATACCAGCAGAAGCCCGTGGAGGACCTTGTCCGCAAGCACCGCGACCGCACGCCCGAGGAAATCCTGCAGTTGATCAACGAATCGCTCATGGACTGGACCTCTGCGGCGCCCGCTGCGGATGACCGCACGGCGATCGTACTGAAACGCATCGCGAAGTAGCGTTGGTCCATCACGGAGTCCGCGCGTCCAGACGCGGCTTACTTGGCCCGCAAGCGCAGCACGCCGTCCCGGAGATCCTCGGGATTGTCGATCGCATCGAGGAAGGCGTGCACCAGCTTCTTGGATCCGGGAATGCTCTTCTCAATGTCGGCCAGGCTCTTGCGGCATTCCTCGAATTTCCCCTCGCCGAACAATTTGACCATGGCCTCGGTTTGCGCCATGCGCTCCTCCGGATGTTCCTCGAGGCACACTTCGTAGAGCTGGATGGGAACGCTCTGCCCCACCACGACGACCTTGCCTAGGGACAGCAGGGCCAGACCGGATTCCTTGGCCAGCTCTGCGGTCCTTCCGTCGATCAGGATGGCGCTGCCGAATTGCTTGTTGGCGCTTTCGAGGCGGGCGGCCAGATTCGCCGAGTCCCCGATCATGGTGTAGTCGTTCAGATCGGGAGGCGCCCCGCAATCGCCGATGACCACCTTGCCGGTGGCCATCCCAAGTCGAAGCGAAATCGTCGGCAGCCCTTGGCGATCCGGCTGCTGGCCGATCTCCTTGACGACCTTCTGGCACGCCAGCGCCGCCTCCACCGCGAGCCTTCCCTGCTCCGGCTCCTCCGCAAACGCGCTCCAGAACGCCAGAATGCCGTCTCCGAGAAACTTGTTCACATAGGCGCGACGAGCCGTCAGTTCCTTGGTCATCGCTCCCATGTACAGATTGAGCGTGTGCACCACCGCAGGCCCGCCCAGAGTCTCGCTGATGGTCGTGAACCCGGCCAGGTCACCGAAAAGGATGGTGGACTCGCGCTCGACGCCGCTCATGGAGAGTGCGTCCGGATTTTTCGCCAGCATGTCCACCAGCTGCGGCGAGACGCGGGCGCGGAACTGCCGTGTGACGCGCTGCTTTTCCCGCTGGGTGATGACCGCCACCGCGACCGTGGTGGCGATCCATCCGCCAAATCCGCTGGCCACCGGGGCGGCGAGCGGGCAAATCCATTCCCACCGGTCGAATCCGACCACGCCCGGCAGCACGATGTACGTCGACAGAACCAGGAACACGACCACCGCTCCGACGCCGGCGCCGAAACGGGCCGCGGTCAGCGTGGAGACCAGGCCAAGCAGCAGGATGGCGATGGGCGCGACCCAAGCCGGGGCGAATTCGAGCGAGCGCCCGTTGAGCACCATGTCCGCCATGACGATGTGGCCGAAGATGCCCGGCGTGCGCGCCCCGAATATGGTGTTGATCATGTCCGCCATCACGCCGGTCGCCGTGAACCCGATGAATACAAGCTTCCCGCCCAGCGCGTCGCGGAGTTGAAGATCCCCGGCCACAAGCATCGCGCGACCGTCGCCCACGGCCTTGTCCAGGGCCATCCATTCCTGCAGCGAGGCGACGGCCTGCTTTTGATCGGGCGGCAAATCGGCATCCGCAGCGTGCTCGGCGTAGTCGTTCTTCCAGAGATCCTGGATCTCGTTCCTCAACCGGCCGTCCTTGGATGCGGCCGCGAACCACTCCGCGGTCTGACCCAGCAATCCCGTCGCAATGTCCCCCCCCAATCCCTGCAGGCGGGCGTCCTGCTCTGCGATTTTTTGCCGGGCGCGGAACTGCTCGATCAGTCGGCCGATGCTGACGGTGGCGTTCCGCCCGTCGGTGTTGCCGTAGCCGGAAAGCAGTTGGGTCGGCCAATCCAGGAGCACTTTTCCGCTTCGAAGGGGAATGGTCGATGAGCCGATGCGGAGCACCTGCTCCTCCACTTTGGCGTCCTGAACCGTCCTGCCCTGAAAGACCAGTCCCGCGATCAATCCAAACTGCGGGGCTCGACCGTAATCGGTCGGAAAGAACGGGGCGACCCTGCGCAATTTCCCGTCGAAGGGATCGGGCTCGGCGTTGACCACGCCCGCGGCACTGCCGACCTTGGAAATCATTGGAATGGGCGGCAAGTCGAGGGGAGTTCCCTTGGAGGCGGCATCACTCAGAATTTTCCCCTGGATTGCCCGCCAGCTCTCGCCGCGCAGCCAGACGCGCTCCAGGAGCTTGCGCTCGCCGAAATCCCCCATCCGCGCGGCGCGTTCGCCCCCGCCCAGCATCTTGGCCACGAACTCTTCGAACGAACCGGGCAGCTTGCCCTCTTTGCGCAATTGCTCAAGCGTGAGCCAGGCCGCCAGGCCCTTGAAGGCCGCGGGCCGCTCGAGCACCTTGGACCTGTAGGGTTCCTTCAGACCTGCCTCCTCGATGACGACCTTCATGTCGTGGTCGATCCCCAGGGAGACGGCTTTGGCGAGCGCCGCGAGCTGGACCTCTCCCGCGGGGGTTTCCCACATGGGATCGAGCACTTTGTCCTCGCGCACGCTCATCGCGAAAACGGTCGGGGTTCTGGCCATGGCTGCCGCCAAAGCCTCATCACCCGTGGTGCCCTCCTCCGGTTCGATGAACAGAATGTCGAACGCCATGGTCTTGGCACCCGCCCGCGAAATTTCTTCCGCCGCCTGGGCAAGCCAGGCTCGCTGCCAGGGCCAACGACCGATGGTGTCCAGGCTGGCATCGTCGATGGCCACCAGGGCCAACTGGTCACCCAGTTTCTCCGGCTGCCAACGTCCATAGCGAAAACGAAGATCGATTGTCCCGTCTTCGAGCCAGCGAAAGAGACCGGACGCGTTCAAGAGGAACACCAACGCGGTCGCGGCAGCCCCCACGAGAATGGCAAAGGCGCGAAATCGCTTCACATCAAAGTTATAGCCGCTTTTCAACCGCGACACATGCGAACCGCGAGCCCCTGTTTCCAGAGGTGCAATTCAAGGAGCCGTCAGTTCGCGCCGTTGGATGAGCCGCTGGTCGATCCGCTGCCGCCGGCACCCGATCCACCCGAGGCTCCGCCGCCCGGCATCGCGTCCGTGGACTTGCCGCTGTCGAGCGAGTGATAGTCGCTGTTCGCCTGGTTGTAGTTCTCGCGAATCACGCTTCCATTGGTCAGGATGGACAACCGCGAGGCGTCCGCCGCCATCTGGATGGAAGCGGCCTTCTCCATCCGCTGAGCCACGGCGTTGTAGTACACCATGTCACCGCGTGATCGGGCGTGCTGGGAGGCGTTGATCGCTCCGGCCACGGCTGCTGCGGCGTTGTCGACGTAGGTGTTGTGCTCGTCAACAAGCTGCGTGACGGCCGCCAAGGCGTTCTTCGCGATCTCCGTGTTGTTGGCGCCAACGATGGTCTTGAAATCGTTCAGATAGCGGGTGGCGCCGGCTTTCGAATCCGCGAAATTCTGCAGGTACGACTGCTGGGATTGCGCGGACTTGGACTCTGCGTCCTGAAGCTTGCTGTTGTAGTTGGCGGTCAACCCGTTGATGCTGGCGTTTGCGGTCAGCACGTTGTCGTAGTGCCCCGCGATCTGGCTGTACACGTCTTCCGCCTGGTTTGGAATCGAGTTGGATCCCTGGTAGAGGTCGTTCAGAATCTGGAGCTGGCTCAGGTCGTGGTTGAGCCCGCTCTGCGAGGCCCCGTCGGCGAACAACTGATCAAACGACGCCTTGAAGGCGTTCGAGCTGTTCATGTCCGTGACGCTCTGGGCCTGGAAGTTTCCAAGCGTTCCAACCGCGAAGTTGCCCTGGGCATCGGCGACGCCGTTCTTGCTTTCCATCAAATTCACCTGCGTCAGCATGGTGGCGAGCTGAGCGTTGATGGCCATGTAATTGGCGCTCCCGGTGGCCAGTTCGTTCTCGGCGTCGTTCGCGGATTGCTGCGCCAAGCCGGCAAGGTTCTGGATCTGGCCGGACTGGAGTCCCACATGGTCAACATGGGTCTGGGCGTAGTCCTGGAAACTCTTGTAGGAGAACTGCCCGTTGGCATCGTTGAAATTGTTCTGCATCTTGGCGGCCAGCACGGCGATGCCTTCCGCGCCGCCCGACTCGCTGGCCTGCGTGAGATAAGCGATCGACTGGATGCTGATCGCCACCGCGTCGCGGTAGCGCGCGGCCTCGGCCAGGAACATGGCCTGCGTTCCACGGGAACTGGCGTTCTTGTAGTTGTCCAGCGCATTCTTGGTCGCCATCAAACCGTTGGCGACGTTTCCAGCGGCCACCGAAGCCAGCGACGAAACACCGGCGATGGCGTCCTGGGACTGGGTGCTCGTCGACTTGCCGACGAGGGCCTTCAGGTCCGCAAGGAATTTGTTCATGCGGTTGAGATCGGAGTTCAGCGAAGCCGCGTACCCCTGGGCCACGGCGCCGCTGGCGCCGAGTCCGTTCAAGGCCTGCTCGGCATTGAGCAACTTCGCGTAGGAAGCGCTGACCTGTCCGAACGCCGTCTGGACGCCCGCATTCAAGCCACCGGCCTGTTGAAGCAGAGCGCCGTCTTCGCGCCACCGCTGCTGCAAGGTGAGGAGACTTTCTCCCGATCCGTTCAACAGCGCGCCGTCCTGGAAGGCGACATTGGTGAGATTCGACTGATTCGAAGAATCGCCGATTTCATTGACGAAGTAGTGGCTCGAGTCGAAGCTCATTGCTTCCAAGTTGGTGCTTGACTGGAGCAAGTCGCTTGCGGCCATGCTCTGCATGTTCATCAATTGCAGATTGACGCCGCCGGATCCGCCTGGAGTGAATCCGCCGCTGGCCTGTCCATCCCACAGGGTGTGCAGGTTGGTCAACGAACTTTCCCACTGGCCATTCTCGTACGTCGCGAAGTTCTGGTTGAAGGACGCGAGTTGCGCGTTGCTGAGAGCCTCATTTTGCAGGTTCTTCTGCAGCGTCTCGCCGGTATGGTCCTTGGTGTCGCGGGCATCGTTCTGGAAACGCAGATAGACGTTGCTGGATTCGCCGCCGCCGCCATTGACGGAAGACAGGACGATCGCCGTGTCAATGGCATCCTCGCTCGCCTCGCCCGCCTGCGTCTGCTGGATCTGCTGGGTGTTCGAGCTCGGATTGACTCCGGCCGATCCCTGGGCCACCTGCTGCTGAACATCGGATTGGCTCACCATGGTTCCCGCGATGGCGGGCGGACCGACCGTGCTCACCCAGGCGTTCTGGACCGGATCACGCTTGCCATTCTCCGAAGAAGTCTTGCCTTGGCCGGAGACAAAGTAGGGAAGATTCGCGGCGACGTACTTCACCTCGACGGCATTCATGGTGTTGGTGCGCGCGCCTGAAATGTCCACGCCCTTGAGCGGGCCGCTGGAAACGCTGAATCCCGTTCCACGAACCGACAGGGTGGTCTGCGGGGTCACCACCTTGAAATCGTTCGCAAAACCAACATGGTCGACCTTGAAGTCCGCGCGGCCGCTCTTCACCGATGCCAGCGTGCGCAGCGTCTGTCCGTCCTGCACCATGACCGGCAATTTGCAAGTGGTCCCCGAATCGACAAGAATGGTCGCGTTTTTTCCAACCCGCATGGTGGCCTGACTCTTCAAACCGGTTCGAATCTCGGCGCCGGCATCCAGAATGTCATTCACCTTGGCATCAGTCCAAGGAGCAGTTTCCGAAGCGCGCCAACGAACCTTGCCCGTTACATCCATGAAAATCGCCTGCAACGCAACCGCGTCGGTCTTCACGTCATCTTGGACGAGCGCAACCGGCTTGGTCATGTCATCGGCCCAGGCAAACGGAACCGCCACCGCAATCCAGAGCGCCATCGCCACAGAAAGAGTTCCGCCAGCAGGATTGATTTTCATTTTTTGTCGCATTTTTGCACCAGTTTCCAATTTTTGAATCCGAACGAACTTCTTAGAAACTACAGTTCGCCGCATCATACTCAATTCCGACGCTGAATTATCGAATCAAAAAAACCAAATGCAAGTCAGATAATGAAAATGGTAAAAATCTATTTTTGTCCTTAAGTCTTGCTTTGAGGCGGCTTTGGAGCCGTGGAATTGACTGGTTCTGGGAAGGGATCGGGTACCGTTCCTGTATCGGACCCTGTGGTTGGTTTGTTTGGGGCTTCGAGAGGCCCGGAAGCCGGAAGCGATCCCTCCTGGATCGCCGCCTCATTGCCGGGGGTGACCGACGTCTGGCCGGCCTTCTGGTCAAGTTCGAGTTCCCCCTTCTTCGGAACGGCTCTCCCGGCGATGCGCTCAAGCCGGTTGACGTAGTCGATGAATTCAAGCCCGCTCAGCGACTGGTTGTCCGTCCGCAATGGAAGGATCTCCATATAGATGAGCTCCTTCACCGCGTAGCGGTCGATCGGGCCAAAGATCATCATGGTGAGACCCCCGCGAACCTTCATGATTCGACATCCCGCGCCCGCCAACCATCCCACATTGGCTGCTTGATTCGCCTGGCCCTTGAAGGATTCGGAAAGCCACTTCCTGCGTATGCCTTCCGCCACGCGATCCTGATAGTCCTTCGAGGCGTCGGTGCCATCCTGAAGAATGAGGAAACTATGCAGCGCGTCGTTGTTGGTGACCGCAGGCATGTCCTCCAGGACATCGAGAAATTCGATCTCCTGCTGAGAGCCGGGGAACTGGTCGACGGCAGACGACTTCAGGAGGTAGGGTTGACATGCGCAGAGCAGCAACACGGTAGCGATCCAGGCCAGCGCTTTAAAATGCAAAGGTCACCCCCACATAGAAAAACTGGCGAATGGCGCTTTGGTTGTCAAAGAACACGGTGGTGTTGGGCATGAAGATGCCATAGCGAATGTTGAAATTGATGTCGCTGGTCAAGCGCCAATCAAGCGTGGTGTCGATCTCGCCGCCAATCAGATTGGAACCCCCCGGCCGGGTGAGGATGTTGATGGGCGCCTGATTGTCGATTTTCATGAAGAGATACCCCGTCAATCCCAATCGCAAATCCCGTGCCCAGGAAACCGAAGGAAGCAAGTTGGTGCTCAGTCCCGCGGAAGGACAAAGCAAATTGGCGGGATCGGGCGCCAGGGTGAATCCGGTGTTGACATAGCCGAGTGAATTGAAGGAATGATCCGTGTTTCCGGGGGCGATGCCGCCAAAGGTTGTGGCACTGTCCAATCGGTTCGGATCTCCGCTTCCGGCAAGCACCGATAGATCGAAGCGTGTGTCGCCTTGGTCACGCATGAGGTAGGTGAGGCCCGCCAGCCCTGCGAAGGCGCTGATCGGCGTCTCGAACTGCGGCCGAGCCAGCGTCGGACTGGTCGGATCCAGCGAGTCGGTCAGGGTCGATCCGAACTCCCACGCCACTTCCGTGCGGTAGACCAGATCGGGCCCAATGCTCCCGGTGCTTCCGCCACCGACATAGCCGCTGTTGTAGTCGAAGGTCGTGGGAATTGGGAAGGCCGGTGTGCCAAGGACATTGGTCTGTCCTCCATTGTTGTCCGTCTGCCAAATGCCGAAGAGATAGGGCTTGTGTCCCGGGATGCCGTTCCAGTCAATTTTCAAGCCGGAGTACAGACGCGCCGTGTCGGAGTCGTAGCCCGGCCGTGAAGTATCCCAATCAACCGTGTCTTGGCCGTTGGCCGTCAAGGCCGCCATCCCCTCCAAGCCAAGATCGCCGATCGTCATCTCCGCCTTCAAGGCGTACATGTAGTTTGAAAGAACGAGGCCCTGACCCCAGATGATGTAGTTGCGGCCGCCCTTGACGATGAGATTGAAATCCTCATTCACGTTCCCGCTTTGGGAGCGAGCCAGTCCGGCCATGTCGAACTCGGCCCAATAGATTTCACCAATGGGATCCTGCCATCCCTGTTCCACCGAATCGGGCCGAAGATCGCGGGCTCCGTTGGCGTCCCACATGTTGTACAGGAACCGCAATCGTCCGAAAAAACGGAACGTTCCATCGAGCTCTGCGCGGAGAAACAGCCGAAGATCCGGCGTGGTCAGATATTGGCTCTGACTTTGCGAATTCTGGATCATGTTGTAGGCGTAGCGAAACGTCCCGCCGGCGTCCAAAAGCAATCGCTCCGAAATCGGGGTTTCACGAAAATAGCCCTGCCGGTACTGGGCATCCTCCGAGTCCAGTTGGCGCTGAATGTTGTTGGCGATGGCATTGACGTTTTGAGCCCATGCGCGGGTTGTCGCGAGCAAGCAGATGCCCGCTATCAAACATGCATAGCCCTTCGCCATGGGGGCAAAGAATAGCGTGGAAAGCATGGCCATCGTGATTTGTTAGGATTTCAAAATGCAATTGCTCATGATCGGCACCGGCAACGCATTTTCGGCGGAACGCTTCGGTTGTTCCGCGATCATCAAGGGCCCGACGGGTCAGGTCATGGTCGACTGCCCCGATTCGCTGCCGATGGCGCTGCGGCACGCCGAGAAACTCTCGGGCTGGAAGATTGATCAGCTGGCCATCACCGACCTCATCGTGACGCACCTGCACGGCGACCATTGCAACGGTCTCGAGAGCCTGGGATTCCTCCGCTGGCTCCATCACCGGGAAACCGGCTCCCCGCTTCCCAGACTTCACCTGTGGCGCCCGGTGGCCGATCGGCTGTGGGAGCGGCTCGCTCCCGCGATGGACCAGTCCGGCGCCGCCAAACTCTCTGACTACTTTAAAATTCATTACCTGAATCCCGACCGCGAGAGCATCATCGGTGGAATGGAAGTCACCTGCCGCGGCACACAGCATCCCATTCCGACGAGTTCCCTCAAGTTCCGGGCGGAGGGGAAAGTCATTGCCTGGAGCTCGGACACGCCGTTCGACCCCTCCCTGATCGAATGGCTGGTGAAGGACGCCAATCTGATCATCCACGAAACCAGCCCCCCGCCGACTCACACACCGATCGAGTTGCTCAATTCGCTGCCCGAGAAAATTCGCAGCAAGATGCGCCTGATGCACATGACCGACGACTTCGACCCACGGTCGACGACGATCTCGCCCCTCAGGGAGGGTGAGGTCATCTCGGTGTGATGGTCGATTCGAAACGCCGGTGCCTTGGGGCAGATTTCAGCGGTCGTTCATGGCGATGTAAGGCTGCTGATGCGGCCCCACATAGGCGGCGTTGGGACGGATCAATCGGTTGCCGTCGAGTTGTTCGATGCAATGCCCCGCCCACCCGGCGATGCGGCTCATGGCGAACATGCAGGTGAAGAGATCGAGATCGATGCCGATGGAGTGATAGGTCGTCGCCGAATAGAAATCCACATTGGGATAGATGCCCTTCGCGGCCACTTCCCGGGCCATGATCTCCTCGATGCGATGGCTCATCTCGTACAGATTGAGATTGCCGGTGTCGGCCGCAACCTGCCTGGCGAACGTCTTCAGATAGGTTGCCCGCGGATCGATCGCCTTGTAGACGCGGTGCCCGAACCCCATGATCCGGTCGCGGTTGCGAAGTTTGTCCGCGATGTAGGCGTCGACCCGGTCAATCGTGCCGATTTCATTGAGCATGATCATGACTTCCTCGTTGGCGCCGCCATGGAGGGGTCCCTTGAGGGTGCCGATGGCGGTCACGATCGCGGAATAGAGGTCGCTGAGAGTTGAGATCGTGACCCTCGCCGCAAAAGTACTGGCATTCAGTCCGTGGTCCGCGTGCAGAATCAAGCAGACATCCAGTGCCTTGGCCATGGCCGCGGTGGACTTCGTGCCATTGAGCATGTAGAGGAAGTTCTCCGCCATCGTGAGCGACGAATCGGCCGCGACGATGGGCTTGCCTTTGCGGTGACGATCGAAGCCCGCGATGATGGCCGGCGTCCTGGCCAGCAGGCGAACGGCCTTGCGGGTGTTGGCCTCCGCGCTGTCGTCGTCCACCTCCGAGTCGAACAGGGAGAGCGCGCTGACCATGGTGCGAAGTACATGCATCGGCGCGGCTTCCCGCGGCATCGCTTCGATCAGCTGAATGAGCGTCCCGGGCAGGGCGTACTCCGCACGCAGTTGCTCGCCGAATGCGGTCAATTCGGCCCGGGTGGGAAGGCGACGGTTCCAGAGCAGAAACACGGTCTCCTCGAAGGTGCTGTTGCGTGCGAGGGCATCGATGTCGATGCCCACGTATTCAAGGATGCCGCGGCCGCCGTCGATGAAGGACATCTGCGTTTCGGCAGCGACGGTGTTTCCCAGTCCTTTGTCGAAGATCGGTGTGGATGGTGTGGCAATGCTCATGGGTCTTTCTCAGGATGGAACATCGTAGTCTATTTGGATGCCAAACCGAAACGGCAAAGTCAAAACCTTGGTGAAAATTTGCGGTCTGCGAACCGTGGAGGACGCCCTGCGCGCCGCCGAATTGGGGGCGGACGCCGTTGGATTTGTGGTGACCGCGAACTCGCCGAGGCACATCGATTTCGAGCAAGCCTGCACCATCGCCGACCAACTGCCCAAGGACCTTGCGGCTGTGCTCGTCCTGCGCAGCTGGAGCGATCTCTCCGACGCCGACCTGGCGACGTGGACGGGATCGATTCAGGTCTACGAGTCCGGGGGCGGCATGGACCGGAAACGAATCCTGGGTTGCGCGCTCGAAGCGGTCAACCGCATGACCACGTGCCCAAGCCCGCGAATCTCCGCCCTGCTGGTCGATGCTCCAGACGCCGGCGCCGGACGGGATTGGAATTGGACCCGCCCGAGTCCGGCCTGGACCCGCGACTTGCCGCTCATCCTTGCCGGCGGACTTGCTCCTGAAAATATCCAGGAAGCCATTCACCGGGTCCGCCCGTGGGCCGTCGATGTCAGCAGCGGTGTGGAAGGAACCCGCGGCGTGAAGGACTTCACCAAAGTGAAGCAATTCATCGACCACGTGAAGAACGCCGATGCCGAGCGACACACCTCGCGTCAAGAAGTTGAACCGCGATCCTTCAAGGACATTTGACCGCGGGGGGTCCGCCCACCACCTCGCGTCAGGCCGCGCCGCGATGGATGTCCTGCGCAAATCCAAGCTGCACCAGATGCTTCATCGGACCGTGCGGCTTCGACTTCTCGATTTCAAGGCGGTTGGCGGCACCCGGATTGGCGTAGCGATTGAAAAGAATCGCCTTGACATTTCCCCAGATGCCCCGGAATCCCGAGAAGGTGTGATCCACAGCGCTTGCCTCATATCCGCTGTGCACCATGCAATTGGCGCACTTGGCGTTGCCGCTCTGATGTCCGTAGTTCGCCCAGTCGGTCTCGTCGATCAACTCCTCAAAGGTGTCGGCGTAGCCCTCCTGCAGCAGATAGCAGGGTTTCTGCCATCCGAACACGTTGTAGGCGGGCATGCCCCAGGGCGTGCACTCATAGGTGCGCTTGCCCATGAGGAACTCCAGGAACAATGGACTCTGATTGAACTTCCATCCCTTTTTGCGATTTGAGAGAATCATCTGGAAGAGTTCATTGGTCTCCTGGCGCTTCAGGAAGCTGGACTGGTCGGGCGCCTTGTCGTAGGCGTACCCGGGGCTGATCATCATGCCTTCGACGCCCAGGTCCATCATCTCATCAAAGAAGGCGCGCACCGAATTCGGATCCGAGCCTTCGAAGAGCGTCGTGTTGGTGGTGACGCGGAAACCCATGCGCACCGCGAGGCGAATCCCATCGACGGCTTTCTTGTATGTGCCTTCGCGGCACACGGCGAAATCGTGGTTCTCCTCCTGCCCGTCCATGTGGACGCTGAAGGTCAGGTACTTGCTGGGACGGAAGGTCCCCGCCTCGAGTTTTTCCTTCAACAGAAGGGCGTTGGTGCAAAGGTAGATGTACTTTTTTCGCGCGACGAGGGCCTCGACAATCTCCTTGATGTCGGGATGGAGGAGCGGCTCCCCCCCGGGAATGCTGACCATCGGTGTGCCGCATTCGTCGACCGCGTCGACGCATTCCTTGACCGTGAGCTGCCGTTTTAGGACGTGAGCCGGGTACTGGATCTTGCCGCATCCGGCGCAGGCGAGGTTGCACCGGAACAACGGCTCGAGCATCAAAACCAGCGGATACCGCGTCTTTCCCTGGAGCCTTTGCTTGACCACGTAACTTGCCACTGTCCACATCTGGCTGATCGGCACACCCATAATTCTTCAAGACTCCTCTTTTTTTGACCAATCCTTGCAAACTGCGCAACACGGGTCATCGTAGCAAGAGACGTGACCGCCATTCCGCACGATTCCCTGCATCCCTTTGCTGCCTTTCACGGAAGTCTTCCCGTGGCCAACGATTGTACGATCTCGCGTGTGGAGCTTGAGGGCGAAGAACCTACGGATGAATCTCTGATGATCGCCCACCAAGCCGGCGATCAAGCGGCTTTTCCAACCCTGGTGTCGCGCTACCGTTCGGAATTGCACCGCTATCTCCAGCGATTCCTTGGATCGTCGGCTGCGGCGGACGATGTGTTCCAGGAAACCTTCCTTCAGATTCATCTCTCAGCCGCGAGTTTTGACGTGACACGCAGGCTGCGGCCGTGGCTCTACACCATCGCCTCGAACAAGGCGCGCGACTGGTACCGGCACCATCGGCGCCGCGCCACCATCAGCCTGGACAAGCCGATGGGCCATGGCGAGAACGAATTCACGTTGCTCGATGTCGTCTCCTCCGCAGATCCCCTGCCCGGAGCGTCGATCACTCGCCAGGAGGAATCCCGGCAGGTGAAGCAGGTCGTGGATTCCCTCCCCGAGTTGCACCGCGAGATCCTGCTGATGGCGTACTTTCAGCGCTTCAGCTACCAGCACATTTCCGAGACGCTGGGCATTCCCCTCGGCACGGTCAAGAGCCGGCTGCATTCCGCCGTCGCCCACTTCGCCGATCGTTGGGCGCGCGCCACCCATGAAACCCGAGAGAGCCACTCATGAACCGAAAGCGTTACGAAGACAACCATCTCTCGCCCGAAGATCAGCGGGCCGTCGACGCTCTGCTTGAGGCTGGACTGGTGGACGCCCCTGAGTCCCATCGCTCGGACGACGATTCTCCGGAGGCCCGGCGGCAAGCCGCGGCGTTGTTCCTGCTTCGAAAACTCGAGGTCTATCCCGTCTCGGAGCCCGATCCGCTTCTCGTCGATGCCACCATGGCGCGCATCGCCCGCGAGGAACGGGCAATGCAGGACCACATGCAGATCCACACTCCAGGCTGGGGCAAGCGGACACAATGGGCTGATTTCGGCGCCGTGGCCGCCGTGGTGCTGATCGCCACCGGCGTCACCTGGCCGATCGCACAGCGGATTCGCTCGTCCGCCCTCGAGCAGAACTGCGCCAACAACCTGCGCACCGTCGGCGCCAGCCTCGCCGCCTACGCCGTGGATCACCGGGGCAATCTTCCGGCGACCGCGAGCCTGGGCGGATTGTTCGAGTCCCCTGCCGCCTCGCGCATGGACTGGAGCAATTACGAGCACAGCGGCCACTTGCTGGTGCTCGAGCGCAACGGCTACGCGAAGCACGATTCCTGCCACTGCCCGGCCTGCGCATCCGGATCGGTGTGCGGCTCATTCGCTTTCCGCGTGCCGAGCGCGGACCGGCCCTTCCGCCTGCAGACGATGGGGCGAACCCCCATCGTGGCGGATGCCAATCCCGTGATCCAGATGCGCCGCGCCGGGCGGACTGCGGACGCCGCGCCGAACGCCTCGCTCTCCTCGATGAACCATCAGCAGCGCGGCCAGAATGTCCTGTTCGCGGATGTCTCGATCCTGTGGTTGGTGACGCCCGAGGTCAATGGCGACAACATCTTCCTGCCCGACGGCGTGAAGGATGCCGATTCGCTTCCTTTCGCTCCGCATGCAACCAGCGGCGACGACATCTTCCTAGCCCAATAGAGAGCGAGATTCGATTCGATGGGCACGGGCCTGCGGATCCCCGCGAGCCGGCCACGTCGCGGCCAATGGACGAGGACCGATGCACACTGCTTCTCACGCCACAGCCCGGGCGTGCCAAATAGGGGCGAATCCCCTACATTTTGAATCGTTTCCAATTTCAGGTTCCTTGCGCTTGACCCAATTGGCGATTTCGTTACACTCTTCGACCCCTCAAGGAAAGCGGCGAACTCCCATGCAAAAGCAAAAAGGCCACAAAGGACTATTGAAGCGGATCAAGGTGACCGGCACGGGCAAGGTCCGGTTTCATTCGCCGAATTCCCGCCACTTGAAGAGCAATAAAAGAGGCACCACCGTGCAGAGTTATCGCAAGTCGCGCTACCTCGGCGCGACGGATCTGATCGCCATGTCCAAAATTTTGGGACGGAAACTGCGTACCGCCAAACGCCCGGCCGCGACCGGCGGGAAGGATTGATTCATGCCACGCGCACGTAAAGGAGCAGCTCGAACCCAGGCCCGCCGACGCGTTCTTCGCGAGGCACGAGGCTACTACGGAACCAAGAGCCGCCACAAGCAGCAGGCCAAAGTCGCCCTCATGCGGGCGGGGCGCAACGCCTGGACCCACCGCCGCCTGCGCCGACGCGACATGCGGTCGCTCTGGATCGCTCGTCTGACCGCCGCCTGCCGCATGCGCGACTACCGCTACAGCTTGTTCGTCGGCGGCCTCCAGCGCGCCGGCTGCCTTCTGAACCGCAAGATGCTCAGCGAGCTGGCCATTCAGGATCCCGCCACCTTTGATGTGCTGGTGGAGATGGCGAAGAAACACTTGAGCGCCAAGGCCCGGGCCGCCTGACCAGCAACCAAATTGTTGAGGCTTCAAAAAGCCCGGCGACGCCGGGCTTCTTTTCTTTTTGCGCCGCGGCCCAGGACCAACTCAGGCGCTTTCGCGCCTGAACTTCTTGATGTCCGGTGTGGGGCCGTGGGCCAGCCGCTTGATGCCCTCGCGCGAGTGGCTGGGAGCATGAATCATGGGCACATCCCCGCGCAGGGTGGAAGCCTGCTCATTCTCCTTGCGGATGGCCTCGTACACCTCCTTGCGATGGACCGAGATCGAGGTCGGGGCCACGATGCCCAGCCGGACCTTGTCGCCGCGAATGTCGACGACGACGACCTCGATGTCATCGCCGATGACAATGCGTTCATCGATTTGACGGGAGAGGACGAGCATTCAGGAAGTGGACGTCATGAAGGGAGGATCAAAGCTTGTCGGCGCGTTCAGGCGGACACGGCGCGAGCCGCGGGCGCCACGGACACAAGTTCATGCCGCGTGGTCCAGCGGCGGTCGGTGAGCACGATTTGGATTCCGGTTCGGTTGGCGGGATTGATGACCAGCGGCCCCTGCATGTTGGCGGTGATCCCGCTTTCGCGGCGGTTCACGATCACGAGAAGCTCCGGCGTCGCCTCCCCGCGCAGCCCGATCTCCTCGCTCTGCTCACGGCGCATGGTCACCGCATACTCCGAGGACCAGAGCCGCGGATCGGTGACGACAAACGCCACATCGGGGCTTTCCACGCTTTGCAACCAGAAGAAGACGCCGCGATCGTCGGGTTGCAGCAGCGCGAATTGATGGACCCGGCCAAAGCCAAGGAGTCCGGCCGGAAAATGAAGAAGCCGCGAGTCATCGACTTCGACGGTGCCAAAGCGTGTTGTTTCAACTTGCATACGACCTCCTGTCGCCGCCACCCAGTGCCCGAAACCAAATCGGGCATGCCCGGTCATCCATGACCGCCGCATGGAATCGGCTCAAGAGGCTTCAGAGCATGAGAGAACTCGGCAATTGACCGATAGGAGGGGACAATGCCCGCCATGGGACAGTCGCAATGGACCAAAATGGCGATCGGCGGGGCCGCCGTCGCGGTGGCGGCCACCGCGCTGACGCAGTGGCTCTGCGGCGGAATTGGGGGAATGGATTTGTGGAGCGTGTGGCTGCTCAGCGGCTGGAAGACGGCGCTCTGGCTGCTTTCGGCGTATGGACTTGGAGCACTGGCCGTTGGTCTGAGGGAAGGTGAAAGACCTTCGGCGCCGGTCATCGGCTTGGCTTTCGGCCTTGCCCTGCAAGTCGCCCTTGATCAATGGCTTGGATCGCTCGGGTTGCTTCATGGAGCGGCGTCGATCGGAGCACTAGTTCCGGGATGGATCCTGGCGATTCACTTCCACCTTCGCGGCGCGTCGGCCCGCAATCACGCGCCGAACACCTCACTGGGATGGTGGTGGCCGGCGCTGCCGGCCGCTGTCGCGCTCCTGATCGCAGCCAGCATTTCGCCGGGCGTGATGTGGAGCTCGGAGTTTGGCGGATACGACGCCTTGGAGTACCACCTGCAGGCGCCAAAGGAATGGCTTGCGATCGGCGCGATCCGTCCGCTGGACCATCTCGCGTATTCGGGCATGCCCAACTTCATCGAAGGTGCCTTTCTTCATGTGATGTGCCTGGGTGGCGATCCTCGCGACGCCGCCGTGGCTTGCCAACTGCTCCACGCAAGCCTGCTGGTCGTGGCGGCTCTGGTGCTCGCGGATCTGGCCGCGATGGCCGCCCGACAATGGAGGCTGAGCGAGGATGCGGCGAGGGTCGCAACCGCGTGCGCCTTGGTGGGAACGCCCTGGATGATCGTCACCGGATCGCTCGCCTACACGGAGTCGGGAATCCTGCTGTCCTTTGCCACGCTCTTGCATCTTCTCGCGGGGCGATCGATTTCATCGACCCGAAGCGGGCTCATGATCGGCGTGCTCGTGGCCATGCTTGTGGGAAGCAAGGCGAGCTCGGTGATTCTTGTGCTGCCCGCGGTCCTTGCCTGGGCCATTCTCCTGCGAAGCCGGAAGAGCGTCGATTGGAAAGCCCTGGCCTGCGCCATCAGCGCGCTGCTGGCGTGCCTCGCTCCGTGGATGCTGCGCAACGGACTCGTCGCCGGGACGCCCTTCTTTCCGTTCCTCACCGAACTGCTGGGGTCCGGTTGGTGGAACAGCGAACAGGCACAACGATGGAACCAGGCGCATGCGAGCGGCGCTCACCTGCTCGCTCGACTGCACGCCCTCTGGAATCAACTCTTCACTTTCGGACTGGGCGATCCCCCCATCGACGGTGAACCCTGGAAGTGGTTCTGGGGGCCGCTGCCCTGGATTGGTGCGGCGTCGATGGCCGGGCTTGCCTATCGATCCTCAACGCGGGGGATCGCCACGACCATTTCGGGAGTCTGCCTGCTCATTGTTCTGGGTTGGTTGTTTGGAACCCACCTGCAAAGCCGGTTCCTGATTCCGCTGGCGGTTCCCCTCGCGCTCGCCTTCGGCCTGACCGCCGCGGGAATGACGGGAGCGCCTCGGGCGCGGATTCCACTGAAACTCTTTTTGTTCGCCTGGGCCTGCCTTCCACTGTGGTGGCTGACGACCGACACCCCGGGAGCCGCTTATTTCATAGGGCAAAATGCCTACTTCACCGGCGACGAGGATTGGCGGGATCTTCACTCGTCGGATCGGGCCATCCGTGAAGACGCACAAAACCATCTCACGACCGAAGTGGTGATCAACCATCTGCATCCGGAGTGGCGGGTGCTCAGCGTGGGATGGAGCACACCATTCTGGATCCGGCCAGGCGCAAACCTGACGTGGTCGACGGTCTGGGACCGGAATCCCATCGAAGCGTGCCGCGGCCTTACGGCTTCCGATACCGCCGCAATGCTTTCGAAGGATTTTGACGCGATCGTCATCGACCTTCCGATGCTCGAGCGTTGGAAGCGCAGCGGTTGGCTTTCGCCGAACATCGACCTGGATCAGATGACTGAGTTGTCGAATGCCTTGCCGCGGCTGGCGAAGTTGAAGGGCGGCCGAGTTCTACTTGGACTGCGCGGGCACAGCACCCTGGGCCTGCCCTGAGTTCGACAGAAAGGACTCGACCACGAGGCGCTGCCGAGCGGCGCCCGCAAGTTCGGCGTAGCGAGCCTGATCCGCGGCGGGCAGCTTGGAGATTTCATTCATGGCATCCGTCAATGCTGCCTGCCGATCGGCGAGGGAGATGGATGCATTCCGCGCTCGCATCAAGCTGGACAGGAGCGGTGAAACCGGCGGCAGCGGCACCATGGCATCGGCAGGCGCAGGTGGATTGGACGGAGTGGGATTCGGCGAAATGTGCGCTGGCGTCTGCCCCGCGGGCTGGGATTGAAAGGGCGAGGCATTGCCCTGAGTTGGCGCCGGGTTCGCGGCGCCGGTCGCCGGCGAGCCCGCGGGCTTGCTGGAGAAATCCTTCGAGGCGGGAGCGTCGCTTTGCATGGATTGCACCGGAGTTTTCCCGGCGCCTTGCGCAAAGCGATCCTCCATCGATGCACCCGATGGGGTTCCAATGCAGATGATCAGGAGGACGCTGTACATTGAACTCCAGCGTAACACCCATGCAACGGCACATCGCCATGACCCGATTGGAAAATTTCCGGATCCACATCCGGATCGGATGGCGTCAAGGATTCCGGCACGATCCATCGACCTTCCTGGCGATGGTCATGACGACGATCCTGACGGGATGTGGAAGCGTGACTGAGCACCCGGCGGCCGCAACTCCGACGACCGCGCCTGCGCCGACCCGTGCGCCCGCCGAGGGGCTGCCATCGCCAGGCGCTTCGGCATCCACGGCCGTGTCGCGCCCGCCCGCGATGTGGGATGGCACCGCGGTGAACTGGGATGAACTCAGACCGCTGCTTGCCGAGCGGGCCGGCGCCTCGATCCTTGAGGAGCTCTTCCTGGAGCGCCAACTCGATCGAATGCTGGCGTCGCGCAAAATGGCCCTCACCCAGGCGCTGCTGGACGATGAAGAGCGCGATCTGGTCGCCTCGCTCTCGGAGGATCCCGCCCGCGCCCAGGTGTTGCTGTCCGAATTGCGCGCCGCCCAGGGCCTCGGGGAAAAGCGCTGGAAATCTCTGCTGAAGCGCAACGCCGCGATGCGGCTGCTGGTGCAGGAGGATGTCAAGGTCACCCCGGAGGCCATGGAAGCACTGCTTGACTCGGCGCATGGCCCCAAGCGCCAATGCCGCGTGATGGCCCTGCCGGATCTGGAATCCTGCGCGAAAGCTCGAACGCGCCTCGACGCGGGTGAGCCCTTCGGGGAGGTGGCCGCCGCCCTCAGCACCGACCGATCGGCCGCGCGGGGCGGACTGGTGGCGCCGGTGAGCCGGCTCGATCCAACCTGGCCGAGCTCTTTCCGGCAAACGCTCTGGTCGCTGCCCAAGGGCGGCGTGAGCTCGCCGGTGATGATCGACAACAGCTACGTGCTCGTCCGCTGTGAGGAGGAGATTCCCGGCGACTCGAGCCATTCAGCCCAGGATCGACCGGCGGCCGAGCGGGCGGTCCGCCGGGGCCAGGAGCGCATCCTGATGGAGAACCTCGCCAAGCAGCTTCGGCAGGCGCAGCGCAACGCCGTGATTTTCGACGACTCCCTGCAGGAGGGTTGGAACCGCGTCAGGAACGCAGCTCGGTAAGCCGGTAGGCCGCGAAGGGCAGCAGCAGCGCGAATGGAATCGCGGCCGCCACCGGAATGCTCAGACCCTCGGTCGGCACCAGGAGCATGGCGGCGGCGGTGATCATCGCGGGGATCGAGAAGGCCGCGGCGCGCACGCTCTGGATGAGCAGGTTGCAGGGCTCGCGGCGCAGGAAGAAGGGAATGGTCGCGGCGAGCACGAGCAGGTTGGCGATCGGGCCCATGAATCGCGCCGCCAGGAGGCGCACCCCCTGATTGCGGTTGTCGCCGCCACGGCTCATGAGCTCGAACACCTGGCGCGTGGAGAGCATGGGACCGTAGAGGCGGAAGCGCCGGCTGAGGATCAGCTCAGGGCTGAGGTCGGAGTCCAACTCGTCCACGGGGGTCGAAAAGGCCGCCTGCTGCTGGGCGGAATCCCCGGGCTTCAGGGGGCGGACGGCGGATCCGTTCTTCAGGATCCATTTCTTGCTTTCGACGTTCCAGGTCGCGCTGACGGCGCTGACGCGGCGGATTGCGTTGCCCTTGTCGTCGCGCTCCAGGGCCACCAGCCCGGTCGCGACGTTGAGCGCCGGATCGAAGCTGCCCGCCTGGATCAGCGTGCCGCGCCCGTCGCGCGTCAGCGGAATTGGAAAGTGGCTGACGGTGTCGTACTTCAATCCGCTGTGGTCGCGCACCAGCCGCGCCGCGAGATTGGGAAGGATCAGCTCCTGGTTGATGAACTGCAAGCCCTGAAGCGCCGCCGCTGCGATCAGCAGCACGTAGGCCAGCCGCCGCAGCTTGACGCCCGAGGCCATCAGCGCCGTGAGCTCCCGGTTGCGTTGCATCTGGGAGACGGCGAATCCCATGGCGCCGATCGAAACGAAGCCGAGCATGAACTGGAAGAATTGGAAGATGCGCGGCCCGTGGAAATCCAGCACCATCATCACAAAGGCGACCACGCGCGAGCTCCACCGCCCCGCCGCGACTGCGGCATCCGCGGCGTCCAGGAACCGCGATGCCTGGATCACCACGTCCACGCTGACGCCGAAGACGTAGAGGGCCGCACCGAGCAGGGCGAAGTTCACGAGGAAGCGGACGGCGACGTAGCGGTCGATGATCTTCATGGGTCAGTTCCGCGCCAACTTTCGCAGCGCGTAGATGGAGCAGAGCAGCAGGATCGCGTTGCCGGTCCACGACACCATGACGCCCCAGAGGACGTTGTCCGCCCGGATGACCTGCTGGCCGCCGGCGATCATGACGATGTTGAGGATGCCGGGGACGAAGGCGATCAGGTACATGGTCAGCGGGAGGCTCTCTCGCTTCCACACCGCGAGCGAAGCCCCCAGCAGGACGATCAGCGGCGCGGACCAGGCCAGCGCCGCGCGCTGACAGAGGTGGGAGAAGGCGTCGATGTCGACGGTGTTCATTGTGCGCAGCAGGCGGGTCATCGCGGTGGCCGCCGAGGCCTGGACCTCCTTGGGAAGGATCGACTCGGGCCGGGAGAGCTCTTCGACCCGCGGGGCCAGCTCGTTGAACTCAAGCTTGCTGATGTTCGCGGTGGAGCAGGGCGCGGCGCTGAGGCCCCGGATCCGCGCCGGCCAGCGCGAGGTCAGCCCGTCGGAGCGAAGCAGGTCCTTCGCCTTGGGCGCGGTGGCAATCAGGTCCACACGCCCTGCCGTGAGATCCTCGGGGTCGAAGGGCATGACCACTTGCGAGCACACGGCCTCGCGAATCGGCCGGGCCCGGTCCAGCTCGACGACGCGCACGGTTCCACCGGCGTTTTTCGGCTTGATCACATCGCCTTCGATGGACCCGCCCTCGACCTTGTAGGAGCGGCGGCCCCCCTCCTCGACCAGCTCGACGGACCCGGAAGTCTTGAGGACCTGGGCCACGCATTTCCACACCTCGGCGCGAAGGATCGACAACTGAACCGCCTGGCGATCAGCCTGCACTTCGATGTGGTCGGGCAGGTGGCTTCGCACATCCTGCAATTCGAAGTAGGTCATGCTCTTCGCGTCGGCCTCGAGGGCGCGGCCCAGCTGGACTGCCTGCGGCTGCGCCGTGGGAACGAAAACCACGGTGCCCTCGGCGGCGTTGAACCCCGAGCCGTTGGACATGGCGAGTTTCATGATGACTCCCTCGCGCCCATGGTGCACGTCGACGGTGGCGAACTCGCTGGTGAACTCGCTCTCGGGATCGCCATTGCCGTTCTTCTGGACGACCGCCACGCCCTGCAGCAGCAGCCGCTGCTCCGCCCCGCTGTCGGGAGGATTCGGATCCACGGTGGCGGTGTCCGCATAAATGGACACGTTGCCCACCTCCAGCGCCTCACCGCGCCCGACCGCGGCGAGGAAGACGCTGGTGGCGTCCTGCGCCAGCATGTCCTGCATGCGACCCCAGAAGCGCGGCACGATGGTGTGCAGCAGCACGAACATGAGCACCAGCAGAATGAGACCGATCGCGATGACCGGCGCGAAGATGGTGCGGTAGCGCAGGCCGCAGGAGGACATCGCCACCAGCTCGTTGTCAGCGGTGAAGCGGTGCATCACCAGCGTGGCGGCGAACCCCGCGGAGAAGGGCAGCGCAAATTGCAGCATGGGGATCATCGCCAGCGAGACGTACTTCACGACGCTGCCGGAGCCCAGCGAGCTGTCGGCCAGCGGCTTGATCGCGGCGCCGAAGGCGATGACCACCACGATCACCGTGGTGGTGAAAAGCAGCACCCGAAGGAGCTCCGCCGTCATGTGCCTCCAGAGAATCCACGGCATGGGAGTGGGCCTTCGGGCAGCGCACCGCGCTACCGGAGCCCGTACTCCTTGAGTTTGCGGTAGAGCGTGCGCTCGCCGATCCCCAGCATCTGCGCGGTCTGCTCCCGATTGCCCTGGGTCAGGGCCAGCGTCTGGCGGATGGCCTCCTTTTCAAGCTTGTCCAGGCCGACGCCCGCCAGGCTGCCCACCGGCGACCCGTTGTCGCTGTCGGTGGAACGGATCTCGTCGGGAATGTCCGCGAGGTCGATCTCCGGCTTGCGGCAGGTGACCACGATCCGGTGCACCAGGTTGAGCAGCTCGCGCACGTTGCCCGGCCAGTCGTAGGCGGTGAGACGCATCATGGCGGGTTGCGAGACGCCGACGCGCGGCCGGCCCAGGTCGGCGCACCACTTGCCCACGGCGTGCGTGACAAGGCGGGGCACATCCTCGCGGCGCTCGCGCAGCGCCGGGATGTTGATCTCGACTCCCTTGAGCCGGAAGTAGAGGTCCTGGCGGAAGCGCCCGTCGGTCGATCGCGTCTTCAAGTCCTGGTTGGTGGCGCTGATGAATCGCACGTCGGCCTTGCGCGGCTCGTTGGCGCCGAGACGGATCAGCTCGCCGGTCTCCAGCACGCGCAGCAATTTCGGTTGCATCGATAAAGGCATGTCGCCGATCTCGTCGAGGAAGAGCGTGCCCTTGTCGGCGTACTCGAAGACACCCTCGCGATCGCGGTCGGCGCCGGTGAAGGCGCCGCGCACATGGCCAAAGAGCTGGTCCTCGAGAAGCGTCTCGCTCTGGCCCGCGGCGTTGAAGGTGGCGAAGCGGCGATCCTTGCGCTTGGAGTGCTTGTGGATGGCGCTGGCCACCAGCTCCTTGCCGGTGCCGCTCTCGCCCGTGATCAACACGGGGATCGTGCTCGGCGCGACCTGCTTGATGGTGGCGATGACCTGGCGGATGGCGGCCGATTCGCCGATGATGCCCTCGAAGCCATAGGCCGCGTCGACCTGGCCGCGCAGGCTGGAGTTCTGGTGACGAAGCAGGACGGTTTCCGCGGCCCGCTGCACGATGTTGCGGAAGACCACCACGTCCAGCGGCTTCTCGATGAAGTCATAGGCCCCGCCCTGTAAGGCCGCCTTGGCGGTCGGCACGTCCCCATGGGCGGTGACCAGGATCGTCTCGGCCTCCGGCTGATGGGTCTTGGCCAGCTTGAGCACATCGAGCCCGCTGGTGGGCGTATCCATGACCAGGTCGGTGACGATGACATCGAAATTGCCGTTGCGAAGCTCGATGTCCGCCTGGGCGGCGTTGTGCACGATGGTGCAGACATGCCCGGGCCGCTTCAGCGCATCGGCCATGGTCTGGGCGTGCTCCACCTCGTCGTCCACCAGCAGCACTTGTGCCCGCAAGGGAGCGGCCGATTCCGTCATCCGCCGATTGTACGGCGAATGGGTCGCGAGGCGGCCGGAAGGTCGCCATGAAATTGAGCGGGGTTTTCACCCGCCGGCCCCTGCCGGGCCGATGGTGATGGCATGGCGCCAACCACCCAATTCGAGCACGAAGTCTCCGGGAAAGTTCATACGATGAGGAGCGTGATCATCGATTCCGTCACGCCGTGGTTCTCAAGTCAGCGCTCCCTCGCTGAGCGAAGGATCTGGCTCGTCGGCGCCGGCGGCACCGGCGTCAGCGGACTCGCACGGCTGCTGAAACGGCGCGGCGCACAAGTGAGAGGAAGCGACCACGAGGCGAGTCCGGCGGTCCAGTCCCTGCGCTCGGAGGGCTTCGACATCTCCATCGGCACGGCGATGGATATCCCGGCGGACACTGAGCTGGTCATCGCCACCGCCGCCGCCAAGCCCGACCATCCGCAACTGGTGGCGGCGGCGAAAAGAGGAATTCCGGTGCGGACCTATGCCGAGGCGCTGGGGCTGGTGCAACTCGGCCACACCGCGGTCTGTGTCGCGGGGACGCATGGCAAGAGCACGACGACCTGCCTGCTGACCTGGTGTCTCCTGCAGGCGGGATTCGATCCCGGATTCATCGCCGGCGCCACCTGCAAGGCGCTGGGCGGAAGCATGCGCACCGGTGCAGCCACGCAAAAGACCGGCCCCTTCGCGGGTTCGCTGGGATTTCTGGTCACGGAATCCTGCGAGTTCGACCGCTCCTTCCACAAGCTGCATCCCACCGCCGCCATCATCAACAACGTGGAGGCGGACCACCTGGATTGCTACGCGTCGCTGGAGGAGATCATCGAGTCGTTCCGCGTCTTTGCGCTGCGACTTCCCGCCGCGGCCGATCACGGCTATCTGCTGATCGCCCACGAGGGCGCCCACCGCGAGCGAATCGCCAAAGATCTTCGCGCCGAGTGTGAAACCTTCGGCCTTCATGCCTCCGCTGACCACGTCGTTGAATGGTCCGCCGAAGGGATGGTTCGCGTGACGCGCTCGGGCAAGGAGACGCTGCGCTGGATTCCAAAATTGCTTGGAGCCCACAACGCGCTCAATGGCGCCGCCGCCGGAATCATGGCGCTGCGGCTGGGCGCGGATCGCGGCAGCGTTGAGCAGGCGCTGGCCTCCTTCGCCGGAGTCGATCGGCGCCTTGAGTTTCTGGGCGAGCGAATGGACGGCACTGCGAGCGTGCGCGTCTTTGACGACTATGGACACCATCCCACCGAGGTCCGCGTGACGCTGGAAGCCCTTCGCCACGCCGCCAAACCGCGGAAATTGATCTGTCTTTTCCAGCCTCATCAGCACAGCCGGACCCGCCTGCTTCTGGACGACTTCGGCACCTGCTTCGGCGCCGCGGATCATGTGCTGCTGACGGACATTCACTTCGTGCGCGACGCGGAATCCGAGCGGTCGCTCGTCTCGAGCGAGGATGTCGCCAAACGGATTCGCGACCACGGCGGCTCGGCGGAATGTGTGGGCACGATTGAACGGGGCGCCGAGAAGCTGCGCGAGATCGCGCGGGGCGGCGATGTCGTGGTGACGATGGGAGCCGGGCCGATCTACCGCGCCGCGCACCTCTATCTCAAGGCGTGAACCGATGACCACGACGACGCCCAACGCCCTGACCGAAGGACTCGACGCCATCGTGGAGCCGGACGCGCCGCTGGCCGGGCACACCTGGTTCGGCGTGGGCGGTCGCGCCGACCTGCTGGTGCGGCCGCGGAGCGAGGCTTCCCTGAAGGAGCTGCTGCGTCGCTGCCATGACTCGAATCTGCCGCTGCGCGTGCTGGGCTCGGGGGCCAATCTGCTGGTGCTGGAAGAAGGCGTGGACGGCGTGGTGGTGAAGCTGGACCAACCCGCCTTCACGCAGTGGACCTTGAACGCCGACGGCAATGCCAACATGGTGATGGCGCCGGCCGGCGTCGATGTGAGCAAGCTGATGAACGCCTGCGTCAAGGCGGGACTCGACGGCCTCTGCCCGATGTGGGGCATTCCGGCAAGCATGGGCGGCGCGACGCGCATGAACGCCGGCGGAAAGTTCGGCTGCATCGGCGACGCCATCCACTCGGTCGCCACCATGAACGAGCGCGGCGAGGTGCGCGTGCACCCGCACCGGGCGATCCAGTTCTCCTACCGCCACTCCTCGCTGCCGCAGGAGCTCATCCTCTGGTCGCTGCTGCAACTGACCCCCGGCGATCCGGACGAGCTCCGAAAGAAAGTCGTCGAAATCTCTCACTACAAGAAGAACTCGCAGCCCCTGGCGGACAATTCCGCGGGCTGCCTCTTCCGAAATCCTCTCGCCGAGGATGGAACCCGAACCAGCGCCGGAAAGCTGATCGACCTCGCGGGCCTGAAGGGATTCGCCCATGGCTCGGCGTTCGTCAGCCCGGAGCATGCCAACTTCATCTGCGTGAACAAGGGTGGTCTGGCCGGCGATGTGTTCGAGCTCGCCCGCATCGTGCAGCAGAAGGTGCGTCAGCGCCACGGCGTGGAGATCGAAATGGAAGTTGCGGTGTGGGGCCGCTCCATCAACACAATGGAGAAATCATGATGCGCGTGCTTCTTCTCAAGGGCGGACCGGATGCGGAGCGCGAAGTCAGCCTCAAGAGCGGCGGCCAGGTCGCGGCGGCGCTGCGCCGCGCCAAGGCCGAAGTCGAGGAGGTCACCATCGACCGCCTGACCGCCAGTGAACTCCGCGCACTGCCCGGCGATGTCATCTTTCCGGTGCTGCACGGGCCGTGGGGCGAGGGCGGACCGCTGCAGGACATTCTTGAATTGGATGGCCGCGGCTACGTGGGATGCGGTCCCGCGGCGGCGCGGCTGGCCATGGACAAGGCTGCGGCCAAGCGAGCCGCGAGCCAGGCGGGCGTGCCGACTCCCGCCTCATGCGAACTGCGGATCGGCCAGCCCATCGACCTCCGCCTTCCGCTGGTGATCAAGCCCACCAACGACGGCTCCAGCGTGGACCTGCGCATCTGCCGCACCACCGAGGAGCTCGACCGGGCACGGAAGGAGCTGGAGGGCCGGCGCCCGCGCCTGCTCGCGGAGGAGTTCATCGCCGGTCGCGAGTTCACCGTCGGCATCGTCAACGGCCGGACGCTGCCGATCATCGAGATCAAGCCCAAGGAAGGCGTCTACGACTACCAGGCGAAATATCTGCGCGACGACACGCAGTACCTGGTCGATCCCGAGATCTCCGACGACGTGAGGGAGGCGATGAACCGCCACTCCCTGCTGTGCTGGAGCGCCATGGAACTGCGCGACGTCTCGCGGGTCGACTTCATGGTCGACGCTCGCGGACCCTGGTTCCTGGAGGTCAACACCATGCCGGGATTCACCGACCATTCGCTGGTGCCCAAGGCCGCGAAACATGCGGGAATCTCCATGGAGCAGCTGGTGCTCGCACTCGCCAAGGAAGCCATGAGCCGCGGCGCCAAGGCGCACGCCTGAGGGGCCAAACGCCCGACCCGTGCGTGCCTCCGCGCGACTCCAGAACCCAAGGGTCGAATTCTTTACTTCCCGGCTGATTCTGACCGATTGAGGAGGTTCAATGGCCTCCCGCAAAAGATCGTCGCCGAAGCGCCGCGCCGCCGCTTCCCGCCCAAAGTTTTCCCTGAATCTCCACTGGATCAAATCCAAGCCCTTCCTGGTGGCGGCCGGCTGGTGCGCCTCCTTCGCGGTCATGGCCCTGTCACTGGGCATGGGAGTGCCAATCCTCAAGCGCGAGGCCGCGGCTCGGCGCAACGACGCCCCTTTCCTGGTCGTCTTCTCGTCGCGACCCGCATGGATGAGCGAGACTGACCTGACGCCGCTGGCGGATGTCGTGGCCGAGCGACTCAACGGATCGCCGATGGACCGCGACGGCCTCTCCGAAGCCCGCGAGGCGCTGATGCACACCGGCTGGTTCAGCGAGATCACCCAGGTAAAGCGCAGCGGCATGAGCGAGGTCTACGTCGAAGGCGTTTGGACCACTCCCTTCGCGGTGGTGCGCGAGGGCGGCTATGACCACCTGATCGACGTGGACGGGAAACTGCTCCCCCGCTGCTACCGGCCCAACACCGCGCCGAGCAGCCTGATCCGAATTGAAAATGCCTCCTTCGCGCGGCCCGCGGCTTTCGGCGATGAATGGGCCGGCAAGGACATGCGCGGCGCCGTGGCCCTGGCGCGGCTGATCGACGATCATGCCTGGCGCGGACAGATCGCCTGCATCGACCTCGACCGCACCAAGGACGATGGATGCCTGCGCATGAAGACCAATCGCGGGTGCACGATCAAGTGGGGGCGCAGCCCGGGCAACGAGGGCGCCGCTGAAGTTCCCGCCCGCCAGAAGATCGAGTACCTGCAGTGGCTTTACGACCACTACGGCCGCATCGACGCGGGATGCGACGACGAGCTCAACCTGCTCTCCGACTATGTCGGGATCCGCTGAGCGCCGGCCTTCCGTCGACCAACCGGGATAGTCTGCACCGATGAGCCTGCCTCGCGGACTGGTCTTTCTCACCACGGCGTGGATCTTCGCGGCGTGGTGCCTTTGCATCGGAGTGCGCCCGCCGATCCAGCCCTCGATCGCCAGCTACGTGCCCGGCGTCCGGCTCTTCATCGCGGCGATCGCGGTCGGGCTCTGCGTTGCCTGGCCCATGTTGCGGCTGAGTGAAAAGCCTTCGAGCGCCCCGATCCGCCAGGTGCTCCTGGACTTCGCGGCCCTGGCGGTGCTGCTGCACGTGGTGCTCTGGCCGCTGCGCCTGGCGACGAGCTGGTCCCCTGAGCGCATGGGACTGATCGACCTTTTCCTCTTCTCGTGGGCGGCGATCATCGCGGCGCTGCTGACCAACACAATCGCCAGCCGCTCCGCAACGGAGCGCGTCGTCGCCATGTCCGCCGTGGTGGCGATCGTGCTGCTGGGGCCGATCGCCTATGTCGCCAGCGTCCGCATGGAGTGGCCCGCTCCTCCGAACTGGCTCGATGGCCCCGTCATGGGCGTCCTACGCGAAACGCTCGGCGGCGGCGCCCGGCCCGACGCGATCACGTGGAGGGGAACGATCGGGATCGCCTCGGCGGCCGTCGCCTCCTGGATCGCCGTGCTGCTGATGCACCTGGCCGCGCCGAAGTCCCCGCGGCAACCCTCGCCAAATCCGGACTAGGGCAGTATCCTTCCCCTTCGCGGGCGCTTCGTCCGCACCCCAAAGGCTCACCATGGAAATCATCTCGCAAACCGACAAAGATCGGCTCGAAGCCCAACTTTCCGAATGCCTGCAGTTTCGGCCCGTCATCGCCGGCCGGATCGCGGAAGCCCGCGCCCAGGGCGACCTGAAGGAGAACGCCGACTACCACGCGGCCCGCGAAGACCAGGCCATGAACGAGGCCAAGATCCGCGACCTCGAGGCCAAGATCGCCCACGTCCAGGTGGCCGGCGAGATCGAAGTCCCCATGGACATGGTCTTCCTCGGTGCCATCGTGCTGCTGCGCGACGTGCAGAACAGCCGCGAGGAGAAGTACCGCCTGGTGGGGCAGATCTCCGACGACTCCAGCGATGACTTCATCGAAGTCACCGGGTCGAGCCCGATCGGCGTGGCGCTGATGAAGGCCCGCGTGGGCGAGACAGTGCGCGTCGACCTGCCCCGGGGCGAGCGCCGCTTCCTGATCGTCAAAATTGAAGGCTGACCGCTGACCTCGCATCTCGCGATCCTCGATCCCTTTCTGGTCGGCGGCGAATTCGCGCTCCAGATCCTGATGGCGGTCATCGTGCTGCTGCGCAAGGGGGACCGCCCCCCGGTGGCGATGGCATGGATGGTCGTGGTGCTGGCCCTGCCGGTGGTCGGGCTGGTCGCCTACCTCCTGGTGGGCGAGACCCGCTTCGGCGTCTTCCGGATGAAGCGGCACGCGCGGATCATCGCGGAAGTCGACTGCCCAGCCAATCACGAGCAGGCCGATCCGCGCATCCGCCGTTTCGAGCTGGCGCCGGAGCAACACCAGATCGCCTCGGTGGCGGCCCTGGCGAGCCATTCGATTCCCCTGGCGGGCAACCGACTCTGGCTCAGCGGCGACACGCAGGAAACCATCGATCGCATGTGCGCCGACATCGACCAGGCGGCCAAGCACGTGCACCTGCTCACCTATATCTGCCTGCCCGACAAAGCCGGCCAGCAGGTGTGCGACGCGCTGCTTCGGGCGGCGGCCCGCGGCGTGGCCTGCCGCCTCCTTCTCGACGGCGTCGGCAGCAAGGAGTTCCTCCGCGACACACTGCGTGCGGCCCTGGTTCAGGGTGGCGTCCAGGTGGTGGAGGCGCTCCCCGTGAACATGCTCCGGATGGTCTTCGCCCGGCTGGACATGCGCAACCACCGCAAGCTGCTGGTGGTCGACGGCACGATTGGATGGGCCGGCAGCCAGAACATCGCCGAGGCCGGCTTCGCGCCCAAGGCCAAGTACGCGCCGTGGGTGGATTGCAGCGTGCGCGTCGAAGGCCCGCTGGTGAAGGAGCTGCAAATGGTCTTCATCGAGGATTGGTACATGGAGTCGGAGGAGGACCTCGACGAGATCCTGCGCATCGAGCCCGAGTTCCGCGAGGACGGAGTCATCGCCCAGTCCTTCGCCTCCGGACCCAACTTCCAGAACGACTCGGTCACCCAGCTCATCCAGTCGGCGGTGCAGATCGCCAAGGAGGAGCTGGTGCTGACAACCCCCTACTTTGTGCCCGACTACGCCACGCTCTCGGCGCTGGAGGTCGCGGCCCGCCGCGGCGTGCGCGTGCACCTGGTGGTGCCCGCCCGCAATGACAGCATGTTCGTGCGGCTCGCCAGCCGCAGCCTCTACCGCGGCATGCTGGAGTGCGGGGTCCGCATCCATGAATTCCAGAAGGGACTGCTGCACGCCAAGACCGTCGTCATCGACCGCGCGACCTCGATCGTGACCAGCGCCAACCTGGACCGCCGCAGCTTCGAGATCAACTTCGAGGTGGGCATCCTGGTCTTCGACAAGGAGTTCTCCGGGCAGCTGCGCTACCTGCAGAACCAGTACATGGAGCAGAGCAGCGAGGTGCTGATGACCAAGTGGGACACGCGCAAGTGGTGGGACCGCCTGATCGACAACGCCGGCGGCCTGCTCAGCCCGCTTTTGTGAAGCGCGAATTCCATCGAGCGCCACGCGCGGGCGCGATCACTCCCGCTCGTCGATCCACGCCTGCTGGATCGCCTCCAAAATCTTCTCATTGCTCGGATGGCCGGGCTGTTCCTGGAATCCCTCCAGCGACAGCACCAACGTCTTGAGCCGCGGAAAAGCGATGGTCAGCGGATCGACCGCGGGATGCGCCTCCGCCAGCGCCTCGCCGATGTCCGCGACATCCAGCCAGTGCAGTTGATGCTTCATCGCGCGGCGCCCCGTGCGGCTCTCAATGGGGAATTTCCTTGACGGCATTGCGGTTCCACGCGGGAACGCGGACCACGATCGGGCCGTTGCTCTTGATCTCGCACTGGCAGGCCAGGCGGCTGTTGCGCTGCAGTCCGGGGGCCTCCTCGACGCGGTCCTCCTCCGCCTCGGTCGGCTCGCTCAGATGCTCCATCCCCTTCTCAACGTAGATGTGGCAGGTGCTGCAGGCGCAGACTCCGCCGCAGGCGTGCTCGATGTTGATGCCGTGGTCCATGGCCACTTCCAGGAGATGCTCGCCCACGCCGCCCAGCAACTCCCACTTGTCCTGCGGGGTGCTGGTCAGGCCGGCGGAATCCTCCAGATGAAAGGTCACGGGAACGATGGGAGGGCCGTGCTCGTGATCGGATCGTTTCAGATGCATGGACCTCATGGTAGGGAATGGAGTCGAATTTTTCCGCATCGGAATTTCGGGCCCCCGGCGTTACCCTTGCGCCATGGATGTCCTTGGCCTGACCAGCGGCGAATTCGTGGAGCGGCTGCAAGGCCGGCGCGCCCGGCGCGAGGCCCTGCAGACTTATGCCGCCGTCTTTCGCCGCGATGAATCCGACACGGAATTCGCCTCCGCCCAGCTGCCGGAGTTCGGCACGACGCAGGTCGACGGCGAAACCGTGAAATTCACCCTGAAGGTGGGCGGCGGGCTGGAGACGGAGAGCGTGATCATCCCCATGCCCCACACCGGCGGAGGATTTAGCCGAACCCTGTGCGTGAGCAGCCAGGTGGGCTGCGCCATGGGCTGCCGCTTCTGCGAGACCGCCCAGATGGGACTGCTTCGAAATCTCAGCAGCGCCGAGATCGTCGCGCAATGGTTCGCGGCGCGCCACCGGGTTGAGAACGCCATCGACGGCGGGCGCGGTTTCCAAGTCAAGAACATCGTCTTCATGGGCATGGGCGAGCCGACGGAGAATCTGGACGCGGTGCTTCATTCGGTGCGGATCCTGACGGATCACTACGGACCGTCGATCGCGCCCTCCAACATCACCATCAGCACGGTGGGCCGCGCCGAGGGCATCCGGCGGATCGCGGACTTCGCCCGGCAGACCGGATTCCACCGCCTGCACCTGGCCCTGAGCCTGAACGCGCCCAACGACGAGATCCGCTCGCAGATCATGCCCATCAACAAGTCCGAGCCCATCGCTGCGATCCTCGACGCGGTGCGCGGCTACCCCGACACCGCCGGCCCGATCTGCGTGGAATACGTGCTGATCCCCGGTGTGAACGACGCGCCGGAGCATTGCGACGCGGTCTGCGCCCTGCTCAAGGACATCCGCTGCTCGCTGAACCTGATCCCCTACAACCCGCGCCGCAACAGCCCATGGCCGGCGCCCGACGAGGAAAGCGTGCGCGCCTTCATGGCGCGGGCCATCGCCAACAAGCAGTTCTGCAAGCGCCGCGGAACCAAGGGCCGTTCCGCCATGGCGGCGTGCGGACAACTGGGCAGCGAAGCCATTCGCACCCGAAAGTTTGTCGCCTTGCAAACGGGCTCCGCCGGCTCGAACTGATTCGGCGCGGCGCCGAGTCAAGTTGGAATCAGCTGCTTCCCTCGCGCATCCGCTGAATCCCCTCGGGAAAAGGGTACTTGGCGAAGACCGCGGTCTTGGGCACATCCCACAATCCGACGGGCGGATAGATGTCGCCGCTGAAGCCCCCCTGGTTCATCGCCTGCAGCACCGCCTCGAAGGAGGGCTCCTGCATGGTGTGGTCGAGCAGCCGGTTGGACTTGGCGCCGAGAAAGCTCACGCTGCAGATGGGAAGTCGGTCGCGCCGACCCTCGACCATGCGGCTGATGGTGCGGAAGCCGCGGAAGAGATCCTCGAGCGTGAAGTGGGTCCGGCCCGCGGGTCGCAGCAGCGCCAGGATCAGCAGCTGGTCCAGATCGAACTTCAGGATGTAGGGCTCGCGGTCGTCCTTGGCGTGCAGACTGACGGCGCTGCGAAACATCTTGGCAAAGCTGGTGGCGCTGGAGAGCGTCCACTGGCTGGTGGGGATCAGCTTCAGCAGTTCGCCGAGCACGCCATGCGCGTTGTCGACCTCGTTGATGCCGCAGATCACGGTGCGGTAGCGCCCCTCGACCAGGTCGTCCAGCAGGTGCTGCCCCCACATGACGCGGATGGAGCGCGACCCGCAGAGCGTGCGGGGATCGCCGCGCGGAATCAGCGTGATGCGCGGCCCCGCGCTGGGGGCCTCGATCAGCCGGTCACCATCGCCGTTGTAGATTCGAATCTCGCTCATGGCTTCAGCATGCCTGAAGATGGCCGCCTCCGCAACCGCGCCGGGGCCGGTCACGGATCGCGAGCGACGATCAGGAGGAGAACACAATCATGGGCACGCACTCCGGCATCGGTCGGAAGGCGGGGCTCAGGAGTTTACCGATACGCGCGATGCCGATGGGCTCGCCGGCCTCGCCCTCGAGGAATTTGACCAGCGTCTTCACGGCGTTCGCCGCGTCCTTGCTGGCCACTGCCGCGGCCTCGAGCGCTTTTGGAGGCAGCACGATGGAATCGCAGTTGGCCCCCTCGGCGACCGCCTGGAGCGAACCTCGCTGCAGCGAGCGCCCCGCCGCAATGAGAGCCTGGGTGGAGTCCTGCGTGGCGATGCCCAGCAGCACCGGCGTCACGCCGGGACCCCAGTTCGAGGCGGGGCCGATCTTCGGGGCCAATTGCGGTGAAGCTTTCGCGATGGCCTGCAGCGCGGCGGCGCACTCGGCGGCCTTCGCATCCTGCAGCGTCTTGACGGAAACGCCATATTCGTTCATCAGACTGCTGGTATTGTCCACCGCGGACTTGTTGTTCCATGCGGGATCGAAGGCGCCCCCCGCGGCGGGCCGGTTCCAGATGCCGCTGCATGCGGTCACCGCCCGGGCGTTGGCGGGCTTGCCGTTCGCGGAAACCTTGACCACGATCTTCACGAACCAGGGCTCGGCCTTCTGCGGATAGAGCGATTGGAAACTGCAGCTGCTGGCGCTGGCAAGCGTGGCGACGCATTCCACCGCGGCGCCGACTTGGACCTTCAAGAGCCGGAGCTGGTCCTCTTCGTAGGCGGTGGACTGGCCGGTGAACACGATGGCGCCGGAGAGCTCGGGGGCCATCTTCAGGATCGAGCGGGCGCCAAAATCGTCGCACCACGCCCCCGCCAAGGCGAAGGGAAGGATGGGTATGTCCCGAATGGCGGTGCTGGCGGCCTTGGGTCCACCCTGTGGCTTCACGCCTTGCTGGGCCAGCGCCGCGGGAGCCAGCAGAAATGCCGGAATCGAGGCGAGCAGTTGGCGGCGCAGGGTGTTGCTGGGCTGGTTCATGGAAGGATCTTGCACGAAAACTCCTTGGGGTTCAATTGGTTCATCAAGCCTTTTCATCGCTCAGGCGAAGCGCTCCGCCTGCTGCGTCCCAACGCAGGGCGAGTTCGCTCCGGCCCTCGATAAATCCATCCAGCCAGCGGCCGATGCTCTCGCTGCGCCAGTCATCCGCGGCAAAGGGCTGTGCCGCCTCCGCGACCGTGGCTCCCTGGGCCATCTTGTGCTCGCGGTCGATCCGGCCCGCCAGCCAGGCGGTGAACTCGGCGCGGCTGGTCACCAGGTTCGGGGCGATGCTTGTCGCCATGCATCGGGTCTGGAAGGCCAGCCACATGGCGTCGATGCGCGACCGCACCGCGGCGTCTTCCAGCAGACGGGCGAACTCCTGGCGGATGGGCGGCATGCTCTTCGCCAGGCGGATGCACTCGATGATGCGCTCGCCGTAGCGCTCGGCGACGGACTGGGGAACGAAGCGGATCTCGCGCAGGGCGCTCAGGTTTTCAGGCTTGCGACGCACCAGCTCCATCAAGGCGCCGTCGGAGAGCAGCGTGCGCTGCGGCTGATCCTCAACCTCCGCAAGTTCGCGGCGCAGCAGCACCAGCTCGCGCAGAATCACCATCACCGCGGGCTTGAGCGGCTCGCCGCGCGAGGCTCGGCGCATCTGTCGGTCGGGATCGAAGACCGGCTCTCCTTCCAACTGCCGCGCACTCTCCTGCATGGCCCACTTTAGGCGCCCGAACCGATCCAGCTCCGCCTTGATCTTGCTCCAGACCAGCGGCAGGTAGCGGACGTCGTCGGCGGCGTAGCGGAGCTGGCTCTTGGAGAGCGGGCGCCGATCCCATTCGGAAAACGTGTGGGCCTTCTGCAGGCGGAACCCGGTGAGATGCTCGATGGTGTTGCCCAGGCTGCTCGGCCAGGGGAGACCGATCAGGCTGGCGGCGATCTGGGTGTCCACAAGCTGGTGGGCCTTGCCCTCGATCGCCTGCCGCACGGCCATCAAGTCCTGCTCGCCGGCGTGCACCAGGGTCAGCACCGAGGGATCTGCGACCAGCCGGTAGATGGGCATCGGATCGACTCCGGAGAGCGGATCGAGCAGCGCCACCCGCTCCGAGGTCGCGACCTGCACCAGGCAGATCTTCGGACGGAAGGACTCCTCGCCGATGAATTCGGTGTCGAAGGCGAAGACGCCGACCTCTCGCACATGGCGGACAAATCCCTCGACGGCTTCCGCCGACTCCAGCAGTTCGTGGATACCCCCCGGGACCATCGGATGCTCCAGCGACGCCGCATCCGCCTGCTGGCCTTGGTCGCGCTCCGCATCGGCGTGATGTTGTGCTCGTTTTGATCTTCGATGCGACACCGGGTGGGGCTCCTTCAGTCGGTCAAGAGTAGCGACACGCGGAGACGCCCATCAGCCGCCGGGCTTGCGGCGGGTCGAAGGCTTGGATTTCTTGCGGGGCGCGGCGCCCTCCGGCATGAGCCGCTTGCGCACCAGCAGGTGGTGGTAGTGCTGGGCGTAGCGATGGGCCTCGTCGCGGATCGCCTGACAGAGCTTCAGCCCGGGATTGTCGCGGCCGAGTTTCATGGGCTCGCTCTCGCGCTGCACGTAGATCAGCTCCTCCTTCTTGGCCAGGCTCACCACAAAGGGAGGCTTCGACTCAAACTCCCCGAATGCGTCCAGCGCCGCGCCGAGCTGCCCCGCGCCGCCGTCGATCAGGATCACATCGGGATAGAGCTCGCTGCCGCGGCCCTCCTCGCGGTAGCGGCGACTGACCACCTCGCGAATCGCAGCGTAGTCGTCGTTGGCGACGGTCTGGATTCGGAAGCGCCGGTAGCGCTCCTTGAAGGGGCGGCCGTTAACGAAGCAGACCAGGCTGCCCACGGTTTCTCCGCCGCCCAGATGGGCGATGTCGATGGCTTCGACGCATTGAATCTCCTGTGAGAGGCCCAGGGCGCGCTGCAGACTCTTGCATCCGGTTTTCGGATCCTGGACCGAGATCGTGACTTCGGGCTGCCAGTCATACTCCGGCTCGTCGCCGCGCCGCTCGCGCTCGTCCAGGCGCTCGATCGACTGCACCTGGTCGCGCAGGATGGCCGCCTCCTCGTAGCGATTTTCCTGGGATGCCTTGAGCATCTCCTGGCGGAGCTCACGCAGCATGACGCTGCGCTTGCCCTCCAGAAAGCGGCAGAAGCGGTTGATGTCTTCGCGGTAGCGTTCCCGCGACACGCGATTGGCGCAGGGCGCCGTGCACTGCGCCATGCTGTGCAGCAGGCAGGGCCGGAAGGAGCGGTTGCGCGGATCGTCGGCGCGGATGTCGAGCTCGCACGTGCGGTACTGGAAAACGCGCTGCAGGAAATGCACGGCGTGGCGCAGGCTTCCCCCGCTGGTGAAGGGGCCGTAGAGCTTGGCGCCGCGGAACCTCGGCGCCGAGGGATCACGCGTGATGTAGACGCCGGGGAATTCATCGCGCGTGGTGACCGCAAGGTAGGGAAAGGTCTTGTCATCCAGGAGCAGCGTGTTGAAGCGAGGCTTGAGATCCTTCACCAGGCGCGCCTCCATCAGCAGCGCCTCCCACTCCCCCTCGCAGGGGATCACCTCCACGTCCTCCACGGCTTCCAGCATCGGCTGCTTCTTCAGGCCAAGGTCGGCGCTCTCGATGAAATAGCTGGAGATGCGGTCGGGCAGGCAGTTCGCCTTGCCGACATAGAGGACCTTGCCCTCCGCATCCTTCATGAGATAGACCCCGGGAACCTGCGGAAATGCCCGGGCTTTGCCCAAGAGGCGCTTCAACCGTTCCGGGGTCAAACCTGCGGGATTGGGCTGGGATTCCGGATTCGGATCGTTCGACACAGGCGGAGTCTAGGAAATACCCCGCCAATTGAGCACTTTCCTTGAACCCCCGGGATGGTGTGCTACTATTGCCCCGTGCTTGCAGGGCGGAGTTCGCCCGGCACAACTGATTTCGAGTCATCTTTCAAAGGATCTCACATGAAGCTTTTCGCAACACTCACCGCCGGTCTTCTCCTCGGTCTCGCTGCTTGTACAAGCACAACCACCACCACCGCCCCAGGCGCCGTCAGCGGCTGCAATGGCAAAACCTGCGACATGAGCAAGTGCTCCGCCGAGTGCAAGGCGAAGTGCGAGGCGGACGCCAAGAAGGCCGCAAGCCCAGGCGCCGTCTCCGGCACCGCCAGCGGCTGCTGCAAGGACAAGGCTGCCACCACGAGCCCAGGCGCGGTCAGCGATCAGAAGTCTGATTGCCAGACCAAGTCCGGCTGCTCGACCAGCGGTTCAGGCTGCCCCTTCGCCGGCGCCAAGACCAACGGCTGATTGCGATGGATCAATGGAGCGGCGCTGACAAGCCCCGCTGCCTGCAAAGATGGCTAACGATGGGCGGCTCATGCATTTGAGCCGCCCATTTTCTTTTTGAATCAGGTCGTTTCTTCACGAGCGAGCACGCTCCGCTACCATCGTCGCACCCATGCCCAGCGCCGGCCCTGCCATCCTGATTCGAGGCGGAAGAGTGATCGATCCGGCGCGTCAGTTCGACGCCAAGGCGGACGTGATGGTGCGATCCGGCCGCGTGGAGCGCATTTCGTCGACTCCGATTTCCGACGGCGGCGCCACGGCCATCGACGCCGATGGATGCCTGGTCTGCCCGGGATTGATCGATCCGCATGTGCACCTGCGCGAGCCCGGCGGCGAGCACAAGGAAACCATCCGCACCGGGGCCGAGGCGGCGATCGCGGGTGGCTTCACTTCCATCTGCTGCATGCCCAACACCACGCCCGCCCTTGACCTGCCGAGCCTGGTGGATTTTGTCCGGCTCAAGGCCAAGGAGGCCGGACTGGCGAGGGTTTTTGTCGCTGCCGCGGGAACCATCGGACGCGAAGGCGAAAAACTTTCTCCAATCGGGGCCATGGCCAACGCCGGCGCCGTGGCCTTCACCGATGACGGCGTGGGCATCGCCGATTCCGCCGTGATGCAGCGGGTGCTGTTGACCTGCAAGGCCGCCAAGCGCGCGTGGATGCAGCACTGCCAGGATGCGGCTCTGACCGGCGAAGCCTCGATGAATTCCGGCGCGATCGCCGCCAAGCTGGGGCTGACGGGCTGGCCCGCCATCGCCGAGGAATTGATGCTGGAGCGCGACGTGCGTCTCAACCGCGCCATCGGCTGCCGCTACCACGCACAGCATGTCTCCTCGGCGGGAAGTGTCGAGATCATTCGACGGGCCCGTGCCGAAGGCCAGCCCGTGAGCGGCGAGGCTTCCCCCCACCATCTGCTGCTGACCGACGACGCCTGCGACGGATGGAACACCATCGCGAAGGTGAATCCCCCGCTGCGCCGGCCCGCGGACATCGAATCGCTGCGCAAGGCCGTGGCCGACGGAACATTGGAAGTGCTGGCGACCGACCACGCGCCGCACACTGCCAGCGAGAAGGCCCGTGATTTCTCCGCGGCGCCATTCGGCTGCATCGGACTTGAGAGCGCCCTGCCCATGTACGCGAAGGCCCTGATCGAGAGCGGCTTGATGAAGTGGCCGGAGATGATCCAGCGCATGACCGTCGGTCCGGCCCGCCTGCTGGGATTGCTGGAGGATGGATTCGGACGGCTCTTCGAAGGTGGCCCCGCCGATGTCACGGTGATCGACATTGACACCAAAGTGACGGTCGATTCCAGCACATTCCGGTCCATGAGTCGCAACTGCCCCTTCCACGGAATGCAGGGAACGGGCCGCCCCAGAGCCGTGGTGGTGCATGGAAAACTTTTCGATCTGGCCCGGGCTGACTGGTTCGAGGCCGCTTGAGCGCCCCCACGCCAGAGCGGCAGCGCCGCCGCGTCCGCCTGATGGATTGGCTCTACCGCGTCATCGCCGCCCGCTCCAAATGGATCATCGCCGCGCTGGCGCTTTCGACGGTCGTGTGTGCCTGGCTGAGCTGGACCTACCTCAAATTGGACGCCGACACGGATTCGCTGATCGGCGAGAACCAGCCTTTCCTGAAGGATTACCGACGCTTCAAGCATGACTTCGGCGATCTCGAATATGTCATCGCGGTGGTCGATCCGCGCGGCGACTCCGCCGCGGCCGACCGCGCGGTGCGCGCCTTGACGACGAAACTGGCGGCGCTGCCGAGCGTCTCCAAAGTGCACGGCTTCATCGACGCCCAGGACCAGTGGCGTCTCGCCCCCCGCGCGATGGCGGACGCGGAACTCGCCGGACTCGCGGATGCGGCCGAGGCGCTTCCCATCCTCGCGGCTCGGCCCACGCTGGGGACGCTCCTGGCCGAAGGCGACCGGCGGATCGCGCTACTGCTCGACCGCGGTTCATCAATGGACGACGCGACGCGGCGCCCCCTGGCCGCCAGCGCCTTCCTGCTGCTGGGCGCGGCCGCAAGCGGACAGCCGGGAGCTGCGCCACTGGATCTCTCGCTGCCGCGCGAGACGATCTGGCTGACCAACGAAGGCGGGCAGCTGCGCCTGGTGCTGGTGCTGCCGGTGAAGAACTACGAGTCGCTCGCCGTGGTGGACGAGTCGCTGGTGCAGATGCGCCGGGTGATCGAGGAGATCCAGGCCCAGGAGCCCGCGGTCGAGATCGGCCTGACCGGCAAGCCCGTGCTGCAGGCGGACGAGATGGAGACCACCAACTCCGACATGAACCTGGCATCGATGGTGGCGCTGGGTCTCTGCGCCGCGCTCTTCATGGCGGTCTTCCGCGGGGTGAAGCGCCCGCTCTTCGCCGTGGCGGCCTTTCTCGCCGGATCCGCGCTGACTTATGGTGCGGCCTTGCTGATGATCGGCAGCCTGAACCTGCTGAGCGTGGTCTTCATGCTGGTCCTGGTGGGCGTCGGACTGGACTACGGCATCCACATGATCGCCCGCTACCTGGAGGGATTGCGACACTTGGAGGCCCCGGAGAGCGTGCGACACATGATGCGCACCGCGACGCCCAGCATGCTGGCCGGCGCCGCGGTGAGCTCCGGCACCTTCCTGATCGCCATCTTCGTGCCCATGCAGGGGCTGCGCGAGCTCGGCATCATCTCGGGCGTGGGGCTTCTGCTGTGCGGGGCGACCATGGCGGTCGGCTTGCCGGCGCTGCTGCTCTGCTTCGACCGGCGCTCGGACAAGGATCGCGAGCGGCGGTCGTTCTTCATTTCGCGGGCGGCGCACTCGGAAACGCTCCCCGCCCCGGCGCGCAAGAGCCGCCACTGGATGTTTGTTGCACTCTCGATGGCGGCCATGGTCGCCGGCGTGGTGATCGCCTGGGAGCGCGTGGGTTTTGAAAGCAATCTGCTCAAGCTTCAGGCGGCGAACTTGCCCAGCGTCGGTTGGCAGCGGCGGCTGCAGACCGAGGGCGGCAACTCGACCTGGTTTGGCGCGGTGATGACCGATTCGTTCGACGAAGTGGCGCCCCTGGTTGAGAAGGCGAGCGCACAGCCGTTGATCGGGCAGACCCGCAGCGTGCTCGACTTTGTCAAGCCCGATTCGCCGAAGCGCGAGGCGCTGCGTCGCGCGATCGCCAAGGCCAGCGCGCTGCCGCAGGCGGTTCCCGTCGACCGGCCGCTGCCGGAGCTCGCCCGGCGCGCCGCCGATCGAGTGGACTCCCTTGCAAATGGTGCCAACACCGCCGGAGCCCCCGCCGCCGACATCGCGTTCATCCGCAATCTTGCCCTTTCGCTCCACGCGCTCCAGACCGCCCTCGAAGGCAATGCACCGGAGGCCCTGGCCCGTGCCGAGCCGGGCCTGGCCCTTGCCGCCAACGCGGCGCAGCAGCTTCAGATCGGTGCGGGACTGTCGATCCGCGAGTCGCTGCCTCCCGCGGTGCGTGATTCGTTCACGAGCGAGAACAACCGCTACGCGACCCTGCTGCATCCGAAGGAGGACATCTGGGAACCCGGCGCCATGGCCCCCTTCGTCGCGGCGATGCGCGAGGTGGATCCTTCGGTGACCGGCGCGCCGATCACGGTCTTCGAAAGCATGCAGCTTATGAGGGCGAGTTTCCTGTGGCAGGGCCTGATCGCCAGCGCCTTCGTGCTGGCATTGCTCTACGTTGACTTCCACTCGGTCCGGCTCATGGCGCTCGCCTTCCTGAGCCTGCTCGCCGGACTCGGCTGGACCGTCGGGCTCATGGGAGTGCTCAACATCCCCTTCACGCTGGCCAACTTCTTCGCCATTCCGATCATGATCGGACTGGGCATCGACAGCGCGATCCACATCACCCACCGCGTGATGGAGGGTGGGCTCACCCTCGGCTTCGGCAGCACGCGCCGCGCCGTGGTGGTGACGGCTCTGACCACGACGATCGGCTTTGGAACGCTGCTCTTCGCCCAGCACCGCGGCCTGCGCGGCCTGGGCGAGGTCATGACCCTCGCCAGCCTCTGCTGCCTGGTCTCGTCGGTGTGGCTGCTGCCCTCGCTGCTGCGTTGCGCGGGCTGCGACAAATTCAAGTGAGCGACTAGAATCGCGGCATGCACGCGCCCCGTCACTTGAAACACTGGCTCGCTTCCATGCTCTGCGCCCTTCTCGCCGGCTGCGGCTCCGACAGTGATCCGCGCGTCAGCAGCGTGGCCCCCGTGGTGTTTCAGTATTCGGTCAAGGGAATGCACTGCCAGGGATGCGTCGATGCGATCACCGACAAGGTGACGCACATCAAGGGAGTGGTCGACTGCCGCGTCAACCTGCAGGACAACTCAGCCACGGTCGCCGTGCGCGACGCGTCGATTGAACCCGAGGTGAAGAACGGCATCGAGCGGCTGGGCTACACCGTCTCGCCCTACGCGCCCCCGCCGCCGGCCCCAGCGCCGACCCCGATCGAAGTTGCTCCCGGCGCGGCCAAGTCGGGCACGACACCTTAATTCAAATTTTGAATCGCGCGCTCGACCGCTTTGGCGACCTGTTCCGCGACCTGCGGCAGCTCGCCGCGCACCCGGGCGCCTGCGGCGTGGATGTGTCCGCCGCCGCCGAACTCACCCGCCAGTCGGTTGACATCCACATATGGGCCGCCCGCATGCAGGGCAGGCTTGCTTCGGAAGCTGATCTTCACGACACCGGGCTCGGTCTGAGAAATCAGGATGCTGCACTCGGTGGTGCCCACCTGCATCGGGGCGTTGACGACCCCGGCCAGATCCTCGGAGCTGCCCGAGCTGGTGGCGAAATCCTCCGGATGCAGTTGCATGATGGCGGCGCGATTGTTGGCGAGCCAACGCATATTGCTCAGCGCGCGGCCCATCAGGCTTAGTCGCTGCGGGCGCGAATTCTCCTCCAATTGCCGGTAGAGGCGGTCCTTCTCGACGCCGGCGTTGATCAGGCGGGCCGCCAGGGTGAACACACCGGAGTCGGCGTTGGAGAATCGGAACCAGCCGGTGTCGGTGGCCAGGCCCGCAAAAAGTGCCTCGGCGACCGATTCGGCGCCGCCCATTCCAGGCTGGTCAAACTTGACGCCGAGAGCCTCGATCACCGGAATCAAAACCTGCGTGCAGCTGGCGCAGCTCGTGTCCACGATGCGATCCGCGAAATCGGTGTCGCCGCAGCGGTGATGATCCACTCCAACCGCCCGGTCGCGCCGCTCGCGCAGCCACGGACCCAGGTGCTCGAGCTGTCCCCAGGAGCCGGTGTCGAGCACGGCGATCGCGTCGTAATCATCGCCGGGCAACTTCTCCGGCGCCCGCCCCGGCTTCTCATGGCCGAGCAGGCATTGCAATGTGGGATCGAAGGGACCGGAGAACCAGGTGTCGACCGTCCGTCCGCGCTGCCGAAGCGCTCGAGCCAGGGCGAGCACCGAACCGATGGCGTCGCCATCGGGCTTGTCGTGCGAGGTGATCAGGATGCGCCGGGCGTTGAGCAGCCGGTCCGCGATGATTCGCGGCGTCGAGGTGGTGGAATAGGTCGCGGCCACAGGTCTCATGCCAGCACCAATTCATCGGCTATTTCCAGGCGCGTCCGTTGCGTGTCCCGGTTCATTTGCTCAAGAAGGGCTTCCACGCCGTCAAATCGGCTCTGCTCGCGCAGCCAGCGCGAAAATTCCAGCGTCAGCGTCCATCCATAGTCGTCCAGCGGCGCCGTGTGGTCGAGCAGAAAGGCCTCGACGGTGCGGGCGGCGCGGCCGAAGGTCGGCTTGGTTCCCACGCTGATTGCCGCGCGGCGGCGCGCGCCCGATGGCAGCGTGGCGATGCCCGCGTAGATGCCATCGCCGGGAAGCAACTGACCCTGCGTGGCGACATTCGCCGTCGGCCACCCGAGCGTGCGGCCGCGCTGGTCACCCTGCTCGACGCGACCAGTCAACTGGTAGGGCCGGGCCATGACTTTTGCGGCGTCCTCCACGCGTCCATTCTGAATCAGCCAGCGCAGCAGCGAGCTGCTCGCCGCCGCGACAGAGGAATCCCCCAGGCAAACTTCGACCGCCGCCACTTCGGCGACCTCAAAGCCAAGCCGCGATCCCATTGCACGCAGCGCCGCCAGATCCCCTTCGCGCCCTCGGCCAAAGCGGAAATCCCGCCCCTCGACGATGAACTCAAAGGGAAGATCTTTGCGAAGCCATGCGATGAATTCCGCCGCGTCCATGGCCAGCAGTTCGGCGGTGGTCGCAAGGACATGCACCCGGTCCGCGCCGCACTTCAGGAGCCAGTCACGGCGTTCTTGAAGCGTCTGGACACTGGGCGGAACGTGGGATGGATTGAGCAGCGATGCGGGGTGGGACTCAAGTGTCACCGCCACGACCTCGCCGGTCCGACCTGCCCGAACGCGGGCCTCTGCCAGCAGGGCCTGATGCCCCGCATGAACGCCGTCAAAGTTGCCAATGGTGATTGCGCGCAAGTTCAATAGCGTAACCAACTTAGGCCCTGTTATTGAAGGTCGGCCAAAAATGGGCCAAAGCAGGGCAAAAAGACGGCTTGAGTGGCGGTCGAAGAACGGCGATAGTGCTTGGATGCGCTCCTCCGAGACACCCGCCGTCACATCGGCCCCGCCCACCACTCCGCTCATCAACGAGCTCTCCCAGCAATTCAAGGCGACGGCCGAGAGCGTGGTGCCGTGGTTCCTCTCGCAGATGCCGCCGATGTATTTCCAGGACACCACGCCCGATCGCGTGCAGAACCACCTTCGCGCCATCATCGCGGCCAAGGCGAGCAAGGCGCCGCTGGACCTGACCATCCGCAGCGACGATGGCAAGGAATGGACCATGATCCGTCCGGGCAACCGCGTGGGCGTGCTCTCCGAGATCGTGGCCCAGTTGCCGATGAACGAGCCGTTGCGCGCCGCCACCATCCACGCCACGCTCGACGGCTCGCTGGTGGTCGACACCTTCGAGCTGGGTGAGCGCGTCCCCTTCAATCCCAGGGACCCCGCCCAGGCGGCCAAGGTCGACTCCGTCATCAAGTGGGCCTCCGAGCATGGCCTGGACTGGAGCGAAAAGGACATCCGCTCCTACGTCGCCGGGGCGAGCGCCGACTACGTGCTCACGCTCACGCCGCTGCGCCTCAGCCGCCACGCGGCACTCTTCCGCGAGGTGAGCGGCACCGACGGCGCCCGGACGGAGCTGGAACAGGAAGCCGACCCCACGCAGAGCCGCATCTCGATCGCCTTCTCCAACGCGCGGACGCGCACCATGCTCGAGCGCACCGCCATGGTGCTGGCACGGGCGAAAATCTCGATTTTCCGGGCCTATCTGGACCAAGTCAAGGACGCGCCGCACGGGCAGGTCACCCTGCTGGCCTTCGTGGTGCAGACCGAGGATGGCAAGCAAATCGACCCGAAGAGCGACATCTGGAAGAAGGTTTCGCACGACATCGCGCGGGTGAAGTGGATCAACTACGACATTCTCGAATTGGCCAACCGTCATCCCGGCCTCGACCTCAACCGCGCCGAAGCCGTGATGGGCCTCTGCCACCTCGTGCACCAGATGCTGGTGCACCAGGACCGACTGGCCTTCCAAAGCCAGGTGATTCTGGAAGCCGCCGAGGAGTCGATGGACATTTCGCTGCGCATCGTCGACCTGCTGGCGGCGCGCTTCGACCCGACAAAGCCGATGGACGACGCGGCCTTCGCCTCCGCCGTCAAGGTGATCCAGACCTCGCTCGAGTTCCTGCGCCCGCCCGGCTGGAACACCGTGCTCATGGGGATGCTCCGCGCCGTGCAGGCCACGCTGCGCACCAACTACCACCTGCCGCAGCGCTTTGGCTTCGCGCTGCGCCTCAAGCCCGAGCTGCTGCAGGATGAGCTGCGGCCCAACCTGCCCTTCGGCGTCTTCTTCGTCAGCGGCCGCGGCTTCAACGGCTTCCACGTCCGCTTCAAGGAGATCGCCCGCGGCGGCCTGCGCCTGGTGCGGCCGCGCGACGCCGCCCAGCACGCCCGCGAGAGCGATCGCCTCTACGACGAGGTCTACGCCCTGGCCAGCGCCCAGCAGCAGAAGAACAAGGACATTCCCGAGGGTGGCGCCAAGTGCGCCCTGCTGCTCGAGCCGCCGTCGGACCCCACCCGCTGCGTGAAGAGCTTCGTGGACTGCATGCTCGACCTCATCACCCCCGAGCCCGGCACCCGCGCCAAGGTGATCGACAAGCTCGGCATCGAGGAGTTCATCTATCTCGGGCCCGACGAGAACATCACCCCCGACCACATCGAGTGGATCGTGGAGCGTGCCAAGCGGCGGAAGTATCCGCTGCCGACCGCGTTCATGAGCAGCAAGCCCAACGCCGGCATCAACCACAAGGTCTACGGCGTCACCAGCGAGGGCGTGAACGTGTTTCTTGAGGTGGCCCTGCGCGACCGCGGCATCGACCCGAAGAAGCAGCCCTTCACGGTCAAGATCACCGGCGGACCCGACGGCGACGTCGCCGGCAACATGATCAGCATCCTGAAGCGCGACTACGGAACCAACCCGCGGATCACCGGCATCGCCGACGGCAGCGGCAGCGGCGAGGATCCCGACGGCCTGGACATCGATGAGCTGCTGCGCCTCTTCGCGGAAGCCAAGCCCATCGCCTCCTTCAACAAGAAGAAGCTGGGCAAGAACGGGCGCATCGTCACCGTAGACGAGCCCGACGGCGTCCGCCTGCGCAACACGCTGCACAACCGACTGGCCACCGACGCCTTCATCCCCGGCGGCGGCCGGCCCAGCACCATCGACGAGCGCAACTGGAAGGAATACCTCAAGCCCGACGGCACGCCCTCGAGCCCGCTGATCGTGGAGGGGGCCAATCTCTTCCTCACCGCGGAGGCCCGCAAGCACCTCAGCGCCGCGGGGACCACCATCATCAAGGACAGCTCCGCCAACAAGTGCGGCGTGATCTGCTCCAGCTACGAGATCATCGCGTGCATGCTGCTGAGCGAGGCGGAGTTTCTGCGCATCAAGACTCCGTTCGTCGAGGGTGTGCTGGCCAAGCTGCGCGAGATGGCCCGCACCGAAGCCGAGCTGCTGCTGCGCGAGGGCAAGGCCCGCAAGGACAAGTCGCTGCCTGAGATCAGCGTGAGCATCTCCAAGGCCATGAACGACGCGGCCGACCTGATCCACGGCTCGATGGCATCCTGGAGCGCGGCCGACCACGCCCTGGCTCGCGGGCTGGTGCTTGAGCATCTGCCGCAGGTGCTGCTGGAAACCGTCGGCGCCCGCGTCTTCAAGGATCTGCCCGCCCCCTACCTGAAATGGATGATCGCCAAGAAGCTCGCCAGCACCATGATCTACTCCAGCGGCATCGACTACCTCGCGGGTTCGACCCCGGAGCAGGCCGCGGCGAAGGCCCTGGAGTTCATGCGGCAAAGCAAGAAAATTCAGGCGCAGGCCGAGCTCGCGAAATCACTCAAGTGAATGGCTCCGTGAGCGAGGTGCTATCAGTCGCTCAGACAACATGGCTCCGCGAGCAAAGTGCTATCAGTCGCTCAGACAACGCTCCGGGGCTCGCGGACTCGCCCCTGCGCTAAACTCGCTTGGTGATAGCACTTTGCTCGCTGCGCACGATCCATTTCCAATTTGACACTTTTGCTCAGAATCAACGAGCCGTTAACCAGCGGATCACATTCAGGGCGAAGCGCTTGTTGTCGTAGCCCGGATTGTTGAAGCCGTACTTGTTGCCGTTCTTGTCGATCTGGGCGGTCAGCAGCGCGGACTCCGCCAGCACCACGATGCGCCCGCGCCAATGCTCGGCGCAAAGACCCTGGGCGTAGCCCGCCGCCGGATGGGGTTCCGCGTACTCGACGCTGGTGATGATGTCGCCCCCCTCCCGCTTCACATCGACCTTGACGTTGTAGTTCTTCGCCGCCGGCGAGAGGAGCAGCAGCGGCGTCCACTCCGCGCCGCCCTTGACGGAGCTACCCGTGAAGGTGTTGACGCGCTCGACCTGCTCGAAAATGGGATGGGCGGCGTTCAGATTGCCCTTGGATTTCTCGAAGAGCAGCGCGTCGCGCACTTCCTTGTTTTCCAGCGGCGGATCCTCGGTGTAGCCGTTGTGCACGGTGACTCCAAACTTCGCGAGCAGCGGCGCCATGGCCAGGCCGAAGGGATAATGCTCGGTGATGATCAGCGCGGAACCACCGCCGGCCACCCACGCCTCGAGCTGGTCGATCTCCTCCGGCGTGAAGGGCGGTATGTCGCCGGGATCCTCGCGGCCCATCGCGGTCGGGATGACATAGACCGCCACGCCCGCAAGGGTCGACGCGCTGATCGGTTGATCCGTGGAGCGGACGCGGCAACCATCGTTGGCGATCAGCCGGGCGAAGGGCGCGTAGGTCGTTGAAATCTTGTGATGGTTTTTGTGGGACTCGTCGAAGCAGACCACCGGCGCGGCGGCCTGCAGCTTCGGCGTGTCGACCGAGGCGTCGCATCCCTCGTCAGCGACCGAGCCGCTTGGGGAGCATGCTGCCACCGACAGAAGCATCGCTCCGATGAACAGGGCGAGTCGTGCGGAAAGCATCGGCCGTTCGTGGTCAGGAATTCCTGCGCCGCCGGGCCAGGACCGCGAGGCTGGAACACAGCAAGGCAAAGGTCGATGGTGCCGGCGCCGGGGCGCCGTAGTTGAATCCGGACAGCGAGTCGATGCTGAAGTCCGTGATGTTGCCCTCGGAGCCGACGACGTAGCCCTTGCCTCCCCACAGAATGGTGTTCGAGAAGTCCAGGTCGGTCGTGGTCTGTCCTCCGAATCCGCCGCTGGCCCGCTCGCCCGCCATGAGATTCGCGTAGAAGCCGGCGCTGAAGGCCGTGCCCCAGGTGAAGGGAATGGCGAAGGAGAGCGTGCGATTGCTGATCGACATGAAGGGCAGCGACGAGGAATCCGATGGTCCCCAATTCGTCGTGCCGAAGGCCACCATCTGGTAGTCCCAGCCCGAGAAGATCGTGCCGTTGTGGGTGGTGTTGAGCGCGTTGAAAAGGTTGTACGCCTGCGAATTGATGGCGCTGCCGTAGGGCTGCAGAATGTTGTGACTCTTGTAGGCGGCGACTTGCATTGTGCCCGACGCGCCATTGACCAGTGCCGTCATGGATCCGTTGACCACGATGGGAACCACCCAGATGCCGGTGGTTCCATTGGCCCCGCCTCCGGTCAGGGTGAACTGGTCGTTCCATCCCGCGTTGGCGGAAGCACCCGGGAACGACACCGCCATGGAGCCGTTGTTGTAGGCGCTGAGCTTGATCGTGCCGACGGACGCGCTGCCAAAGGCGTTGTTGCTGAAGGGATAGATGCCGGAGCTTCCGGAATTCGAGGCATTGGCCGTGGCCGTACCGCCGATGCCGGAAGTGCTGGTCTGGGCGTTGACATACAGCGTGCTCACGCCGCCCTGGACCGCGTCGCCTGGCGCACCCAGGCCGGAGAACGCCTGACTTCCCGCGGCCACGCTGGCAAAGGCCGCGCCATCCGGCGTGGTCGATTGGCCGTCGATGGCCATCGCGCAGGGCGCGATCATCGCTGAAAGAGCAAGGACGGAGAGCGAACGACGCGAAGCAAAGATCGTGGACATGGCGAAGCCTTTTCCTGATAGAGATTGTTTGAGTTCTTTTCCCATCACCTGCCTGTGACGCCTATGCCGATTGCGCGGGATAGACCGACGCAAGGTGTCCCATATTTGCCCCCTGTCCAGTGAAAATTTCCAGAAAGTGCGATTTTGCTCAAAAAGGGCATAAAGAGGGTTCGAAGAGAACTCCAAGCAGTTTCCGGGTCGCGTGCCCCCAGGTGAACCCCGCCGCCGTGAACGCCGGTCCGGCCACCCGAGCCTTCGCGGCCAGGTCGGGTGATTCGACCGCGCAAAGCATCTGGTGGACGAGGTGGTCGAAGTCGACCCGCAGCTCGAAGCCGCCGGCGTCGTCGGTCTGCTGGACGGCGACCCGCTTGGCGTCGACGCGCAGGGCGAAGTCCTCCGTCGTGAAGTCATCGGTGGAACCGCCCCGGGTGCAGATCACGGGCAGGCCGCTGGCGATCGCCTCCAGCACCGGCAGATTGAAACCCTCGGCCGAGTAGGGAGAGACGTAGGCGTCCGCCATCTGATAGAGCCGCGCCATGTCGGCGAAGGTCAGGGTGCTTTCGATGTAGTGCATCCGCGAATGGATGAGCGCGACCTCCGCTTCGGTGAGCGAGGCGGCCTGCGACTTGAGCATCTCCTGCGAGGCGTAGAGTTCGCCCAGGCCCTTCAGGACCAGTCGCGCGTGCGGATGCTTTCGCACCACGACGGCGAAGGCCTTGAGCAGCGCGTCCATGCGCTTGGTGGCGTTCATCGCGCCCAGGGTCAGAAAGACGAATCCCTCCAGGCCGCGCTCGGCGCGCATCGCGGCACGCCGGTCGGGATCGATGGGATGAAAGATGGAGGCGTCGACGCCGTGGGGCACCACCACCACGCGCCGCGGATCGGCGCCGCTGTGGATGAACCCCTCGCGCGACCAGTTGGAGGGGGTGACGATGATGGCGTCGCCCTCCTTGATTGCCTCCGACAACGGGCGCTTGCCGGCGATGTACTTGGCGGGGACGCATCGGAATTCGGCGGTGCCGAAGACCACGGTGCGGCGCGCGTCCGAGGGACTCAGGTTGTAGGGAAAGGAAACCCGCAGCAGCGCGTCCGGCTTCTCCCCCGCGGCCCGATCAGGAATGGCGCGGATCGCGGCCTCGGCGGATTCATCGAACAAACCCTTGGTCGCCTTCCAATTTGGTTGGAGAAAGGGAACGTCATGGTGCCGCAGCGCCACGTCCGGCTCACGCAGAAACTGCAGGCACTGAAACTGGTTCACGATCGCGTAGGAGTGGGGCAGGAACCTCCACCCTTCGATCAGCAGAGTCTTCACGGATCGCTCAGGAGCCGCAGCCACAGCCGCTCGAGGAGCAGCATCCGCTCTTGGCCGGCTGCCACATCGCGAAGCTCGCGCCGTTGGGGTCGGTGAAGGCGGCGACGCGGCCGATGCCGGGAATGTCCATCGTGGCGCCGGCGGCGGCGCCGCCGAGCTGCTTGGCGCGCAGGACGCTCGAGTCGATGTCCGCGACCTGCACGTACTGCAGCCAGTGCGATGGCGACTTGTCCTTCGGATTCCTTGCCATCAAGCCGGCGACGGTGCGCCCATGGCTTGCGAACATCCAATAGGGGAAGCCGAGCGTGGTGCTTTCGGTCACGGTCCATCCCAGCAGCTTGGTGTAGAAGGCGACCGCGCTCTTGGGGTCGGTGGTCATGAGCTCGTTCCAGCCCACGAGACCGTCGCCGCTCCAGTTCACGCCGTCAGTCTTGCCGGGATGGGCCTGAAAGAGGCTGACATGCGCGCCGGTGGGATCGCGGAACATGCAGAAGCGGCCGATGGTGATGTCCTTGGGGGGAACGATCACCTTTCCGCCCAGCGTGGCCACATTGGCGAAGGTGGCGTCGAGGTCGTCCACGGCGATGTAGCCCATCCAATGGGCCGGGATTTCCTTGGGATACTCGGGACCCATGCCCATCAGGCCGAAGGTGGCGTGGCCTTCCTTGGAGAGAATCGTGTAGGCCGTCGGGCTCGCGGGACAAGGCGCCGCTGTCGCTTCGAAGAGCGTCGCGTAGAAGTGTTCAGCGCCCTTCAGATCGCGACTGGAGCATTCATGCCAGCAGAATTCCCCGTGCACGCAGGGCTGGGATGTGTGGGAGCCGGTTGAAACGGGTTGGGTGGTGATCGCGGTCATCAGATTCTCCTTGCCGACAAGCATACAAGGCCGCCTCTCGGCTTCAATGCGCGGCGCGAGCCCGGCCGCAACCTGTGTCGTGCACTTCGCCCTTTCGATACGATCGCGATGGAACTCCATCATGGCCATCCAACCGACCTTTCTCCTCATCGCCGACATCGCCGGCTACACGCGCTTCATGAAGTTCCATCGCACGAGCCTGGCGCACGCGCAGGACATCGTGGCCCAGCTGCTTGAGGCGGTGATCGACGCCGCGCAATCGAACCTGACGCTGGCCAAGCTCGAGGGCGACGCCGCGTTCTTTTATGTCGCCTTCCCCGCGGGCGCCGAGCCCAACCTCAAATTCGTCGCCGAACAGGCGGCCGCCATCTACCGTGCGTTTCACCAAAGGGTCTCCGACCTGAGCATCAACGCGATGTGCAAGTGCGATGGCTGCACGCAGGCGGGCAACCTGAAAATCAAACTGGTCGGCCACCTCGGCGAGGCCGCAGTGCAGCGGGTCAAGCACTTGTCGGAGCTGGCCGGCGTCGACGTGATCCTGGTGCACCGGATGCTGAAGAACGGCGTGCCGCTGCCTGAATACATGCTGATGACCGAGCCGGTGCACCAGCGCGTCGATCGCAGCATGCGCGACCGCTCGACCATGCATGCCCTGGAACTCGATGGCCTTGGCCGAGTCGAGTCCTTCTACGTGGATCTCAAGAAGTATGTCGGCGAGGTGCCCGCGAGCACGCGGCAATCCCTGCTGTCGCGCATCGGGCGGGAATGCACGCTCGTCGCGCGGACCATTCCGGCGCTGCTAGGCCTGCGCAAGCCCTGCGCCGGCTTCCGCAATCTCGCCGAAGCGGGGACCCCCGTGAAGGGGTAGGCTGGCAAGAAGCCAGGCACACAAGCGTACGAAGTCTGCCTTCTTTGATTTGAACTCCAACCGACAGGACCCCATTATGGCGCGTCTCCCCATCCAGAACACCGAAACCGCAACCGGCAGCAACAAGGACATTTTCGCCGCGCTTCAAAAGGGACTCGGCATGGTGCCCAACATGGCCAAGGTCATGGCCAACTCGCCCGCCGTCCTGCAATCGTTCGCCCAGTTCAACGGCGCGATGGGCACCGCCAAGCTCTCCGGCCCGATCCGCGAGCAGATCGCGCTGCTCACCGCGGAGAACAATGATTGCACCTACTGCCTCTCGGCGCATTCGGCCCTGGGCAAGATGAGCGGCCTGAATCAGGCTCAGATGGACGGCGCCCGCCATGCCAAGTCGACGGACGCCCGAACGCTTGGCGCGCTCACGTTCGCCCAGGCGGTCATCGACCAGCACGGAGGCATTGGCACAAGCGAGATCAATGCCGTGCGCGCCGCCGGTTTTTCCGACGGGGAAATTGCCGAAATCGTCGCCGCGGTCGCGTTGAATTTCTTCACCAACTTCTTCAACAAGGCCTTCGACGTCGATGTCGACTTCCCACGAGTGGAAGCACACGGCCACGCGGCGGCTCTTCCCACGGCCTGAACCGGGGATGCCCTCCGTCACGATCATGCCCACCCCGCCCATCAAGCCGCCCTTCACGCGCGAGATGGCAGTCCACAAGGTGCGCGCTGCCGAGGATGCGTGGAACAGCCGTGATCCGGAGCGGGTTTCGCTGGCGTATTCACCCGACAGCCAGTGGCGCAACCGCGGCGAATTCGTTCAAGGTCGCGAGCGGATCAAGGAGTTCCTTCAGGGCAAATGGAAGCGCGAGAACGAGTACCGCCTTGTGAAGGAGCTCTGGGGGTTTCTGAACAATCGCATGGCCGTGCGGTTCCAATATGAGTGGCGGGACGATGCGGGCCAATGGCATCGTTCCTACGGCAACGAACTCTGGGAATTCGACGACGATGGGCTCATGCGAAGGCGCGAAGCCAGCATCAACGATGTGCCGATCACGGAAACGGATCGCAAGTTTCGCTGGCCCGCACCGGGGCCGCGGCCCCTGGATCACCCCGGCATTCCTGCGTTGATGTGATGATCGCAAGTGAGTTTCATTGACCCGCGTCGCGGAAAGAGGTTGCCCCACAATGCGAGTTTAGCGCAGGGGCGAGTCTGCTGAATCGAGCGGAGTGAGCAAGGTGCTATCTCCAAGCGAGTTTAGCGCCCGAGCAAGTCTGCGCAGCGAGGGCGCGTTGTCTGAGCGACTGATAGCACCTTGCGCACGAAGCGATTACTTGCCGGGCTGTCCTTCGCTCTTCGCGTCGGCGCCGCCCGCGTTCTGCGGGTTCACCATCACCACGATCGAGTTCTTCGGGTCGTAGTACTTCGCGAAGGTGTCCTTCACCTGCTTGGCCGTGAGGGCCTGGTAGGCGGCGGGCTCGTTCACCACATCGTCGAGCTTGGTGCCTTGGTAGGTCATCAAGTCGATGCGACCGGACCAATAGCCGGGCTCCTTGACCTGCTCCTCGAAGGTGTTGGCCATCTGCTTCCGCGCGATGTCCATCTCCTCCTCGGTGGGTCCGTTCTTGGCGAACTCCTCGTACATGGAGGCGAGCTTCTCGATCAGGGGCTTGGCCTTGTGCGGATCCGTGGGAGCGGTCGCGGAGAAGACACCGAAGCCGGGATAGGTGGTCGCGGCCCGCGACGCGGCACCGATGCTGTAGACCAGCTGCGCCTTCTCGCGGACCTCGGTGACCATGCGCGTGGAGAGGATGCGCGACGCCATGCCCAGGGCACGGACGTCCTCGCGGTTGGCCTGGTCGGCGCCGTAGAACCCGGAGAGCACGAAGGACTGCTTGGTCGGCGTGTCCAGCGTCTTCTCGAAGTAGCGCGGCCCCGCCGGACGCTTGAGCGAGCGGATGGACAGGTAGGTCTCAGGGCTCACTCGGGGGCGCTCCGAGAGGGCGCCGAGATACTTGGTGGCGAGATTGACCGCGCGGTCCTTGGAGATGTCGCCCACGACCGCCACCTCGATCGGCGACTCCGCGATCAACTTCTCCAGCCAGAGCTGCGATGCCGCCAGCGTCAGCTTGTCGATCTGCTCGGGAGTGATCGGCTTGGTCCGCGCCTCGTCGTCGGGATAAGGCAGCGACGAGGCCATGCGCGAGCCCAGCCCGTTGGGGGTCTTCATGGACTCCTCGATGACTTGCCGCGCCATCGTCTTGTACTGCGTGAAGGCGGCTTCTTCGATCTTGGGCTGCGTGAGCAGCAGATAGGCGAGCTGGAATCCGGTCTCGAGTTCCTCGGGGCTGCCCGAGATGGTCAGCGAGATGGTGCCCGGCGCGCCGCCACCCCCGCCGCCGCCGCGTCCGCCGCGACCGCCCCCGCCCATGCCGCCGCCGCGCACACTGACCTTCTTGCCGGTCATGAGCTCGCGAATGTCGGTCGAGGTGAGGGACTTTGTCGCCGGGCGACCCCAGGCGAGCTGGGCCGCCTGCGTGATGCCGCGGTTGTCGGCGTTTTCAAGCAGGTCGCCGCCGACCAGCGTGATGTTCACCGTCGCCTCGTTCTTCTTGTAGTCCATGAAGCGATGGTGCATGCGGACGTTGTTGCTCAGCCACCCCGACCAGACCTGGCTGGCGGCGTGCTCGTCCTGCTCCTTCAGGGTGCCGGGCTGCGGCAGTTCGTTCATGAGCTTGGTCGCGTGGGCGACCTCGACATCCTGCTTCGGCGAGACCGCCATCGCATCGGTGCCGATCTTCAGGAGCTGCTCCTCGGTGGGAACATCGACGCTCGAGGGAAGCACCGCGATGAAGGCCACGGCCTTGGGATCGAACTCCTTGGTGAAGCGCGTGGCGACTTCCTCGGCGGTGATGCCGGGAAGCTGCTGCTTCAGCAGCTCAAGGCGCTGCTTGGGAGACATGATGGGCTCGCCCGAAACCAGCGAGTTGTTCATGCGGCCGACGAGGGCGCTGGCGGCGACGGTGGACTCGGTCTCCACGGCGCGCTCGGCGCCGGACATGATCTGCTTCTTGACATCCTCGAGCTCGCGGGCGGTGAAGCCGAACGAGCGGGCGCGTTGAAGTTCCATCGACAATTCCTGAAGAGCAGCCTTCCACTTGCCCGGCGCGGCGCGGCCACTGAGCTCAACGCTGTAGAGGGTGGTGGCGTCGTTGCCGGCCGAAACGCGGCCGCTGAGGTAACTGGTGCCGCCGGCGGCGACCTTCGCCTCAAGGCGACGATTCATGGCGCTTTGGCCCAGGCCCAGCACCAGGTCATCCCGGTACATGCCCACGGTGGTGGTCGGCGGATGCGCCGGCTCCAGGTAGGTGACGCGGATGTCCTCGGAGGTCAGCTCCGGATCGCTCGCCACGATGGCGAAGCTGCGCACATAGCCCTTGATGCCGGGAGCCTGCGGAGTGGCCGTCGCCTTTTTGGCGGCGGTGCCGAACTTCTCCTTGATGACCTTGACGACCTCGTTGGGATCGGCGTCGGCGACCACCATCACGGTGGCGTTGCCGGGGCCATACCACTTGCCGTAATAGTCCTTGAAATCCTGCTGGTTGACGCCGTTGATCGTGGCCTCGGTGCCGATCGTGTCGCGCTGGCCGTAGAGCGAGCCGGGGGAGATGCGCTCCATGATGTAGTCGCTGGTCCGTTGCCGGGCGGAAAGTCCGCGACGACGCTCCTCCTGAATGATCTGGCGCTCGGCGTCGATTTCCGCGGGAGTCAGGCTCAGGCCCGACATCACATCGGCGAAGAAAGTCATGCCCTTGCCGAGCGTCTCGGTCTTGGCGTCGGGCAGCGAGAGCTGATAGGTGGTCTGCTCCATGTTGGTGAAGGCGTTCTGGTCGCGGCCGAACTGCATGCCCAGCGACTGGAAGAAGGGCACGACCGAGCCGGGAGGAAAGTGCTCCGAGCCGTTGAAGGCCATGTGCTCCAGGTAGTGCGCGATGCCGCGCTGGCGGTCGGTCTCGTTGAGCGAGCCGGTGCCCATGTGGATCCAGATGACGGCGCGGCCCGGTGGCACCGCGTGCTTGCGCACGATGTACTTGACTCCGTTGTCGAGCTGGCCGGTGACCAGCGAGGGATCGGTGGGAAGCGGCTTGTCGGCGTTCTGGGCGGCGGCGCCGAACACTCCGACGAAAACGAATGCGACAGCGAGAGCGAGACGGTTGCGGGTTGTCATGGTTTCTCCTTGCGACTCAGCGGAGCGAGCGATGGCGGAAACAAATTGCCCGGTGAGTGTACCACTCCGCACCGAAGAATTGACACAACGACAACATGGGCGCATCCATTCCTGAACTTCACCGCCTCTAGAATTTCGGGATGAACCGCCACGCGGCATTGCAGGCCATGGCCTTTGCGACGCTCATGACGGCACGTTGTGCGCCGTCCCAGCCCTCGCCCCAGGCCAAGAAGCAGGCGCCCACCGCGCCGACCGCGACCAACGCCAGTGGCGTTGCCCCGCCGAAAGCGGACACGGCGTCGGTCATCGCCTCCAACGGCTTCGCCTACAGCCCCGACGAGCTCGCGCCCGGCTACCCCGAGGTGGTCACCATTCGCCTGGGCAACCGCCTGCGGATCTATTCGATCTCCCCGGATTGGAATCCCGCCACGCTCGCCCTCTTGGACAAGCAGAAGGACGTGCTCTGGTCGATCCGCCTTGACCTGCCGCCCCGAGGCACGGTCAACGGCTCGATACCGAACGGAATCGATCCGGACTCGGTTCGCATCACCAGGTCCGCCGGCGCGTTCGATGCGTCGCACGTGTCGCACCTCATCGGCGCGACCGAGCCCGAATGGTCGACGGTCCGCATGAAGGAGCTTGGCGTGGCCGACGAATGGAAGAGCGGCGAGCCTGCGCCCGACCGGTTCTGGCTCACCGAGCGAGTGCGGCTGTTCCTTGACGAGCAGCTTGCCTCGATGCACCAACCGGCTGGTTCAACCGACTGACTCGCTGCGTTCAGCGGCGGCGGCGCGTTCCGGCGAGCCCCAGGCCGAGCAGCGTGAACGCCGAGGGCGCGGGAACCACGTGGACCGAGGTGACGTCTCCGCCGTCGGTGGCGCCGCTGAAGTTCACCAGGGCCGAGTCCGTTCCCGGCGCCGAGACCATCCCTCCGGCGATCTGCTGGCGGAAGACCTTGTCCAGGACATCGGCGTTGAAGGTGGTCAGCGCCGTGACGAATTCAGGCTCGGTGACTTCGGGAAAGGCGGCATCAAATGGCCACGGGCTGGAGCTGGAGACCAGGCTCGCCGCGGTGGCCAGGTCGAACGCCACCGTCGCGCCCTCGGTCGCGCCATCCACGTAGCGGCCGAAGAAGGTGTAGGCCACGACCGGCAGCGCGAACGCGTTGGTGAAGGGCACGCTCAGCGCGGCCGTGGTGCGCGTCATGCTAACTCCAGGCCCCTGCCGGAAACAACCTCTCACCTACACGGAGGTTTCGCAGGTCCAGGGTGAAGCGTCGATCCAGCTTCCCACCTGGTCGCTCCACAGGGGCTTGCTGATGTAATGGCCCTGCAACGTATCGCTCCCCAGGTCTTCGAGCGTGTCGTATTCCGCCTTCGTTTCCACTCCTTCCGCGACCACGCGCAGTCCCAGGTCGTGGCAGAGCATGATCAAGGAACCGACAATCTTCCTCTCCCGTGGATTGCGCAGCACCCCCGTGATGAAGGATTTGTCGATCTTCACCTCGTCGATGGGAAAGCGCTGGATGCCGGCGAGTGACGAGTAGCCCGTGCCGAAGTCGTCGATGGAAAGACCCACTCCAATGCGGCTGAGCACGTCAAAAATCTCCTCGGCGCGCTTCGGGTCGAGGATGATGGCGCTTTCGGTGATCTCCAGCATCAAGCGGTCCGGAGCGGAGCGGGACGCCTTGAAGACCTCGTCGATCATTTTCACCAGCTGGGAATCGAGCAGCGAACGCGCCGAGAGGTTCACGCTCATGCGGAACCGGTTTCCGCGGCTGCGCTCGCTTTCGCAGAATCGCAGGGCTTCCGTCATGACCCAGCGCGTCAGGGGGCCGATGAGGCCCGTCCGCTCCGCATCCGCGACGAACTGGCCGGGGGCGAGCATGCCCCGCCGCGGGTGACGCCAGCGCACCAGCGCCTCGACCCCGACGATGCTATGGGTTTTGAGCTCCAGCTTCGGCTGGTACTGAAGCACCAGCTGGTTCGATTTGATGGCCTCCTGCAGTTCGGCCATGAGGCCGAGTCTTTCGGAACTGTACAAATTGAAGGTCGGCTCGTAGACGGCGTAGCCGCTGGACCGTTGCTGGGCGCGGTACATGGCGATGTCGGCCAGCCGGAGCAGCGTTATGGAATCGTCGGCGTGCTGGGGCATGGTCGCCATGCCGATCGCCGCCTCGACCACGATGGGAATGTCGTCGATCAGGAATGGCTCCAACAGGGAAGCCTGGATTTTTTGAATGATCTCGGGCAGGTCGCTGGTCGCCACCAAATGCGGCAACAGAATGCCGAATTCATCGCCTCCGAGCCTCGCGACGACGTCGCGATCGAACAACACGCCTTTGAGCCGGATGCCCACCAGATTCAAAAGCTCGTCGCCACGGACGTGGCCGAGGGTGTCATTGACCTCCTTGAATCGTTCGAGATCCATCACCACCAGTGCCAACGAGTCCTCCTCCCGTTTCGCGACCTCGACGGCCTTGGCGACCAGCTCGAGGAACCTCGCGCGATTGGGCAGCGTCGTGACCGGATCCACGTAGGCGAGCCGACGAATGGTTGCGTCCGCCTCGCGCCGCTCACGACGCCCCTTCGCCTCCTCCAACTCGCGCCGGGTCGCGGGGACCAGCCGCTTCATCTGGTCCTTCAGGATGTAGTCGTTCGCCCCGGCCTTCATGGCGGTGACCGCGAGATTTTCGCTGCTGGTGCCGGAGACCACGATCAGCGGGATGTCCAGCCCGGTCTCCCGCAGCAACGTGATGGCCTCGAAGACGTTGAACTGCGTCAAGTTGAAGTCGAAATAGACAATGTCCCAGGTCCGCGCGGCGAGCTCGGCGCTCATCCCCGTCGAGGTGTCGATCCGTGCGCAGGTCACACGAAAGCCTCCTTGCTCCAGCTCCTGAAGCAGTTGATCGGCTTCAAGTTCGGACTTCTCGATGATCAAGGCGCGCAAGGAGTTCATCGCGACCCCGTGCGAATGGACAATCTCGAGAACCCGCACCGAGGCGGGCCGCACCATTCACCGGCTGGAATATTGACGCGCTCGCCCAAGCAGCCTCCGAGTTCCCAAGCGGAACAAATTTCGGATAATTTGGCGTTATTCTGACTTGGGGCAAGCGTACCACAGATCGACCCGCCGAAAGCCGCGGCGGACGATTGGCCTTTCAACCCGTGAACGATGTCGCTCGGCTCAATCGCCGCGCTATTTCTTCGCGTTGTCCGGCGTGCTCTTGTTGGGTCGCGCCGGCGGCGTGTTTGGCTTCACGGGGTTTTCCGCGATCTGTTTCAGCAGCAGGTCGACTGCGGCCTTGAGCTGCGCGTCCTCGCCGTTAAATGTGGCGTTGGGCATGTTGTCCACGATGATGTCGGGAGTGACGCCCTCGCCCTCGACCATCCAGCGGCCGTCGAGGCCGTAGACGGCGAACTCGCTGGCCGACGCGATGCCCTTGTCCACCAGCGTGTTGGAGGAGCTCAGCCAGATGCCGCCGCCCCAGGTGCGAGTGCCGATGACCTTGCCCAGACCGAGCCGGCGGAAACCTTCGGAGAAAGTCTCGCCGTCGCTGCTGGTGCGCTCGTTGCAGAGCGCCACCATCGGACCTCGGAACGCATATTGCATGTTCCACGAAGGCGGGTTGCCCACGCGCGGCGTCCAGAAGGCCCATGCCTTGCGCAGAAGTTTCGAAAGCACCCACGAGTCGATGTTGCCGCCGCGATTGTGGCGGACATCCATGATCAGGCCCTCGCGGTTGAAGATGGGATAGAAACCCTTCACCCAGTTGGTGTAGTCCCCCTGCCCCATCGCGCGCATGTGCACATAGCCGATCTTGCCGCCCGACCACTCGTCGACCAGCTTGCGGCGGCTGAGCTCCCAATCGGTGTAGCGCAGGTCGTTCTCGCTGCCTTGCGAAATCGGAATGGCGATGGCGTCGCGGCCGGCGTCAAAGCCGCTCTTGTCCGCGTTGGCCGGCTTGATGTGCAGCAGCACCTGCTTGCCCACCTTCTGCCGCAGCAGCACCGAGGCATCCGCCGCGGAAAGCGTGGGCACGCCGTCGATCGACTCGATGACATCGCCCACCTTGGCGGCCACCGCCGGCTTGGCCAGCGGCGAAATCCGCTCCGGATCGTCCGCCTCGCTCTGGTAGATGCGCGTGATGCGATAGCCGCCCGCGGCCTCGTCGCGCTGCAGCACGCCGCCCAGCGACGCCACCGCGATGTTGTCGGGCGGATCGCGCAGGTCGCCGCCATTGACGAAGTGGTGCAGCGTGGAGAGCTCGCCCACCATCTGCGACATGACGTTGTTGAGTTCCGCACGGCTGGTCACGCGGTCCACCAGCGGCAGGTACTTGTCCAGCATCGCGCGCCAATCCACGCCATGCATGTTGGGGTCGTAGTAGTAGTCGCGCATCAGGCGCCACGCCTCGATGAACATCTGGCGGAACTGCATGGCCGGGATCAGCGAGAGCGAGATGCCGGAGAGGCTGACCGCCTTCTTGTCCAGGTCGGTGACCGGCGCGGCCGCCGCGTCCACGATGTAGAAGGAATCCTTCTTGCGGATCAGCAGCTTCTTGCCATCCTGCGAGAGCTCGTACCCGGTGACGTCGCCGGTGACAGTCTTGGTCTCGATGGGATCGTTCTTGATCTCCAGCGCCTCCAGCGAGGCCTTGGGCTCGAAGTCGGTCGGGCGATTGGTGAAAAAGAGGGCCTTGTCGTTGGCGGTGAGCGACCCGTAGTTGTTGGCCTTGATCGGCACCTCGTAGAGGCGCTCCATCAGGCCGGCAAGCTCGATCTCGACCTTCTTGGGCTTCTCGTCCTTCTTGTCGTCCTTCTTCTCGTCGCCCTTTTTGTCATCGGGCTTCTTGTCGTCGGCCTTGGCATCGTCGCTCTTCTTCTCGTCGGTGTTGACCGCCGGCGCGTCGTCCTTCTTTTCGTCGACTTTCTTGTCGGCGTCCGTCGCCGGCTTGTCCTTGGCTTCCTTGGCCTTCTTCTCCTTCTCGGCTTTCTCAGCTTTTTCCTTGGCGGTCTGCAGCTCGTCCTTGGGCGCGAATGGGAATCTCTCGCCGGGCTTCAGAGCCAGCGCGTAAATTTTGGTGGTCTGATCCAGGAAGGGATCAGGCTGATTCGCGCCCCAGGGACTGTTCACCACGGTGCGCAGCGTGCGATCCGAGAGGAACCAGAGCCACTTGCCGTCGGCGCTCCACGCGGGCGAGTAGCTGGCGTAGCGATCGGTGGTGACCACCGTGACCTGCTTCGAATCGACGCTCCAGATCTTGATGATGGGGAAATTGTTGTCGGCCTGCGCACCGTAGGCGAGCCACTTGCTGTCGCCGCTCCAGGTGAAATCCGCAAAGTCGTCGATGTTGGAGGTGTCGATCTTGGTGTCCGTCTTGGCCTCGGTGTCGAAGATCCAGAGCTCCTGGTTCTTGTTGTGGTGCGCGATGAACTTGCCGTCGGGGGACGGGAAGGCGCCCCACTGCAGCACGGTGGCGTCCTTGGTGAGCTGCGTCGCGGCGCCCACGCCATTGGCGGGCATCGACCAGACTTCCACCTCGCCGCTCTTGTCGGAAAGGGCGATGAGTTGGTCGCTGTCCTTAATGAAGGTCGCGCCGCGGTGGCGCACCGTGTCGTCACGGTCCACGTCCACGGTGCGCCCCTGCTTGGCGGGCACCACGAAGATGCGGCCGCGGGCCGTGAAGGCGACCTTCTCGCCATCGGGGGAAAGCGATGAAGCCGTGATGTAATCGGCGGGCTTCTCCACCCAGCGCTCGCGCAATTGGTCCAGATCCGTCTCCAGCGTGATCGGCACCATCGCCGTCTTGTCGTTGGCCAGATCGAGCAGCCACAGATCCGCCCCGAGTTGGTAGGCAATCTTGCCGTCGCGCAGCGACATGTCCTGAATGTCCAGGCCCACGTGGTGCGTGTGCTGCTTCAGATCCTTGCCTTCCGGCGTCATCGACCAAACATTCATGTGATTGTCGCGGTCGGTCAGGAAATAGATGCGCCCCTTCCACCACATGGGCCGCTTGCTGGTGCCCGCGTAGTCGCCGGTCAGGTTCACGGCCTCGGCGCCCTTCTTGAAGCGCCAGACTTGCTGGATGGTGCCGCCCTTGTAGCGCTTGGTGAAGGAGCCGTTGAAGGGAATGCGCACGAAGGCGAGGGTGGAATCGTCGGCGTTGGCAACGGAGGGATCGAACGATCCATCGGAGGCCTGGGCCAGCGGCGCCAGCGTGCGCGCGCCGGTCTTCGGGTCAATAAGCGTTAACTGCTCGCAGGGCAGCGTGCTGAACTTGTCGGTGGTTGAAACGATGCGGCCATCCGCGGTCCAGCCCTGCACGCGCTGGCGCGAGGCGTCATAGGTGAGACGCTTGGGCAGGCCGCCATTGAGCGACATGGTGTAGACCTCGGCCGGACCCTCGTACTGACCGATGAAGGCGACGGTGTTTCCATCCGGTGAAATCGACGGCGCGAATTCATCGCCGGGATGGCTGGTGAGTCGCGTGGCCACGCCGCCGGTCGTCGGCACTTTCCACAAGTCGCCCTCCGACACGAAAACGATGAAGCCGGAACCCAGCGCCGGCATGCGGTAGTAGCCGGCGGGCTTGGAAGTCGGCACCGGCGGAACCGCGCCGACGGGCGGACCCGAATCGGCGCCGCGCACGGCGGCGTTGATGGCGAATGCGAGGCAGAAAGCGGGAAGAAACGGGGCCAGGGTTCGGATGGAGCGCATGCCGGAGTCTAACTCCGCCTGGCGGATTTCTGGAAGCATCGGCCTCCGCTTCGGTTTCCATGGCGTCCGGCACCTATCATGAAGGCCGTGAGCAACTTCCCGATGAGGGCAAGTGAACAGCGGCCGACGCTGGGCAATGTTGCGATTGCCGCGGCACGAGTGGTCGTCATGCGGGTCATGCGGGCCATCGGCAATCCGCCGGTGCGGATCGTGCTCTGGAATGGCCAGGAGATTTCAAGCTTTCGCGGGAACGCCGTGGCGCGGGTGATCATCCGCGACGCGGGCGCGCTGGCCAAACTGCTGCTCAACCCCGAGTTGAACTTCGGCATGCTCTATTCGGCTGGGCGCATCGAGGTGGAAGGCAACCTGCTGGAGTTCCTGGATGCGGCCTATCGCGCCTGGCCCCTTCAGAAGAAGGCGAGTCCGGGTCGCAGGCTGCTGACCTGGCTCAATCACGCGCGGCTTCATTCATTGGATAAGTCGCGCGACAACATCCAGCACCACTACGACATCGGCAACGACTTCTACAAACTCTGGCTGGATGAGCGCATGGTCTACACCTGCGCCTACTTCGAGAGTCCTGACGCCACGCTTGAGGAGGCTCAGTTCGCGAAGCTGGATCATGTTTGCCGGAAATTGCGCCTGCGGCCGGGCGAGAACGTGCTGGAAACCGGGTGCGGCTGGGGCGCACTGGCGCTGCACATGGCCAGGCACTACGGCGTGTCGGTGAAGGCCTACAACATTTCCAAGGAGCAGATTGCATTCGCCCGCGATCGCGCCCGCGCCGAGGGGCTCGAAGGGCGCGTCGAGTTCATCGAGGATGATTACCGCAACTCGCGCGGCGAATTCGACGCGTTCGTCAGCGTGGGCATGCTCGAGCACGTGGGCCCGTTGCACTACAAGGAACTCGGCGGGGTCATCGACCGCAGCCTGGGCGCCCATGGTCGCGGTCTGATCCACACCATCGGCGTGAATTTCCCCCGCACCATGGACGCCTGGACGGAGCGCTGCATTTTCCCCGGCGCCTGCCCGCCCAGCCTGGGACAGATGATGAAGATTTTCGAGCCCTTCGATTTCTCGGTGCTGGATGTCGAGAATCTGCGGCTGCACTACGCCAAGACGCTGGAGCACTGGCTGCAGCGCTTCGAGGCCCACGCCGACGACGTGGAGCGGATGTTTGACAAGGCCTTCGTGCGGGCGTGGCGCCTCTACCTCGCCGGCTCGCTCACCGCCTTCAAGACCGGCGGCATGCAGTTGTTCCAGGCGACCTTTGCCCGCGCGAGCAACAACCAGATTCCCTGGACCCGCGACCACCTTTATCAACCGCAGCAGACCCTTCGCGAAGTCAAGCCCGACGCGGTGAAGGACTCCATTGGAACGCTGTGACGTGCTCATCGTGGGTGGCGGGCCCGCGGGCTCGAGCTGCGCGTGGCAATTGCGCCGGCAAGGCATGGATGTGGTGGTGATGGACAAGGCGACCTTCCCGCGCGACAAGGTTTGCGCCGGATGGATCACACCCGCGGTGGCACAGGAATTGGAACTGGACCTCGCGGACTATGCAGCGAAGCATCTGCTGCAGCCGATCACGGCTTTCCGCACCGGCTTGATCGAAGGCCGTGAAGTGGAGACCAAGTACCTCTCCACGGTCAGCTATGGCATCCGCCGCTGCGAATTGGACGACTATCTGCTGAAGCGATCAGGCGCGCGTTTGCGGCAAGGCGAATCGCTCAAATCGATTCGGCGTGAGGGCGACAACTGGATCGTCAATGACTCCGTCTCCGCGCCGCTGGTCGTCGGCGCGGGCGGGCACTTCTGCCCGGTGGCACGCTTCATGGGTGCGAGCATCGGCAAGGACGAACCGGCGGTCGTGGCCAAGGAAATCGAGTTCGAAATGACGCCTGAGCAAACCCGCGATTGCAAGGCGAAGGCTGACACGCCCGAACTTTATTTTTGCCGCGACCTCAAGGGCTACGGCTGGTGTTTCCGCAAGGGCGCGTATCTCAACATCGGGCTGGGCCGCGAGGACAACCACCGGCTTCCCGAGCAGCTCGAGAGTTTTTGCAGGTTCCTCAAGCAGCGCGGCCGGATTCCGCAGGACATGCCCGACCACTTTCACGGACACGCTTATCTGCTGCATGGGCATTCGGTGCGCAAGCAGATCGATGATGGTCTGTTGCTGGTCGGCGACGCGGCCGGTCTGGCCTATCCGCAGAGCGGTGAGGGCATCCGCCCCGCGGTTGAGTCCGGCCTGATGGCGGCCGAAACGATCGTGGCCGCCAATGGCGACTACCGCCAAGAGAAGTTGCAGATGTACGCGGACAAGTTGCGCGAGCGATTCGGTAAGGGAGCCACCTCAAGCGGCGCCGGCCCGGCGTTCCTGCGAAACTCCATCGCCGGGTTCCTGCTGGGCACCAAGTGGTTCACGCGGCATGTGGTGCTGGACCGCTGGTTCCTGCACGCGAACCAGGCGGCGCTCCAACCCGCCTGAATTCACCAATTTCGTTTTTCGTAGGGCACATCCGCGTAGTCGGGCGAGATCTTGCTGCAGTAGGTGATCTCATTCTCGGGCGCACCGATCGACTTGAGCACTTTCACCTGGTGCTCGAGACATTTCTTCTCCGCTTCATGGCCGGTCCAGGCTTCCGATGGCACTTCGCCGGGATGAGCCTTGAGATAGTCGTGATAAAGCTTCGAATGAAAGGAATCGTGGGCGATGACGCTGGCGCACCAGGTCGGCGAGTAGAAGGCAGAGGCGTCGTTGATCTCGAAGACCGGCGGCGTGGCGTCGGCGCGCATGCCGCTGTGCTCGGACTGCTTGATGACGCCGATGTTGTCCGCGACGACCTTGTACGCGTCGGGGGACTTGCTCTTGAGCAGCGTCAGCGCGCCGGAAATCTGGCTCTTGAACTTGTCCGTGCCGATGACTTCGATCGCCGCGGCCAGCGCGGATTGCAGCGGAAGCCATGCCACCAGCAACAAGATGGCCAGCCATGTGCCGGACATTCGCACCATGCGAGTCGAACCCATGGCTAGAGCCTACGCCCCGCGGCGGATTCCGCGATGAGCTTTTTGATTCGCTTCGCACGAGTCTCCTCCTGCTTGGCGCTGACGATCCACCAACTGATCAACTTGCGGTAACTGGGCGACTGCGCTTCGTAGAACGCGAAGGCCCGCTTGTTCTTCTTGAGAAGGCCGGCATAGGGCTCGGGTATGACGGCCTTGTGCTGCTCGTAGGCGTAGACGGCGGATTTGTTATCGCGGCGCAGCTTGTAGGCGGCTAGGCCGGGTGGCCGCATCAGACCCTGCTTGATCAGCTCCTTCGCGATGCCGATGTTGATGGCGCTCCAGATGCTGGTGCGCTTGCGCGGAGTGAATCGAATGCTGTAGCTCACCGGGTCGACGTTGCGGCGAATGCCGTCGATCCAGCCGAAGCAGATCGCCTCACGCACGGACTCCTGCCAGGTGATGCTCGTTTTGCCGGAGGTCTTGGTGTAGAAACCGACCAGCAGCTCCGTCTCCGCGGCGTGATTCTTTGCCAGCCACTTGCGAAACTCGCCTGCGGTGCGGAAGAACCGGTGCTTCATCGCGCGATCAATCGCCTTCTTGCCAGAGGCCGATCACGTTGCCGGCGGGATCGCGGATCGTCGCGACGCGAAGATTGCCTTCGGGATAGGGCGCCTTCACGATCTCGCCACCGAGGGCAATGACGCTGTTCACCGCGTCATCGAGGCCGTCGACATAGATGTAGGGAAGCAGACCCGGCTCGCGGGCGGCCTTGCGGCTCTTGCGCCAGCGGCCGAGCATGTGCCCGGTCTGGTCGGAGAACTTCGGATGGTCGGTGTCGGCGTCCTCGATGTGCCAGCCGAAGACCTTCTCGTAGAACATCGCGGAGCGCCGCGCGTCGATGGCGGGGATCTCCAGGTAGGAAAGCCCGCCGTTGCGGGCGAGCTTCGGGTCGACGCTGATGGCGCCGCCCCGGGGTTCTTGTTGATTGTTCTTTGACATGCGAATGTTTTACCCGAAGACCGCGTCAATGCAAAATGATTTGGCGAGTCGCTGGTAGTTAGACGGCCTGAAGCTGGACGAACTCCAAAACGGCCTTGCTTCGCTCGCCCCCGGCCTTGGCGTGCTGGAGCAGGGAAATGCCGTGCGGGCCCTTTGATTTGGCGAGATTCGGATGCAGCTTGAGGATCAACTGCACATGCTCCAGCTCGCCGAGCATGGCAGCGACGAAGAGGTCGTAGCGGCCGCCCTGGCTGATCAGGTATTCGGCGATGTCCGGCCGGCCCATGTGACCGGCGCCGCCGATCGCCATTTCGAAGTCGCCGTTGCCCCAGTCCCAGGTTGCATTGAGCAGGGTCGGATGCTCGGCGAGCATGGCCTTGACCTTGTCCAGGTCGGAGTGGCCCGCTCCAACAAATTCCTTGACCAGGCTCGGCTCCAGCGCGGGCGGCTTTGGCTTTTTCGGGTCCTGAGTGAGTGCTGAGGAGGCAAGAAGCTTTCCGGGGATCAACAGAGCGGCGCCCAAGGTTCCGCCAAGGACGGCTCGTCTGGAAAGGTTTTCGTTCATGGCTTGTCTCCTTTACGCGGCATCGTGAGCACCTTCCACGAGCCAGGCTTGCCGCCGAGCTTCTCGTTCTCGGCGTGGATGCGGGCGATGAGAATGATCTGCCCCACGTGATAGGCCGCGTGCGCCAGCGAACGCTGAGCCGCCAGGATGACCGTGTGCGGCTCCCCGCGGACGGTGACGATGCGCGTGAGATCGGAGGGTTTCAGCGCGGCGAGCGTCGCGAAGAGAACCGCCCACCCCGCTTCCCAGTCGGCGAGCATCTCCGCGCGGGACTTGTAGGTGTCCACGAATTCGCCGTCGCGGTCGCGTCCGGGCTTCTCGCCGTCGGTGGTGAGGAAATCCGTCCAGCGCGAACGCAGGTTGCCCGCCATGTGCTTCATGATGATGGCGATGGAGTTGGTGTTGGGATCCAGCGGCGCGTGCAGCGCGGCGTCGGGCGCCTGGGCGGCGGCCTTCTCGGCGAGATCCTTGTACTTGCGGAAGGTCTCGGTGAGGGCGGAGAGGAAGGTGGTGTCGGAGTTGGGGGGTGGCATCATTCTGGCCTCAAATTTTCAGTTGAATTGTTCGATAGTTCAAAGCGGTGTCAGCGCTTCCTTTGCGATCGTAATCGAAGTCTTTGACAATTAATGCCTCAGGCCATATTAAATGACCTTCTCAGCTTTTCTGCCCAAGTGAACGGTAGCGCGGCAAACCAAGCAGGTGCTATTCTCTCAATACATGTTCGGGGACGACAAACTCCTTCCACTTTTCCTGCTACACGACGAGCCGATTTTTTCACATACCGAAAACTATTTTGAAGGAGACCCCTTCTCTAGAACGGTTGCACGTGCGGCATTGGGAACCAAAGGTCCATTCACCATTGGCGTATATGGCGAATGGGGGAGCGGGAAAACTTCTGTTCTACATGCGGCCCGCACCATGATAAATGCAGATTCCGCATGGTCGCATGTGGTGACGGTGGAGTTTAATGCTTGGCGATACGAGCGAGAAGAATTTCCAATAGTGCCCTTAGTGGCCACGATCGAGCGAGAGGTCGCGGCCAAATGCGTCTCACTCAAAGCGAGAGATGCCAGAAACCATGCGGAACAAATTGGTTGGTACGAGAAGGCTGGAATGCATTGCCGCGCCTTGCTCGCGGGTTTCCAATTCAAATTAAAGCCCGAAATAAAAATTCCATTTGTCGGGAGTATTGCTGCCGAAGCCACATGGTCCGCCAAAGACACGCTCGAACAATTCGCCAAACTTCAAAATGAATTAAGGACTCTCGATAATAAGCTTTGGTTCTCGCTCAGCGAATCGTGCCTTTCGCTCTCGACCTTTGATGCCCTCGATAAGGTCGGAAGCGCTGTCAGCAGCGCCGCGGGCGATACAAAGCACAACTGGCCACTTGTTGTCGTATTCATTGATGATCTTGATCGTTGCCAACCTGAAAAGGCTTTCGAACTTTTGGAAAATGTAAAATTGGTTCTCTGTCAAGCCGGATTCGTTTTTGTACTTGCGTTAAACCATATCGTCGTGGATGCGTATCTCTCACACTTGGCATTACAGCGCTATGGGAAAGACAATGCCCATGTCCACAAAAGTTATCTTGACAAGATTGTGCAACTGCCCCTCCACATGTCTCCCCGTGGCGAAAGGTTCGTAAATTTCGCAGAAGAACTTCTGGACAAACGCCTCGCAAAAGCGGTTGGCCATGAGATCCGCTTGGGGCTTAAGGATCTTGCCAAAGTTTTGGCGCTCTCGGCCAACCGCACTCCTCGCTCACTGGTGCGACGGATCAACACTGCCTTAATTGATATCGCCCTTCGGGACCCTACAAATCTCCCCAATTCACTTAAATCAGAATTACCTCCATACCAAATATTTTCGGGTTTATGCATTGTGCAACGAACGTTGGAAGCAACTATCGGAGTAGAACGCACCCGCGAACTCGCTGAGGACCAAGAACTTTGCGACCTGCTCAATCGTAAAAATATTTTTGAAGCGATCAAAGATGTCCATAATTTGCTTAACCCCCGCAAAATTAAGGATGATAGGAAATCACACCTTAAAGGCGACAGCAAAGCAATAAATATTCTTGTTCCCACGGAGTCGTCCGATCCGGGACGGGCTGAACGGTGGAACACCATTGTTCAAGCCATATATCGCGAGGCTTCCTTATACAAAGGCGACCGTGATTCGCAAGGCAACAATATTGCAAATAGCAGCATGCTTACAAGCAAAGAAGCGCAGCGATGGCTCTCCAAACACGAAGAGAGACAAGCGATCATGCGACTCACTGTACAACGCCCAGAATTAGAGCCATCGCAAAATAAGATCATCGAAATTGATTCAGATTCCCTACCGGCCACTCCTGATCATTCCATTAGTGGGGCCTCAAGCGAAATCATTTTTGGCAAACTTCCTCATAAAGAACGGGCGATTATTGAACTTAAAATTTTCCAACATCTCGAACTCCCTTCCGATTCCGTCTTGGATCAAAGGAAACTGTCTCAAGTAACTGAATTGGATTTTTCAGGAGACCATGTTACAGATGCAGGCGTGGCCTGGTTAGCAAAGGCTAGTACTAATCTAAAGTCACTTACCTCGTTGAACCTTAGTCACACTAAGGTGACTGATGTGGGAGTGAAAGAACTTACGGCCTCAGATACGGGCCTCAAGAACGTCACTTCACTAGACCTTAGCCACACAGAAGCTACTGATGTGGGCGTGAGGGACCTGGCTGACTCGGATTCAGGTCTCAAAATACTTACATCGCTTGACCTCGGCCACACGGAGGTGACTGATATAGGAGTGAAGGAAATCTGCCGTAAGGACACCGGCCTTTCGACCCTGACACGATTGGATCTCTCAAGTACCAACATAACTGATATTGGCGTAATGGAACTTTCTAAGACGGATACGGCTCTCAAGGCGCTTGATTGCCTCAATCTGTGTTTCACAGAAATGACAGATGCTGGAATGAAAGAACTCACGCGCGCGGATTCTGGCCTTAGATCTCTTAATACCTTGTTTCTCTTAGCCGGCAATGTCACTAATAAAGGGTGGACCGAGCTCTCTCGAGCGGACACAGGTCTCAAGTCTCTTACCACATTGCTTCTCTTCAATAGTCAAATCTCGGACGCGGGAATGAAAGAACTTACGCGCCCAGAAACCGGTCTTAAGAGTCTTACGAATCTTACTATTTACGAGTTAGGGACAAAGAAAGGGCTGTTGGAACTCGCTCGCACAGACACCGGACTTGCATCTCTCACTTCATTGACACTCTTTAATACGCCGATGAATGACGAGATTTTGAAGGAATTTACACGTGCAAATACTGGATTGAAGACTCTTACCACTCTGAATCTCTTCGACATAGATGTGACTGATGTGGGAGTTATGGAACTCGCCCGCGAAGATTCGGGACTTGAATCACTTGTATCGCTGTCACTCAGAATGACAAAAGTAACAGATATTGGAATTGGCGGACTCGCTCGACCAAACACCGGCCTCAATTCTCTTACATCTTTGGATTTGTGCTCATCAAAAGTGACTAATGCGGGAATTAGTGAACTCGCCCGTCCAAATACCGGAATTAAGAATCTCACATCGCTTGACCTCAGCATGACAGAAATAAGTGATGAGGGGATATATGAACTCGCACACAAAAGCACAGGCCTCAGATCTCTTAATCGGCTGTACCTCTCCCGAACGAAAGTAACAAAGGATGGAATTGAGATCGTCAAAAAACGCTGGCCAGGGATCAAAATATTCCAATAATTTCTGCCTACTTTGAGTAACTTCAAGCTTGTGCGACAATTCGAAATTCATTCATCAGAAAACATTTATACTTCCCTGGTAATTTGAATTTGGGCCGCGATTTTTAGACAAAGCCTTGATAAACCATATTTCCCTTTGGGCAAGATCCCATTTGCTTTCGATAGGTTGACTTCTTTATACAAATATTTTGGAGAAGCCCTCCGCTCACTTCGCCCTCACTCCCAATTCCTTCGCCACGCGCACCGCCGCATTGTGCCCCGCCGCGCCGATGACCGACCCCGCCGGATGGCACCCCGCGCTGCACGAATACAAGCCATCGACACCAGTGGCGTAGGGCATGCGCTGGTCGAAGCCGTAAGTATTGTCCACATGGTGAATGTGCCCGTAGCGAATGCCGATGTCCCTCTCGATGCGCTTGGGCGTCAGCACATAGGTGTCCAGCACTGAATCCGAAAAACCCGGGCAGAACTGCTCGGCGATGCTGAAAATGTGGTTGACATAGCGGTTCTCCTCAGCCTCCCAAGTCGATCCCTTGATCTCATAGGGCACCCACTGAATGAAGAACGCCGAATTGTGGTGGCCAGCCGCATCCTGCAGCGACGGGTCGACCTGCGTGTGGATGTACCACTCGATCGTGGGGAACTCCGCCAGCTCGCCGCGCATCACCTTCTCGAAGCCGGCCTTGATGTCCGCGATCGGGTGCTTGCCCTGCGGCAGCAGGTGCATGGTGCCGTTGTGCTGGCCGCGATCCTCCGGCAGGCACTTGAACTTGGGCAGGCCCTTGAGCGCCATATTGATCTTCATGGTGGTGCCGGTGCGGATGAAGTCATCCATGCGGGCGTTGAGCTTCTCCGGCAACGCGGCTCGCCCCACCATCTCGCGCAGCCGGAACGGGTCCGCGTTGACCAGCACCGCGCGGGCTGTGATCTCCCGCCCATCGACAAGGGTCACGCCAGTCGCCCTCTCCCCGGTCATGACAATCCTCGCCACCGGCGCGCTGGTCAGAATTGTGGCGCCATGTTTCTTGGCGACATCGGCGAAAGCATTGGCCACCGTGCCCATGCCGCCCTTGGCCACCATCCAGGTTCCATCGGCCTTGGGCAGTCGGCACATGTTGTGAACCAGGAAGTTCATGCCCGTGCCCGGCGTGCCGAACGAGCCGCTCAAGCCGCTGAATCCGTCGGTCACCGCATACATGGCCAACAGCAGTTCGCTCTGAAAGCCGAATCGATGCAGGTAATCCTCCACCGTGCCGGTGACCAGCTTCACGAACACCTCGCGCAGCTCCGGACGGATGTAGATGTCCGCAGTCGCCTCCACCGACACCGGCTCTTCAAGCCAGCTTGGCGCCAGGTCGTCGCGCAGCTTTCCAACTTCCTCGGCCAGCGCCTGATTGGCTTGCCAATCTCGCAGCGAGAACATGCTCAGGAATTGCTGCTTCATGGCGGCCTGGTCGGAGCCGAAGAGCAGGTAGCGGCCATCAAGCGTGGGCAGGAAGTAGTGCGGGTCGCGTCGCAGCACCGGAATGTTGGCGCCGGTGCGTGCAATGATTTCCGGCTGCATCACCCCCAGCAAGTACGACGCGGTTGATGTGCCCAGCTTCGGCACGCGTGCAAATGGATACTCGGTCTTGGTGGCGCCGCCGATCATGGCCCGCTCTTCCACCACGGTCACCTTCAAGCCTTGCTTGGCAAGCATGGCCGCCGCGACAAGTCCGTTGTGCCCCGCTCCAACAATCACGACATCAACTTGAGAGGGCGTGGCGGCTGGCGTTGCAGTTGGGGTGGTCGCGGATCGGGTCACGCGGCAAGAGTAAGTGCGAGCGGGCAGACTGTCGAAAGGCCGCCCATGTGGCCCAACGCCGCTCCATTCAGCCCCTCCACACCACATAGACGGAACAGATATCACACGCCAACCAGATGGAAATTGAACTCCATCAAGATTTACGCTAATTTGGCCGAACCACACTGAGGCTGTCACGCAGCACACCCACCGCCGAATCATCAAACCCCACCCGATGCACGACTCCCCCCTGCGACTCCTGACACTCTGGCTCTGCCTGGTCTCGTTCCTATTGAACGGCACCACGCTTTGCTCGGGTTTGGTGATCTGCGATGACGGCAAGGGCAACACGCACATTGAATGGGGCTGCGAGCGAAGCAACGACGGTGACTGCCGCAAAGTCTGCACCAACGAATCCGAATGCACGGAGGGCGAGAGCGACCATGCCCCTGCTCCCTGCTCGGACACCCCGGTCAATCCGGATGTCACTATCGCCCGCGCTTTGACGCACGGGCCTCAGGATTTCTCGCTGGTGGCAACACCTGTTGAGTTTGCGATTCCGGTTGCGATTCAGGAACCGAGTGCTTGCAACAAGCACCTGAGTTCCCTGCCGGTCCCGGTGCGTCCGCCCGACGCGCTGGCGCAATTGCGCTGTGTCATTTTGGTTGTGTAAGCACGAAGAACCCGCCCCTTTTCGGCGTCGCGTTTTTCGCATTTTCCACAACTGACAGGACACACTCATGACAATTTTTGCGCGTTTCTTCGTGCGCGGCCGGGCTCCCGCCTTGGGAGTAACCATCGCCGCGCTTCTTGCAGCCGGATGCCAGTCCAATGCTCCGCAACCCACCGCCGAGGAGTCCATCGCCCTTGCCATCGGCACCAAGGACGCCGTGGTCTTTCGCGATGAGGGCGGACCGCTTGATGAACCCTCTCACACAGGCGCACTTTCCGCAAGCGACGCCCTGCGCCTCGCGGTGACCACCGATCCGTCGCTGCAGGCAGCTCTGGCCCGTGTGCGCGTCGCCATGGCCGACGCGGACCAGGCCCGTCTGCTGCCCAATCCCGTGCTCACCATCGCCTACATGTGGGGACCGGGCCTTCCCCAGGTGCAGGTCTCGCTCATGGAGGAGCTGATCCAGTGCCTGCAGATTCCCCGCAAGGCCAGCGCTGCCGACAATCGACTTGCCAGGGCCGCCGCCGACGCGGTGACCGTGGCGCTGGATGTCGTGGTCGAATTGCAATCGCGCTACGCGGCTGTGCAGGCGGGCGATCAATTGATCCCGCTGCTGGAGGACCGACTTTCGCTGCTGAACAAGCTGGCTCAAGTCGCCAGAAACCGGCTCGATGCCGGCGAGGGCGTTCGCTCCGACGTCACGACGCTCTCGGCCCAGCGCGTTGCGTTGGAAGTTGAAATCGCGGATGCGCGGTTGAAGCGGCGCGAGGATCGCCTGCGTCTGGCGCGCCTCATCGGCGAGCCTTCAAGCGCGGGTGAATGGAAATTGGATTCCTGGTCGGCGCCGGCGCTCGAGGCGCACGCGGAGTCGCAATGGGTGAATGCGGCACTGCTTCACCGGCCTGAGGTGCAGGCCGTGACATGGCAACTTGCGGCCCTCGGGGACGAGTACGCACTGGCCAACCTGGCGCCGTGGGAAAGCCTGAGCGTGGGAGCCCAGACCCAGCGCGACGATCAATCCTTCTTCACGGGCCCCGCTCTTTCAACGCCCATTCCCATTTTCGACACGGGTTCTGCCAAGCGGGCCCGCGCCGAGGCGGAGCAAATGGAGGCCCGCCACAACCTCACGCTGGCCAGGCGCAAAGTGGTCGAGGAAGTGCGCGTTGCCTACCAGGCTCTAGCCGGAAATCTCGCCAATCTTCGCCGCGTGCAGATGGAGCTTGTCCCGCTGCAGCAGCAGCGGCGGCAGGAAGCCGAGGACGCCTATCAAGCAGGTCAGACCGACGTGACCACCGTATTTCTCGCCGAGCAGGATCTGGAGACTTCGCTGGCCAAGTCCGTCGACATCGAGCTGCAGGCCATTCTCTCTTTGATGCGCCTGCAGCGCGCCGTTGGCGGACCGGGTGTCACCCCCGTTGTCGCCCCCGTTGAAACCGCAAACGCCGGAGCCAATTCATGAACGCAATTCCACTCATTTCCCATCGTTGCCTTTTGTCCACCGCCCTTCTGACTGCGACCGTCGCCCTCGCTGCGCTGGCTTGCGCCGGGTGCAGCAAGGAAGCGCCTCATGCGGAAGCCGACCACCACGACCATGCTCACGAAAAGCCGGGCGCACAAGATGAGAGCGTTCCTCACGATCACGCAGGCGAGAAACCGGGCGCCCATGATGAGAGCGTCCCCCACCACCATGCCGCCGAGAAACCCGGCGCTCATGATGAAAGCGCCCCCCACGACCACGCTCACGACCACGCAAGCGAAGGCGAGCACTCCGACGAAGTGCAGCTCACCGCCGAGGCGGTCGCCCGTTACGGCATCAAGGTGGAGGCCGCGCAACACATGCTCCTGAAGCCCACCTTTGTCGCCCCGGCGCGGGTCGCCTTCAACACCGAGGCGATGGCCCATGTCGGTTCGCCGCTGCGCGGACGCGTGGTCGAGCTCCCGGCTCGCCTGGGCGCGCAGGTCCTTAAGGGTGACACACTCGCGGTGATCGAAAGCCCCGAGCTGGGCGAGGCGCAGGCCGAATATTTTCAGAAGCGCACCGCCGCTGAAATGTCCAAGCCGAGCATGGAGCTGGCGCGGATCTCCTGGGAACGCGCGAAAGGCCTCTACGAAAAGTCGCAGGGCATTTCCCTGACCGAGGTGCAGCGCCGCGAGGGCGAGTACTTCGCGGCGGTGGCCGCTCAGAAGCTGGCCCAGGCTTCAGTCATAGGTGGCGAGAACCGCCTGATCCTTCTGGGCATGTCGAAGTCAGGCATCGAGGCATTGGCCGCCACCGGCGAGATCATGCCCCGCTATTCAATCCTCGCCGCGATCGACGGACAGATCGTCGAGCGCGAAGTCACGCTGGGAGAACTCGTCGGCCCCGACCGGGAAACGCTCATGGTGCTGGCGAACATGAGCACGCTTTGGGTGATCGCCGATGTGCCGGAAGCACGGATGCACGAGGTTTCGCTCGGCGCCAAGGCCCTGGTCACGATCGGCACGGTCGGCAGCAAGGTCTTCGAAGGCACGGTGGCGTTCATTTCGCCGCTGGTCGACCCGAACACGCGGACCGCTTCGGTGCGCATTGAAGTTCCCGCCGCGGCGATGTCGCTCAAGCCGGGCATGTTTGCTCAGGCGGAAATTGTCGCATCAAGCGAAGCCGAAGGCGGCGCCGGAAAGCCCATAGTCGCGGTCCCCGACGAAGCGGTGCAGACCGTGGAGGGCGGCCCCGCGGTCTTTGTGCCGGTGCCCGATGAACCCAACACATTTGCGAAGCGCGCCGTCACGGTGGGCAAGTCCGTGGGCGGTCTGGTGCCAGTCTACTCCGGTCTTGCCGTCGGCGAGAAGTTTGTCGCCGCGGGCAGCTTCATCCTGAAGGCGGAACTAGGCAAGGGAAGCGCGGCGCATGAGCACTAGCGCACTGCGTACCGAATCCATTGACTGACCTCCAGACACCACACCACAGAAAACGCTCCCCATGCTCGAACCTCTGCTCCGCTTCTCGATCAAGAACCGCTGGCTCATCGTGCTACTCACGGCGATGGTCGCATCGCTTGGTCTCTACTCGCTCAAGAAGCTGCCGATTGACGCGGTGCCCGACATCACCAACAACCAGGTGCAGATCAACGCGCTCGCCGCGGCTCTGGCCCCGGCCGAGGTCGAGAAGCAGGTCACCTATCCGATCGAAAATGCCCTCGCCGGAATACCCGGCCTGCAGTCGACGCGCTCGCTGTCGCGCAACGGCTTTGCGCAGGTCACTGCGATCTTCGAGGATGGCGTCAATGTCTACTTTGCGCGGCAGCAGGTCTCCGAGCGGCTCGGCGAAGCCAGGGATTCGCTGCCGCAGGGCGTCGACCCGGTCATGGGGCCGATCGCCACCGGCCTGGGCGAGATCTACATGTACACCGTGGAATATGAGCATCCCCGCGGAGTCGGCGCGACTATCACCGATGGCGTGCCCGGGTGGCAAGCGGATGGCTCCTATCTGACACCGGAGGATCGGCGCCTGGCCAGCGAGCTCGAGCAATCGGCCTATCTGCGCGAGGTGCAGGATTGGATCATCCGTCCGCAACTCAAGGGTGTGAAGGATGTCGCGGGCGTGGACGCGATCGGCGGATACGTGAAGCAGTACCACGTGCAGCCCGATCCGATGAAACTGGTCTCCTACGGCCTCACCTTCACGGAGGTCATCCACGCGATCGAGAGCAACAACGTCTCGACCGGCGCGGGCTACGTCGAGCACAAGGGAGAGTCCTACCTCGTGCGCACCACGGGGCGCATCGAGAACATGGAGCAGCTTGAATCGATCGTGGTGGGCACCCGCAATGGCGTGCCGATCTATGTGCGGGACATCGTTGTTCCGGGCGGAGTCGGCGTCGGCCGCGAGCTGCGCACCGGCTCTGCCAGCGAGAATGGCAACGAGGTCGTGGTGGGAACCGCGATCATGCTCATCGGCGCCAACAGCCGCACCGTGGCCGCCGCGGTCGACGCCAAGATGACCGAGATCCAGCGCAGTCTGCCGCCCGGAATCCGGGCCAAGACCGTGCTCAATCGCACCAAGCTGGTGGATGCGACCATCGCCACGGTCCGGACCAATCTGCTGGAAGGCGCCGTTCTGGTGATCGCCGTGCTGCTGCTGATGCTGGGCAATGTGCGGGCGGCGCTGATCTGTGCGCTGGCCATTCCGCTGTCGATGCTCATGACCGCCACCGGAATGGTGCAGTCGAATGTGAGCGGAAACCTGATGTCCCTGGGGGCGATCGACTTCGGTCTGGTCGTGGATGGCGCCGTCATCATCGTTGAAAATTGCCTGCGCCGGCTCGGCGAGCGCCAGCACCGCGAGGGCCGCCTGCTCACGCTGGAAGAACGACTTCGCGAGGTCATGATCGCCGCGAAGGAAATGATCCAGCCCTCGGTGTACGGGCAGGCGATCATCGTCATCGTCTACTTTCCGATTCTGGCGCTCACCGGCGTCGAGGGGAAGATGTTCCATCCGATGGCGCTGACGGTGATCTTTTCGCTCATCGCCGCTTTCATCCTTTCGATGACCTTTGTCCCGGCGATGGTCGCGATTTTGATCCGCGGCAAGGTGAGCGAGAAGGACATGTTCCTGGTGCGCTGGGCCAAGTCCGTCTATGCGCCGGTGGTCGCCTGGTCGATCCGCATGCGCTGGAGCGTGGTCTCGGCGGCGGTGGTGGCCTTCGCCGCATCGGCGCTGCTCTTCACGCGGCTGGGTCAGGAATTCGTGCCGCAGCTCGACGAGAAGGACATCGCCATGCACGCGATGCGGATCGCCTCGACCGGCATCACGCAGTCGCAGGCCATGCAGTTTGAAATCGAGCGGGCGGTCGCCGCCATTCCCGAGGTCGCCTTCATCTTCTCCAAGACCGGCACCGCCGAGATGGCCACCGATCCGATGCCCCCGAATGTCTCGGACACATTCATCATTCTCAAGCCCAAGGAGGAATGGCGCAGCGAGTTCGACGGGCAAAAGGGGAAACTCATCGAGTTCATCCAGAAAACACTGGCCGCCGAGCTGGGCAACAACTACGAATTCACGCAGCCGATCCAGATGCGCTTCAACGAATTGATCTCTGGCGTCCGAAGCGACGTGGCGGTCAAGGTCTACGGCGACGACTTTGCCGCGATGGAGAAAACCGCCAAGGAGGTGCAAGCGGTGCTCCAGGGCATTCCCGGCGCCGCCGATGTCAAAGCCGAACAGACCGAGGGCCTGCCGGTGATGACCGTTGCAATCGACCGCCCCGCCATCGCGCGCTACGGCCTGAGCGTGGCTGACGTGCAGACGGTGGTCTCGGCAGCCATGGGCGGCACCGAGGCCGGCCAGGTCTTCGAAGGTGATCGCCGCTTCCACCTGGTGGTTCGCCTGCCGGACGAGTTGCGCGGAAAATTCGACGTGCTCGAGCGACTGCCCATACCCCTGCCCAAGGGCGAGCCGCAGCCGGGCATCCTTCAGCACGCGAGCATCGTTGATTCTCAGGGAAAGCAAACCCAAACAGCGGACGCGGGGTTCGTGCCGCTGGGCCAGGTGGCCGCGATCGAGGTCGCGGAGGGTGCCAACCAGATCAGCCGCGAGAACGGCAAGCGACGGATCGTCATCCAATGCAATGTGCGCGGGCGCGATCTGGGTTCCTTCGTCCAGGAGGCGCAGCAACGCGTTCAGGGTGTTTCCCTTAAGGCAGGCCAATGGATCGTCTGGGGCGGCCAGTACGAAAATCTGGTGGCTGCCAAGGAACGGCTCGGCGTGGTGGTTCCCGTCTGCTTCCTTTTGATCTTCCTGCTTCTCTTCAGCACCTTCAAGAGCGTCAAGTACGCGCTGCTGGTCTTCAGCGCCCTGCCGCTTGGCCTCACCGGCGGCATCGTCGCTCTGTGGCTGCGCGACATGCCCTTCTCCATATCCGCGGCGGTGGGATTCATCGCGCTCTCCGGCGTCGCCGTGCTCAACGGTCTGGTGATGGTTTCGTTCATCAATCAACTGCGGCGCGAAGGTCTGCAGCGCGACACCGCGATCGAGCGCGGTTGCCTGGTGCGGCTGCGGCCCGTGTTGATGACCGCCCTGGTGGCATCACTCGGCTTCGTGCCAATGGCCCTGGCCCAGGGCACGGGCGCCGAGGTCCAGAAACCCCTGGCCACGGTCGTCATCGGAGGGCTGATTTCAAGCACGCTTCTCACGCTGGTGGTGCTGCCGGCGCTCTACCGCATTTTCACGGGGAAAGATTCCACAAATCCAAGCGGTTGAGCCGGAACCCGATTTACGCTACCCTGTTCGGCCCACCTCGAAGGAACCGCAATGCATTATCCGCACAAACTCAGCCGCATCAAGAAACTTCGCAAAGTTGGTTTCCGCGCCCGCATGCAGACAAGCAAGGGCCGGGCCATTGTGAATCGCAAGCGCCGCGTTGGACGGGCCGTCAAGACCCGCTGAGCCGCTTGCCAGCCCCCATAAAGTTGGCGCTGATTGGCCTTCGACTTTCCGGAAAGTCGACGCTTGGCCGCATGGTTGCCGCTCGCCTGAAGTGCGACTTTGTCGACCTGGACGAGGTCGTGTTGAAGCGACTCGGCACTCGGACGGTCTTTGAAACATTTCATTCGATCGGGGAGCCCGCCTGGCGCGCCGCCGAGTGCGCCGAACTGGCCCGGCTGCTTTCGCAGGACAACACGTGCGTGCTCTCCCTGGGTGGCGGCACGCCGATGGCGCCGGGCGCCGCTGAACTCCTTCTGCAATCGAAGTCGCAGGGCACATTGAAGATCGCCCTGCTCGAGCCCGGCGACTCCGAGCTCGCCCGGCGTCTGGCCAACAATCGCGGCGATCGCCCCCTGCTGCCCGCCATTCCTTCGACCGGTGACGCCAACGCGGATGCGATCGCCGAAGTGCGCACGCTCAACAAGATTCGAATGCCGCTCTATCGCTCGCTCGCCGACGTAATCGTGGACACCAGTTCCAGCGAGCCCGCCTGCGTCGAGCAGATCATTTCTTCTTTTCGGAAGGCGGGCTCTTAACCGAGTCGGCCTTTGGGGCGGGGCCGGACCTGCTCCGCCCAGGAATCGGCCGGGCGATCTCGATCCCCCGCTCATCCGCCGTGATCACGCCAAGTTCGCGAAGTGCCGATTGAGCCGCCGCCTGCTCGCCGGACTTCTTGCTCGCTCCCCAGCAGGCCGTGAAGCGCCGCTCGCCGCTGACCACCGCAATCTCGAAGCATTTCGCGTGGTCGGGCCCCTTTTCATCCAGAATCACGTAGCTGGGCGAGGGCATGCGCAGGGCCACAAGGGTCTGCTGCAGCACGCTTTTGAAGTTGAATTGGTGCCCGCCGCGCAGCGATTCGTCGACCCGGTGGCCGATGTGCTTCAGGATGAACTCCCGCGCCGGCTCTAGGCCTCCATCAAGGTAAATCGCTCCGATGACCGACTCCAGCACCGCCGCGCTCACCGAGCTCGGCAGCGTGGTCGGCGGACCCATGCCCTTGCCCAGACGCAGCGCCTCGTGCAATTTCAATTCGATCGCGATCTCGGCGCAGGTCTGCCGGCTCACCGCGTAACTCTTCACCTTGGTGAGATCGCCCTCCAGGCTTTCCGCCAACGAGCGGAAGAGATGCTCGCACACCACCAGCCCCAGCACCGCGTCGCCCAGGAACTCCTGGCGCTCGTTGCTCTTGGAGCGGTGGTCGCTCAGCGATGCATGCGTGAGCGCGGTTTCCAGGAGCGATGGATCCTGAAAGTGATAGCCAATGCGCTCCTCAATCTCCGCAATCGAAATTTCCTTCACAAGAACCTCTCGCCGCATCAAGCGGAACTAGCGAACCTTGGATTCGCGGGTTCTCCAGAGGACTCCCATTTGAAGAATGAGGAAGTCACCTGGAGATCACGCGCTGCGGCCGCTCACGCGAGCGGCCATCTTTGAGTCACCAAACCAAAATCATCTCAGCCGACCGTTCGAACCGCCCTTGAGAAGCGTAATCAGTCGCTTCTCATCTTCCTTGTCGGTGAATTTCGTGATCTCGATGCCCATGCGGCGCGGTCCGGGATCATCGATTTCGTCGAAGATCCTCGTGACCACGCCTGAGAAACGGATTTCCTTGAAAGTGCCTGTCGTGTAGAGATCGATGTCGATCCGCTTGCCGACTTGAAGAGCCTCGTCGAGCTCCAGGCGAATGCCGCAATTGCTGATGTCGTATGCATGACCCTCGAACGGAACCTTGTCGCAATGAACGACCACTCGCGACACATCCGGTCGAAGTGTGAATCTCTGATTTCCGCGGCGTTCGGGGTTGAGAGTTTTCATTGTGAGTTGGGAACGAAATCTCCTAGTGCATAGGGCTGTTATCGGTCAGCGGATCTTGAAACTTGAACTTGTTTTGAAAGTTTCCTAAATAATTTTCATCTGCCCCTAGTGTGCAGTGCATTTTGGCATCACCAAATGGCAAACCAAAAAAGCGACAAGATTTAGTGGTTTTTGTACGCTGCCCCGGTGTCCGACCCCAATAACGCGACCGCGGAGTTGAGAATCATTCAAAAAGATTCGGACGCACCGCTGGCGCCGTTGATTGGAAAGGTCGTTTCCGTCTTGGGTTACGGAAACCAGGGGCAGGCCCACGCTCAGAATCTCAGGGACAGCGGGGTCTCGGTGCGGGTCGGATCGGAGCCTGGAACCCGCGGACATGCACTCGCCAAGTCGGCCGGCTTTGATGTGCTGTCGACCGCCGAGGCGGTCAAGAATTCCGACCTGGTCATCGTGGCCTTGCCCGACGAAATCCATGGAAAAATATGGACTTCCGCCATCGAACCCAACCTCTCCCGCCATGCAGTGGTCGGGTTTCTGCATGGGTTCTCCATCCGCTTCGGCATGGTCAAGCCCCCCGCCTCCACTGGCGTCGTCATGGTCGCTCCCAAGGGCCCGGGCCGCACGCTTCGCGATCGCTTTGTTGCCGGCCAGGGCATCCCCTGCCTCTTCGCGGTGCACGCTGGCGGCATTGACGCGAAGCAGACGCGATCGCTCGGTTTGGCGTGGGCTAATGGCATCGGCTCGCTTCGCGCCGCGGTGATCGAGACCACCTTCGCCGCGGAAGCGGAGACCGATCTCTTCGGCGAGCAGAGCGTTCTTTGCGGCGGCATGCTGGCGCTGGTGAAGGCCGCCTACCAGACCCTCGTCGAGGCGGGCTATCCCCCGATGCTCGCCTACATCGAGTGCTGCCATGAGCTCAAGCAGGTCGCGGACCTGATGTACGCCCGCGGTCCTTCCGGCATGCGCGACGCCATCAGCACGACGGCGGAGTTCGGCGCCTTCGACGCCGAGGGCGTGCTGCTGACGGACAAACTTCGACAGGACTTCAAGTCAATCCTGGCCCGGGTGCGCGACGGTTCCTTCGCCCGGCGCTTTCAGGGCGACGCAGATGGCGGCTTCCCGATTATGAAAAAACTTCAGCAAGCGGCGGCCCATGATCCGATGGAAGAGGCCGGCCGCAAAGTGCGGGCGCTGATTCCCTGGCTGGCGAAAGAAACCCCTTGACGATTTTTGACGCATTTATCCTTGGCATCGTCGAGGGATTCACCGAGTACCTGCCTGTGAGCAGCACGGGGCATCTGATTTTGGCGGCGTCGCTGCTTGGCCTGGGCACGGGCGACGGCACCAAGGACATGGCCACCATCAAGGCGGCGCTGGATCAATTCGAGATCATCATCCAGGGCGGGGCCATTCTTGCGGTCGCCGGCATCTATTGGAAGCGCCTGAAGACCATGGCCCACGGCTGCGTCGGCTTCGTGCATCCGGAGCGGGCGACCAAGGAGTCGCACGCGGGCTTCCAACTTTTGCTGAAGCTGATCCTGGCCTTCATACCCGCGGCCGTGGTCGGGCTCACCCTGCAGAAAACCATCAAGGCTCACTTCTTCTATCCGGTTCCGGTGATCATCGCCCTGCTCATCGGCGGCGTGCTGATGGTGTCGCTCAAGGGCTGGCACAAGAAGAAGCTGGAAAAACACAAGCGGGGCGACACGATCTCGCATCTCTCCTTTCGCGGCGCCGCTTTCATCGGCCTGATGCAGACGCTGGCCCTGATGCCGGGCACGAGCCGCTCGCTGGTGACGTTGCTGGGCGGCATGCTGATGGGTCTCTCGCCGGTCGCCGCCGCGGAGTTTGCCTTTCTGCTGGGTTTGCCCACGCTCAGCGCCGCGGCGGTCTATGAAACCTTCAGCCTTTTCAAGGATGGCACCGTGGGCGTGACGCAATTCATCGGAGCACTCGGCGGGCCGCTGCCCGTGCTTGTGGGTCTGGCCACGGCCACGCTCAGCGCCGCGATCAGCGTGAAATGGCTGGTGAAATGGCTCACCCACCACACGCTGGCGGTCTTCGGATGGTGGCGGATCGCAGTGGCGGGCTGCTTCACCGTGGCGATCCTCGCCGGCTGGATCGCCCGCTGATCGAAATTCAAACTGCGACTAAGATCACCCCTCTCGAGGAATCGACATGGGACAAGCGACGCTCGCCTTTCGAAATTTTCTCATCCGCGCCGCCATCTTCGTTGTGCTCGCGGCATTGCTGGCGTGGGCCGTGGGCGGAACGCTCTTCGGCAAGCACCGAGTGAACTTCCCTCCCGTCGCCTTCGACGGGCGCGACTGGGCGGCGCAGGCCATCGGCAATGGACAGCGGCCGGACGAGGTGCGCTGGCGACTTCTTTCAAAGGCGGGCGACGATCCCTGGACGGTGAATCCCGATTCCGAATCCGGCGTGTGGCGCGAGCTGGTCGGGCCGATGGTGGATGCTCAGGGGTTGACGATTGCGGTGACCGAGGATGCCCCGGGTCCGACGATCAAACAATCCTGGACGCTGATTCGTTTCGCCAACGCCAAGGATGCGCCCACGAAGTCTCCGTTGCCTTCCGGCGCTCCATTGCGATCCGTGCCTTGACGCGAAACCTGGATTCCTGAAACTCAATTCACGCTGTGGTTCGCTGGTTTGTCGCGCCATCATTCGCCGAAGCGAATGCCCTGGGCGAGCGGCAGGTCCGTTCCCCAGTTCACGGTGCAGGTCTGACGACGCATGTACTGCTTCCAGGAATCCGAACCGCTTTCACGACCGCCGCCGGTGTCCTTCTCGCCGCCGAAAGCTCCGCCGATCTCGGCACCGCTGGTGCCCAGATTCACGTTGGCAATGCCGCAGTCGCTGCCGTCGTGCGAAAGGAATCGCTCCGCGCTGCGCACGCTGTCGGTGAAGATGGCGCTGGAAAGACCCTGGTCGACGCCGTTCTGGATCTCCATGGCCTCCTCGAAATTCTTCACGGAGAAGATGTAGAGGATCGGCGCGAAGGTTTCCTCGCGGGTGATGGCGGGCATGGCGCCCTTGGGAACCGAAATCAATGTCGGCTCGCAGAAATATCCCGGTTGACTCTCCCACTTCTTGAGGCCGGGCAAGCCGCCGCACTTCACAGTGCAACCCTGGGCGACCGCCTGCTCGATCGAGGCCTTCATGGCCTTGCGTGCCTCGGCGTGAATGAGCGGACCCATCAGCGTGTTCTCTTCCAGCGGATCGCCGATCTTGATGGTGGCGTAGAGCTTGATCAATCGCTCGGTCAGCGGCTTGACCACGCTCTCGTGCACGATGAGTCGCCGCGTGGTGGTGCAGCGCTGCCCCGCGGTGCCGACTGCGCCGAAGACCACGGCGCGCTCGACCAGCTTCATGTCGGCGTCGGGCATGACGATGATGGCGTTGTTGCCGCCAAGCTCCAGCAGCGTGCGGCCCAGTCGGCCCGCCACCACCTGGCCCACCTTGCGGCCCATGCGGCAGCTTCCGGTGGCGGAGATCAGCGGCAGGCGCCGGTCGGCGACCATCCGCTCGCCCACTTCGCTGTCGCGGCCGATGACCAAGCCGAAGACGTCGCGCGGATCGCCGTAGGCCGGCCGGAAGATCGTCTGCTCCTGCATCACGCGCTGCGCCACCTCATTGCAGGCGATGGCGGTGAGCGGCGTAATCAGACTGGGCTTCCACAGTGTGGCGTTGCCGCAGGTCGCGGCGAGCATGGAGTTCCAGGCCCACACCGCGGCGGGAAAATTGAAGGCGGTGATGCAGCCGATGGTGCCCAGCGGATGCCATTGCTCGAACATGCGGTGGCTGGGCCGCTCGCTGTGCATGGAAAGTCCGTAGAGCTGCCGCGAGAGGCCCACGGCGAAGTCCGCGATGTCGATGCATTCCTGGATCTCGCCCAGACCCTCGGCGCGGATCTTGCCGGCTTCCAGGGTGACCAGCTCGCCGAGATCCTTCTTGTGCTCGCGGAAGGCCTCGCCGATCTGCCGAACGATTTCACCGCGCTGCGGGGCCGGCAGCGTGCGCCACGCCTTCTGCACCGCCACGCAGCGCACGATCGCCGCGTCAAGCTCCGCAGCACTGTCCAGCCGGACGGTGGCGATGGTCTCGCCGGTCGCGGGGCATTCGCTGGCGATCGTGTCCGCGCCCTTGCCTGGCGCCAGGCGCGGATGTCGGTCGATTCCAAGGCGTTTCAACAAGTCTTTTGCGGTTTTCATGGAGCGGGAAGCATATCGACCTTGCGGCAGTGGACGCGGCGGCGGCGCCAGCGCACAATCCCCGGATGCCCCTGAACCGAGACCAACTTGCCCGTCGGGCCGCGCTGGAGCTCCGCGAGGGCTTCTACGTCAACCTGGGCATCGGCATTCCCACACTCGTCGCCAACCATGTTCCGCCGGGCATGACCGTCTGGCTGCAGAGCGAGAATGGCATGCTGGGCATGGGGCCCTTCCCCACCGAGAAGAATGTGGACGCGGACCTGATCAACGCCGGCAAGCAGACCGTGACCGGCGTCCCGGGTCACAGTTTTTTCTCCAGCGCCGAAAGCTTCGCCATGATCCGCGGCGGCCACATCGACCTGGCGATCCTGGGGGCGATGGAGGTGAGCCAGGCGGGCGACCTGGCCAACTGGATGATCCCCGGCAAGCTGGTCAAGGGCATGGGCGGCGCGATGGACCTGGTCGCCGGCGTGAAGCGCCGCGTGGTGGTGATGGAGCATTGCAACAAGAAGGGCGAAAGCAAGGTGCTGCCCAAGTGCACGCTGCCGCTCACCGGCCTCTCCTGCGTCGATCTGCTGATCACCGACCTCTGCGTGATGGAGTACGACCGGACACGCGATCGCTTTGTGCTGAAGGAACTGGCCCCCGGCGCGACGCTGGAGGAAATCAAGGCAAAAACCGCGGCGGAATACCTGGTCGACGCGGCTCCGGTCGCTGTGCGTCAGTGAAGCATTGAACCAATGGCCGACGCAATCCCTGTCGCATTTTGCCAGTGAATCATTGAACGAAAAAGGCCGCCCCCTCGGATCGGACGCGAGGAGACGGCCTGCACTGGAAGAATCTCAGATGGATTGGTTCAGAGATCCTTCACGCGATGTTTCATTTGCGCCTTCAGGCGCGCCAAAATGGAGGAGTGCATCTGGCTCACGCGGCTCTCGGAAAGGTCGAGCGTGAGGCCGATTTCCTTCATCGTCATCTCCTCGTAGTAGTAGAGGATCAGGATCAACCGCTCGGAGCGGCTGAGCCCCTTGGTCAGCAGGGCCTGCACGTCGATGCGCTGGATGCGGTCGGTCGGCATCTCCTGGCGCCGGTCACTGGCCACATCCATCTCGCGAGCCTCGCCGCCTGAGTCCTTGTCGTTCCACTTTCGGTTCAGGCTGACGATGCCCACGGGGCGCGAGTCGCGGTTGAGCTTCTCGAAGTCCTCCTTGCTGATCTTCAGCCGGGCGGCGACCTCGTCCTCGGTGGCCTTCTGTCCATGCTCCATCTCGATGGACTTCTTGGCCCGCTCCATGGTGGCAGTGCGGCTTCGGACCAGCCGCGGCACCCAGTCCATGGCGCGGAGCTCGTCGAAGATGGCGCCGCGGATGCGCTGGGCGCAGTAGGTCTCGAACTTCACGTTGCGACCCAGGTCATAGGCGTCGATGGCGTCCATCAGGCCGAACAATCCGGCGCTGGTGAGGTCATCCACGTCGACTTCGGAAGGCAGCCGCTTGTGCAGCCGCTCGGCGGTCTTGCGCACCACGTCGCGGAAGCACTCCATGAGGCGGTTGCGAAGCTGCTGACGCTGCAGCGACTCCGGCGCGAGCTCGCGGTAGAGCCTCCACGCCCCGGTCATGGCCTCGGGGGTGTCCATGGGCAGGTCAGCGATCGAAGGTGGGCGACCGCGGACCGCCTTTTTGGTCCGGATCTTCTCGGCCGTGGCTGTCCGTGAGGACGACGGCTCCGAAACTCCGGAGGTGCGCGACGAACTGGTACGTTTTATTTTCGCGAGCCGCGACAGGGAGGCGGGCGGCGTTTTCTTCGCCGGTTCCTTCGTCGCTTTCTCGCCGCGGGCCGCGCTGCTGCGCGTGGCCTGCGTGCTTGTCTTGGACATGCGGTCGCTCCTTGACCTAAAGCCCATCAGTCGGTCGCCCCCACGGGGCGACACGGCTCAATGTCACGCGGAAAATGCGCCCGCGCGTCTTGGTGTGCCGAATCCTTGGCAACACCTTGACACGCGGAGTCTAACCCAAGCGCGGGAGTGTGCAAGTCCCAAACCAAGACTTCGCAAAAATTTATTTTCGGCGCGGTTTAGCGCCGCTGCTGCTTGATGAAGTCGTGGGAGTGCGTGAAGACATCCCGCTGCGCCGACTGCTGCTGGCGCTGCTCGCGGATGGAGTGCAGCGCGGCCAGCAGCCTGAGCTTGTTCATTTCCTGGCGCGGCGCCCGCGTTAGCGGCTGCGCCAGCAGGGTGACCTTGCGCCACCAGAGGAAGCCGCTGCGCTTGATGGAGAGAATCTCGAATCCATCGGGGTTTTCAGCCTTTGCCTGACGAAGCAGATCCAGCTCGTTCGATCCGCTGTAGCTTTTGCAAGTCATTTTACCGCCTCGGTTTGCGTCGCTTCAGCCAGAACCAGTTCAACGCCCTCGGGAATCTCCTCGCGCGCGATCACCGAGACATCGCCGAGGCGGCCGCGCAGGGCTTTGCTCACCGCGCCGCGCAGTGGCAACGGTGTCACCACCACCGCGGGAAGTCCGCGGCGCAGCAGATCGCGCAGGCCCGGCGCCACGCATCGGACTAGTCGCTCGGCAGCTGCGGCCTCGGGCACCACGCTGCGCTGGGCGGCGGCGAGCGCCCCGCTTGAAAGCATGGTCTCCTCATCCATCCACACGGCGTGCAAAACCCGGTTTCCGCTGGAGTTGCGTGTGATCAGCCGGTCGCAGACGTCATGGGAGACCACGCTGCGAACTACGGCAATGGTTTGATCGGGCTGGGTGGCCACCGGCAGCGAGACCAGCAGTTCGGCGATCTTCTCGATGTCGCGGATCGCCACCCCCTCGCGCAGCAACTCCTGAAGAATTCCGCGGATGCGGTCCAGGGTCCATGTGGGCGGCGCCAGCATGGCGGCCAAGTTGGGCGAGCGTGATCGCAGCCTTTCCAGCATCTTGGCGGTCTCCTCGAGGGTGACCAGCTCCCAGGCTTTCTTGCGCAGGACTTCCAGCAGATGCGTGGCGAGCACGCCGCCGGAGTCGGCGATGGCGAAGCCCTGCCCTTCCAGACTCCGGGCGACCGAGTCCTCCACCCAGATGGCGGGCAGACCGAAGGCGGGTTCCTGTGCGGGCTCGCCCGCGACTTCCGGCGCGCCGCCCTTGGGATCCATCACCAGCATGCGACCGGGGCGCAGCGTGCCGCCGCCCACCGCCGCGCCGCGCAGTCGAATGACATAGGAGTCCGCGGGCAAATTTGGATCATCGCGGATGCGCACCGATGGCACGACCACGCCCAGTTCCATCGCCAGCTGGCGGCGCACTCCCGCGACCAGTGGAAGCAAGCCGGTTTCGCTGCGCTCCTGGTGCGCCAGCATCAGCAAGTCAAGGCCAAGGTCAATGCTGATCGGCTCGATCAACAGCGCATCCTCCAGCGATTCGGAGGCGCTCAGTGCGGCGCGCTCGGTCTGGACGGCGAGCCGGCCCGCCGCCACCTGCACGCGGCCGATCCACCACGCCGCCGCGGCCAGAAGCATCGAGGCACCCAGCAGCGGCGCGGTCGGAAGCGGAGTGACGGAGAGACCCGCAAGCAATCCGGCGACGATCCAGAGCGTGACGGGACGGGCACCAAGCTGACGCGGGATTTCCGTTCCCAGGGTTTCGCCGCTGGCAGCTTTGGCCGCGACCAGGCCTGAGGCGGTCGCCACCAGGAAGGCGGGAATCTGCGTCACCAATCCGTCGCCGACGGCAAGCAGCGTGAAGACGCGCAGCGACTCGGAGATGCTCCAATTCTTCTGGATCATTCCCACCAGGAATCCGCCCAAAATGTTGACCAGCACGATCACGATGCCCGCAACCGCGTCGCCGCGCACGAAGCGACCGGCGCCATCCATCGCGCCGTGGAAATCCGCCTCGCGCAGCACGACATCGCGGCGCTGGCTCGCCTCGGTCGGCGTGATGGCGCCGGAGGCCACATCGGCATCGATGGCCATCTGCCTTCCCGGCAGCGCGTCCAGCGCGAAGCGAGCCGACACCTCGCCCATGCGCACTGAGCCGCGGGTCACCACGACGAATTGCACCACGACCAGCATTGCGAAGACGCTCAGGCCGACGATGGGATTGCGACCTGCGGCGATTTCACCGAAGGCCTCGATGACCGAACCCGCCACGGCGCGGCCCGCTTCGGGAGTGGCCGCATCCATGCCGAGGATGAGCCGCGTGCTGGCCACGTTGATGCCCAGCCGCAGCAGCGTGGTGCCCAGCACCAGCGCTGGAAACACGCTGAAATCAAGCGGCTTCTTCATGTTGGCGGCGGTGGCCAGCACCAATCCGCTCAGCGCGAAGTTCACCGCGATCAGCGCGTCCATCGCCATCGGCGGCAGCGGCACCACCAGCACGGCCACCAGCCCGATGAAGGCCGCGGGCACGAGCCATTCCATTCGCAGCGCGGGCTTGGGAGGGATCATGAGCGTCCTCCCCGCGGGTGCTGCGGCCGTCGCCGCGTCGCACGGCCTTCGCCAGATTCACGGGCCGCTTCCTTCGCTTCGGCCCGAGTCAATCGGATGCCCGCTTCAAAGGTGCTTCGCGCCTTGAATCGCTGCAGCAGCGACGCCGCGAACAGCACGATCGCCGCGCCGAGCGCGGTCATGCCGATCATGCCCAGCGCCGATCCCAGCACACTCGAAAGCGATCCCCTGCTCCAGTTGGAAATGTTGGCCAGCCAGGGCCAGGCGAAAGCCAGACTCGCGGCCAAGGTCGCGACCGCGGTGACCAGACCCGCGAAGACCGGACCGATGCGCGACAGGATCGAAGTGCGCGGCCTCATCTTCCAGGGACCCATGCGGATCCACGCCCAGTGGGAAGCCGCATGCGCCAGAAGCGCAGCCAGAAACGCGAAGGCAACCAGCCACAAGGCAGGCTCGATCGCTTCAGCGAGCAAAGATGCGGACTTGTCCGATGGTGTCAGCAGGAACAGTCGCCGAGCCATCGCCAGCAGCGAACGGATCTGCATCGGCGCTGCCACCGCGGTGATGGCACCGAAGAACATTATTCCCAGGAACGACGCGAGCCAGACGGCCCTCGGACCATGGCCCTGGGCAAGGACATGCTCGCGCTTCGAAAGCGTGGGCGGGTGAATGCGTTCGGCGGAATCTCCGAGCATCTAGGGGGCCACCTCCCGGGCGATGCGTGCGAGCGAGTCCTGGATGAAGGCATTTTCGGCCGCCCACATGACGCCGCAGGTGGCCACCGCGGCGGCAAGGCCCGTGGCGGCGCGCGGGCCGAATCCTGCGGAGAAGGTTGAGAATCCCGGCACGATGCGCACCACCAGCGCCGCCACCGCGGAAACGGCGGCGAGCACGCCCACCACCGGCAGGCATGCCTTGAAACCCACCAGCATCGCCGCGTCCAGCAGCGAGGCCGCCGAGTTGGCGATGCCCGATTGGAAGAACGATCCCGGCGGCAGCGTGCGCACGCTCGTGGCGGCGGTCATCGCCACCGTCTGGATTCCGCCCACCGCCACGAAGATGGTGATGGCGCTCCAGGCGAGCAACGCCTCGGCGCTGCTGGCCTCGCCGTCGATGGCGGGGTCGTAGGCCTGCGCGAGCGAGAGACCCATCTGCTCGCCGATGACGTGACCGCAGACGCGCAGCGCCTCGACCGCAATCGCGGCGAGCAAGCCGATCATGGCGCCGATGGCCGCCTCAACGGCGATCTCCGGAAGCGAGATCGAGGTCACCATCGCGTCGCCTGCGGCGATCGGCGCCGCGGCCCATCCTGCCGCCGCCGCGAAGGCCAGACGAAAGCGCCACGGAATCATTGTGAACGCGGGAGCGAAGACCGCCGCGCCGGCGGCCCGCGCCGCGCCTGCCACTGCGATTGCGGAGAGGCTCACCCGCCACCTCCCATCATGGTCACGGCGAAGTCGATGACTTTCGATCCCATCCAACCCGCAAGGGCGATCGCCACCAGCGCCACCGCGATGAGTCGCGGCGCGAAGGCCGCGGCCGCATCCTGCACATTGGAAAGCGACTGCACCAGACCCGAGATCAGACCGACCAGGAGGCCCACCAGCAGCAGCGGCAGCGCCAGGACCAGCGCAGCGGAGAGCGCCGATCGAAGGGCGTCGATCATGTCCGCCTCACTCATGGAATGCTCCTCGCAGGTGTTCTCTCATGGATCTCATCGATTCAGGTGGCCGTGACCGAGCGCGTGATGCCCGCGACCAAGCCCGTGGAGACAAGCGCCCAGCCGTCGACCGCCACAAAAAGCAGCAATTTCATGGGCAAACTGATCAGGGAGGGCGGCGTCATGAAGAGGCCGAGACTGGCCATCACCGCGGCTACCGCTAGATCGATCACCAGGAAAGGCAGCAGCACCTTGAAGCCGAGCATGAAGGCGATGCGCAACTCGTTGAGCGCGAAGGCGGGCGCCAGCGTGAAAGTGTCGACGTCGCGGCGAGTCAGGGACTGCCCCGCCTCGACCGGCGTTCCGCGGGCCTTGAGCACCGCTTCGAGCGTGGGGCCGCCATTCTGCAACTGAAGTTGGTCGAACATGAACGCGCGCAGCGGCTTCTCGGCGCCCCGCACGGCGATCATCGGGTCCGTTGAGTTTCCGCTGGCCAGTTGCGAAAGGCCTCCCTCCCATGCGGCCTTCAACGTCGGCGTCATCGCCACCACGGTGAGTGCGGCGCTGAGACCGAGCACGATCAAGTTGCTGGGAACGGCGCCAAGGCCCAGACCCTGACGAAGGATGCTCAACGTCACAAAGATGCGCGGGAAGCAGGTGCACAAGGCAAGCGCCGCGGGCAGCAACGCGAATCCCACGGCCGCCGCGGCCAATTCCGCTCCACCGCCCAATCCAACGGGAACCGTGGTCGCGGCCTGATTGAGACTGGCCAGCAGAATCGTCACGCCACCCTCCGATGTGCGGCGCCAACACTTGTCTCTTGCGGCGCTGAGGCCTCGAACTCCGCGAGTCGCTGGAAACCCTGCGAGCTCTGTCCCAGCAGCACCACGCGGTCGCCCACCTTCACCAGCGTCAGCGACTGCCCCTTGGCCATCACGGTCCGATCAATGATCTCGATGGCGCCGCTTCCATGGTTTCGTCGCGACCGGCTCCGGAAATTCCCCTTCCACCAGAGCACGGCGCCGATGCCCGCCAGCATGCACACCGCGAAGAGCGAGATCCATCCTCCGCCGGACGTCCCCTGCGCATTTTCGACCGCACGCAGCAGGACCGGCTGCGATTCGGGATCGACAGACTGGCCAACTGCAATCGCCGGAATTGATCCCAGTGCGATGACCGCGCCCGCGACGCGGGCCAACAAAAGGTGAGGGATACGCCCATCCATGGCAGCCCCTTCGCTTGACGCCTCGCATCCTGCGACGACGGCCGGAACCCTCCGGCTCCGGCTTAGATCGGCTCGCCGGCCCTCGGAGGCGTAGGGATTTCAGGGAAAATCTCAGCCTCGCCCGCCAATCGTTACCATTCGGGAATGATCCGTCGGCTTCTAGGACACCGGGGCATAGCGATGCTTGTCATCGCCGCCTCGATGCTTGCCCTGGGCGAACGCGCCGCAGGCCAGATGGACTACACGCTGGATGATTTCGACCGCTGGAAGCCCTCCGAGGCCCCCTCACCGGTCGACGAGCAGCTTCAGCAGGCGAGGATCGCGCTGGCCAACGGCGACGCCTCACGGGCCCTCAACCTCTCCGAGAATTTCCTCGAGAACAATCCCCTGGGCCAGGGCCGCTCCGATGCCTTCCTGATCCAGGGCGACGCGCAACTGGCGCTGGGCTACGAGTACAAGGCGCTCTTCTGCTACGAGGACGTGGCGCGGCGGTATGCCATGAGCGCGGCCTTCATCCCCGCCCTCGAGCGCGAGTTTGAGATCGCCAAGGCCTATGCCCATGGATTGAAAAAGCGCTTCATGGGCACCTTTCGCTGGATCGACGCGGGCGACGATGCCCAGGAAATCCTCATCCGCATTCAAGAGCGCCTGCCCGGAAGCGAGCTGGCCGAGAAGGCCGGCATGGAGCTCTCCGACTACTACTTCCGCATCCGCGACATGCCGCTGGCCGCCGATTCCTACGACTTGTTCGTGCAGAACTATCCGCGCTCCAAGCAGGTGAACAAGGCCAAATTGCGCCTGATCTACAGCTACTACGCACAGTTCAAGGGACCGCAGTACGACGCCAGCGGATTGCGCGAAGCCACCTCCCGGCTCAAGCAGCTCCAGGCGGACGACCCGGCGCTGGCCCAACAGATCGGCGCCGAGGCGCTGCTGGTGCGCGTCTACGAGAGCGAGGCGGCCAAGTTGCTGCACAACGCGCGCTGGTATGAGAGCATGGGGGACTTCATCTCCACCGAGCTGACGCTGCGCTCGCTGGTCAAGCTCTATCCCAAGTCGATTGCGACCATCACCGCACTCAAGATGGCTCCCGGCATCGTGGCGAAATTGCCGGAGGGCATCGCCAAGAACTGCCCCAACTACGCTGAGCTCGAGGACGCCCTGATCGGTACGCCCAAGACGGGCGCTTTTTCGGAGCCGACGGGAGTGCTCCCGAATCCCGAGGCGCCGCTGCCGGACACCGCCCAGACTGCGGATGAAAAGCCCGTCGCCGGCGCTGAGCTGCCGCCGGAGGACCAGATCAAGCCCGCCCCGCAGCCCGTTCCTCAGGGTGCCACCGGCACTCCGACCGCTCCGCCGCCAAATCCAACACCACCGCAACACACGTGAAATTTGTATCCGCCGATTTCCTTCGTCATGGCCTGGCCTTGCCCCTGCTCGTCTGCGCGACGTTGGTTTATTCCGTCGCTCCGGGCTGCGCCTCGTCAAATTCCAAGGGAATGAAGGGTGGAAGTGTGCTTCCGAGTAAATATCACACCATCGCCGTGCCGATATTCGACAATGCGACCCAGGACCGGGAGATGGGATTTCAGTTGACGGAAGCCCTTCAGAAAAGACTCCAGCAGACCACCCCCTACACCGTGACCCACGACGGGCGGGCCGAGACGATTCTGCGCGGCAAGGTGACCGACGTGAAGCTTTCCCAGATGAGCCAGAGCGTGGCGACCGGCCTCTCCGAGGAAGTCGCCTACACTGTGACGCTGGACTGGGACTGGGTGGACGTGAAGACTGGAAAGTCCATCACGGCCCGCCGCGGATTCACCTCCAGCGGCGTGGTGGTGACAAGCCGGTCGCAGGCGGAGCCCCTGGACCTGGCCCGCTTCGAGGTGACCCAGCGGCTCGCGGACGACATTGTGGCGAACCTCCAGGCCGATTGGTGAACCATGCAGGATTTTCAAATGAGCGAACCCAACTCTGACCCGAACACGATCGCCTTCGCCTCGAAGAAGAAGCCGGAGAAGAAATTGAAGAAAATTGATCCACCCACTCCCGGCTCCTCCGGCCCGCCGATCAAGCCGCGCCGCCAAAGCGTGACCTGGTTCACCCTGGGATTGCTGGCGCTGCTCATTTGGATCGTCATCAACGGCAGCTCGACTCGCGGCAGGGCCTTTGACACTTGGCAGGAATTCATGGTGTACGCCAAGGAGGGCAAGCTGGAGCCCAAGTCGGTGGTGATCCTGAACGACCGAATCGTTGCGGAAGTGAAGCCGAACACCAAGGGCTTTGCCGAGCAGTTCGGCGACAAACCGGCTCCGGTGTACGTGTCCATTGCTCCCACGGCCATCGAGAAGTACATGAAGAACCTGGACGAGGCAGGGATTCCCTACCGCGTCGACGTGGGCACGAGCACCTTCGCGCAGATCGCCATGACGATCCTGCCGACGCTGATCATCCTCGGCATTCTCTGGTTCCTGCTCTCGCGCAGCATGCGCAACGCGGGGGGCGGACCCGGCGGCATGCTGGGCAATTTCGGCCGCAGCAAGCACCGCGTCAGCAACAAGGAGATGGCCCACACCACTTTCGCGGATGTGGCCGGCATCGACGAGGCCAAGGAGGAAGTTTCCGAGCTCGTCGAGTTCCTCAAGGATCCCAAGCGATTCCAGCGCCTCGGTGGGCGCATTCCCCGCGGCGTGCTGCTGGAAGGACCTCCCGGCTGCGGCAAGACGCTGCTGGCCAAGGCCATCGCCGGTGAGGCCGAGGTGCCCTTCTTCTCGATCTCGGGAAGCGATTTTGTGGAGATGTTCGTGGGCGTCGGCGCCAGCCGCGTGCGCGATCTCTTCAAGCAGGCCAAGGACAATTCTCCGTGCATCATCTTCCTGGACGAGGTGGACGCCGTCGGCCGCAGGCGCGGCGGCGGATTCACCACCGGCGGCCACGACGAGCGCGAGCAGACCCTCAACGCGATCCTGGTCGAGATGGACGGCTTCGACGCCAATGACCAGGTCATCGTGATCGCGGCCACCAATCGCGTGGACGTGCTCGACCCGGCGCTGACGCGGCCCGGCCGCTTTGACCGCACCGTGGGCGTGCAGTTTCCCGACGTGCAGGGACGCCGGCAGATTCTCGCCGTGCACGCCAAGAAGGTGAAGATGGGTCCGGACGTCAACCTGGAGCGCATGGCCCGCAGCACGCCGATGTTCAGCGGCGCCGACCTGGCCGCCATCATCAACGAGGCCGCGATCCTGGCCACCATGCTCGACAAGGACTTCATCGAGATGACCGACATGGAAGAGGCCCGCGACAAGATCCGCTTCGGCCGCGCCAAGAAGAGCCGGCGCATCGAGCAGCAGGAGCGCGTTGCCACCGCCTATCACGAGTCGGGCCACGCCATCCTGCAGGTGCTGCTGCCCGACGCCGATCCCCTGCACAAGGTCACCATCATTCCGCGCGGGCAGATGCTGGGCGTCACTTTCAGTTTGCCCGAAAAGGACCGCTACGGATTCTCGAGGAAGTACCTGCTGGCGACCATGCGCGTGCTCTGCGGCGGTCGCATCGCCGAGGCCCGCCAGAACGGCGACGTCTCCAGCGGCGCCGCGATGGACATCAAGATGGCGACCGCCTACGCGCGGGCCATGGTGCTCGAGTGGGGCATGAGCGAGCGGCTCGGCTTCGTGCGCTACGCGGGACAGGATTCGCGCGAATCGTTCATTCCCGAGCGCGACTTTTCCGAGGACACCGCCAAGATGATCGACGAGGAGATCCGCCGCCTGATCGACGACGCCTTCAAGGATGCTCAGCGGATGGTGCACGACTCCTGGGACAAGATTTCGGCGCTGGCCGAGGCCCTGCTGAAATACGAGACCCTTCAGGTCGAGGACGTGCAGAAGATCATCCGCGGCGAGGCCTTCACTCCGCCGACCGTGGTCGAGATGCTCTCCGCGACGACCACGCCCCCCGTGTCACCAAAGCCCGAGCCGCCGGCCCCCGACATCGGCGTGATGCCCAGCCCCGCCTGATCGCTCCGTTTTTTGTGTGGCTGCGACCCGCTTGATCGCCTTGGATTCTTGCTGCGCCCGCCCCGCGAATCACACCAGCAGCGTGGCCGGATTTTCCAGCAGGTGCTTGAGCGTGTTCAGCCAGCGCGCCGCCATGGCCCCGTCGATCACGCGATGGTCCAGCGACAGCGTCGCGGTCATCTCGTAGCCGATGGTCAGCTCATCGCCGCGCACCACGGGCTGCTTCAGGGCCGCGCCGCAGGCGAGGATCGCCGAGTTGGGCGGGTTGATGATCGCGGTGAAGTGCTCCACCCCGAACATGCCCAGATTGGAGACCGTGAAGGTGCTCTCCGACATCTCCTCCGCCGAAAGGCCGCGGGTGCGGGCCTTCTCCGAGAGCGCCTTGGTGTCGCTGGAGATGGTGCGCAGGCTCTTGCGATCGACATCGCGGATCACCGCGACCAGCAGTCCGCCGCCCTTGGACTCGTCCAGGGCCACGGCCACGCCGATGTTGACCTGCTGATGCATGAGGATCCGGTCGCCGGCCCAGCTGGCGTTGACGTAGGGATGCTTGGCCATCGACAGGGCGCAGCCGCGCACGATGAAGTCATTCACCGAGAGCTTGATCTCCTGCTCGGCGAGATCCTTGTTGAGTTGCTCGCGCAGGGCCATCAGCCGGTCGAGCTCAAACTTCATCGAAACCTGGTAGTGCGGAATGGTGGTCTTGCTCTCGACCAGTCGCTTGGCGATGGTCTGCCGCATGGAGCTGACGGCGACCTCGGTGCTCTGCAGTCCCGCCATCACCAGGCCCGTCGATCGGGCGGTCGGCGTGACCGGCACGGCCAGGGATCCGGTGGTCGCGTGCGCCGCGGTCGACATGGAGGAGCTCTTCGCCGCGGCGGGCTTGGAACCGAGATTTTCCAATGCGTTGAGCACATCGCGCTTGATGATGCGGCCGCCGGGGCCCGAGCCCTTGAGGCCTGAAAGGTCGACGCGCTCCTGCTCGGCGATGCGGCGGGCCACCGGGCTGACCCGGAACTTCGCGCCGCCCACCTCAAGCTCCTCGTCAAGTTCGATGTCCGCCGGAGCGGCTTGGGGAATCCCCGGCCGGGCCGCGCTGGTTGCGGCGGGCGCGCTGCGCACGGCGGTTGGCGTCGCGGCCGGGGCGGTTGCGACGGGCCGCGCCGTCGGCGCCGCGTCATCGCTCTCGCCATCTTCCAGAATGATCGCGATCTCGGTGCCCACCTTGACCTGCTGCCCCGCGGGCACCAGCAGCTTGGAGATGCGCCCGTCGTCGAAGACCGGCATCTCCATGGTGGCCTTGTCGGTCTCGATGTCGGCGACCACCATTCCACTCTTCACCGCGTCCCCCTCCTTCACGTTCCAACGGACAATCGTGCCCGATTCCATGGTGTCCGAAAGCCGCGGCATGGTGACGGAGATGGGCATCAGGGGATCCGCTCAGGCATTGTAGGTGGCGCTGCGGACCGCCTCGCAGATCTTGCGGGCGTTGGGCAGGTACTCCTGCTCCAGGTTGAATGCGTAGGGCGCGGGCACGTCCTCGGTGTGCACGCGGTGCACGTGGTTGTCCAGGTCGTCGAAGCAGCGCTGATGGATCTGGGCGGCGACCTCGGAGCCCGGGCTGCCGAAGCTCCACGACTGGTCGACGACGACGAGGTTGGAGGTCTTCTTGACCGAGCGCACGATGGCACCGATGTCCAGAGGCCGGATGGTGCGCAGGTCGATCACCTCGCAGGAAATGCCCTCCTTGGCCAGGGCCTCCGCGGCCTCCAGGCAGAAGTGCACGGGCCGGCCCCATGAGGCGATGGTGCAATCGGCGCCGGCGCGGCGCACTCGGGCCTCGCCAAACTTCACGAGCACGTCCTCGCCGACGGGCACTTCCCCCTTGAGGCCAAGCAGTCGCTCGCTCTCCAGGAAGAACACCGGGTCGTCGTCGCGGATCGCGGTCTTCATCAAGCCCTTGGCGTCGTCGGGCGTGGCGGGGATCGCCATCTTGATGCCGGGCACGTTGGAGAAGAGGCCCTCGACGCACCAACTGTGCGTGCTGCCGAGCTGGCCGCCGGCTCCGTCATTGCCGCGGAAGACGATAGGGCAGCCGAACTGCCCGCCGCTCATGAAGAGCATCTTCGGCGCGTTGTTGAGGATGGGATCCGCCGCGACCAGGCTGAAGGACCAACTCATGAACTCGACCACCGGGCGCAGCCCCATCATCGCGGCGCCGATCGCCATGCCGGCGAATCCGCTCTCGGAGATCGGCGTGTCGATGACCCGGCGGGCGCCGAACTCGTCCAGCATGCCTCGGCTCACCTTGTAGGCGCCGTTGTACTCGGCCACTTCCTCGCCGATCAGCATGACCCGCGCATCGCGGCGCATCTCCTCGCTCATGGCGTCGCGGATGGCGTCGCGGAATTCCATCTCCTGGGTGGCGGTCACAGCAGGTCCTCCCCCTCGCGGGTGGCGCGGAAGGTGGGCGGATTCTGGGCGCCGCCATACATCTGCGGTTCGCTCGTGCCGGTGTAGCGGCCCCAGGGCTCGCGGTAGACATCGTGATAAAGATCAGTCAACGGAGGCACGGGGCTCTGGTCGGCGAACTGCACGGCGTCGCGCACTTCGGTCTTGACGTCCTTCTGGGCTGCCTTGATCTGGTCGTGGGTCATCGCCCCCTGCTCAAGCACATATTTCTCGAAGATGCCGATCGGGTCGCCCTGCTCCCAGACTTCCTCCTCGTCGCGGGTGCGGTACTTGCGCGGATCGCTCATCGAGTGGCCCTTGTAGCGGTAGCAGCGCATGTCGACGAAGGCGGGTCTGCTGCGCTCGCGGCACTTCTCGACGACATCCTTCATGCCGTGGTAGACCTCAAGCAGATTCATGCCGTCGATGACCGAGGCGTCGATGCCGTAGCCCAGCGCCTTGGAGGAGAGGTCGTGGCTTTGCGTGGTGCCGCGGTGGATGCTGGTCCCCATCGAGTAGCCATTGTTCTCCACCACGTAGACCACCGGCAGGTCCATCAGGCCCGCCAGGTTCAGCGCCTCGTGGAAAGAGCCCTGGTTCAAGGCGCCGTCGCCCAGGAAGCACATCGTGACCCGCGAGGATTTGCCCTTGTTGATGACCTCGTCCTGGTACTTGGTGGCGAAGGCGAGCCCGGCGCCGAGCGGCGTCTGGGCCCCGACGATGCCATGCCCGCCGAAGAGATTGTTGGCCTTGTCGAACATGTGCATCGAGCCGCCCTTGCCCTTGGCGCAGCCGTCGACGCGGCCGAACATTTCCGCCATGCAGGCGCGGGCGGTCATGCCTCGGGCCAGCGCATGGCCGTGATCCCGGTAGGCTGTGACCAGCGGATCCTCCGGCTTCAAGGCGGCGACGCAGCCGACCGCGACCGCCTCCTGCCCGATATAGACGTGGCAGAAGCCGCCGATCTTCTTGTCCTGATAGGCCTGCATGCAGCGGATCTCGAATTCGCGAATCAGCACCAGCTCGCGGTACCAGGCGCGCAGCAATTCCGCGGCGGGCGCGGGCCGATTCGCCGCGCGGCGCGGGACGGGCAGTCCGCCGTGAACATCGTGGGAAGGTTTGCCGTCGGTGGTGGGCGTGGGCATGGATCGTTTCCGCGGAACGAATCCATTCAGGATCCGCGGGGAGCCCCACGTTATAGGGGAGGCGGCGCTTTCAAGCAACGGTCCGCCGAAAAGGAAGTGAAAAGAGCCGAATCCGGCCCTGGTTACGGGCTCGCGGTTTCCTTGGTGACCTTGGGTGCCCCCGCCACTTCCGTGGCGGTGGTGTCCTTGACCACGCGGGCGCGAACGGCCAGCAGGGCCATCTCGAGCTGCGGGTCAAGGCCCTTGGTCAGCAGATCGGCGGGATCAGGACGCGGCTTGGCCTTTGGATCGTCGGCCGCCGGAATCGTGTCCGCCTTGATTCGAAGTTCGGTGGACTTGTCCATCTGCTCCGGAGTCATCTTGGTCAAAAGGTCCGGGTTCACGCCCCAATCGCTGGAGCCGGGCTTCTTGTGAACGAGACGTCCATGAGTCTGGCCCGCCTCCGGTGGAAGCACATAGTGCTGCGTGGTGATCTTCACCGCCGCCTGCTTGCCGCGGTCGGCCAGCGGATTGACTTCCTGCACGCTGCCCTTGCCGAAGCTGCGCTCGCCGACGATGACGGTCTTGTCATAGGCCTGCAGGCAGCCGCTGAGAATCTCGCTGGCGCTGGCCGAGGACTGGTTCACCAGCACGGCGACCGGAAGATCCTTCAGCTCGGCGCGGTTGGCCTCGGCCTTCTTGCTGGAGGTGGCGATGCCGAAGCGATTCTCGGTGGAGACCAGCTCACCCTCTTCGACCCAGAGGTTGCAGAAATCGACCGCCGATGAGAGCAATCCGCCGGGATTGCCGCGCAGATCCAGGACCAGCCCGTTGAGCTTGCGCTCGGAGCGCATCTCCTTCAGGGCCGCCAGGAAATCCTCGAAGCTGTCCTCGTTGAAGCTGGTCAGACGAACGTAGCCGATGCCCAGCGCCGGATCCACGTACCAATCCCAGGTGGGATCGCCGCGCTCGGACAGGCTCTTCTTGTTCCAGCCATTCACGGAGCGGATCTTGATGCTCTCGCGCTTCAACGCGACATCGAAGGGCTCAGGGCGATCGGCGCGACGAATGGAAAGCGTGACCACTTCCCCTTCCGGGCCGGTGATCAGATCGACGGCCTTGTTCAGGGCCCAACCCGTGGTGCTGTTGCCGTTGACCGCGATGATGCGGTCGTTGGGCTTGATGCCGGCGCGCGAGGCGGGCGAACCTTCGAGCGGATTGATGATCTGGATGTCGCGCTTCTCGTCGTGGCGGATCATGATGCCGACGCCGACGAAGTTGCCATCCACCTGCTGGCGGAAGCGCCGCAGCGACTCCGGCCAGATCAAGGCGGAATACTGGTCTTCGAAGCGCCGCGAGAGGACGCCCATGGCCCCATCGCCGAACTCATGCAGGACGACTTCCTCGGGCAGCCCGACCGTGCTCTCGTTGGCCGCGAGCAGTTCGTTGATGACCTCGCGGAAGAGGACTCCGTTGGCGGATTCGCGGGTGGCCGCGGCGACGCGGGCCGAAACCTTGTCGATCGTTGCGAGCCACGCGGCGCGCTTGGTGGCGTCGCCCAGTCCCGGGAAGCTCTCCTGGCATTCCTCGGTTGTGGCCAGCAGCTTCAGGTTTTCCACGCCGCCCTCAAGCAGTGGCTGCCATCCGCCACTCTCGATGTGCTCGGTCGCAACCTTGCGGAGCGCCTCCTTGAGCATCCCCAGCGAAATTCCCTGGAGCTGATCTTTCCAGCTGTCCACCAGCGCGGGGTTGTATTCGGGGAAATCCTCGGTGGCCTTGGCGGTCAGGTCGCCCTCGGGATCGTTGGGATCCTCGGTCTTGGCGTCAGCCTCCTTGGTTTCGCTCTTGGGCTCCATCGCCTCCATCGCCTTCAGTCGTTCGTTCTGCTTCTTGCGCAAGTCGTAGAGATGCTTGGGCGCGTACTCCGCAAGCAGCTGCACGCGGTCGCCGCAATCATCCAGTTGGTCGCTGAGACGCTTGAACTCCATCGCGTCGCCGCCATCCTCGTGCAGCGCCCGCAGGCGGAAGAGCATTTCCTGGGCGAGCAGCCAGTCGGAATCCTTGAGCGCCTCCAGGTACTTGGCCTGGCCCTGGGCTTGAAGCTTGCCGATGGCTTCGCTCTTGAGCTCGCCCTTCCAGGCTTCGTTGTCCTGAAGGAATTTCAAATTGGCGGCGGCCACCATGGCCTTGGTGAGGTTGCCTTTGGCAAGCTCGTCGCTGATCTCCTGGCGGCGCTTGGCGATGGATTCCTGGCGGACTTTTTCCTGCTCGACCTTGTGGGCGTTGTGTTGGACGATCGCTTCCTGCAGCGCTTTGAGCGAGCCCTGGCTGCTGGTCGGTGCGGTCGCCAGCGCCTTTTCGAAACCATCCATGTCCGCCTTGCGGGCCGCGTCCCACGCCGTGTCGCTCCACGTGGCGACGTTGTTGGTCGCGGTCTGAAGGGCGAACGAAGCGGAGACCACGGTGACCAGGGCCACCATCGACAACATGCGGAGAGGCGATTTCATCGTTGAAAATTCCTTGGTTTGAGCGAAGTGTCTTCTTTCTATACTTCGGCCCAGTTCGACCGTGTGTTGAAAATTAGCCTTGAGAATTCCGACAATTGCTTCCACAGGTCAACGGAGCATCAGCACCGTGCGATTGGACTTTGTGATCGTCCGACAGCGTCACTATTCTAGGTCCGCAAACACCTTGCGTCGCGCCCTTTCAAGAAAAATTCATTGAAACCCCCCGCTCCAATCCAGTCCCCGGCCGAGGCGCTCGCCAGTTTCGTCTCGGCTTCAGGAACCTTTTCCACGGGAATGTGGCTTCTGCTGCCGCTGGCGGTCGGAGCGATGTGGTGGCCGATGTTCGGCGGCGTCGCGGTGGTGGTCCTGGCGATGAGCTGCTGGTTCCGCTGGATCGGAATCCGCGAAATCAAGCGAGGTTTTGCCTTGGGCGGCATCGGTGACGAGTTCGGCTGGCTGCGCGTCTGGCAGGTGATGAATTCGATCAACGCCGGAGGCGGGCTTGCGGTGGCCATCGGCGTGCTCATGACCAACGGGGCTTCGTTCCCTGAGGAAGGCAAGGCTTTGCTGGTCTCCGTGGAAAATGTCTGGTTCGTGCTGCTGGTGCTGGAGCTTCTGGCCGCGACGCGAATGATCTCCTCGGTCGCCGTCTGGCTTGAGTCGACCTGGGTCAGCATTACCCAGGCCATCGTCGCGTGCCTGCTGCTTTTTTCACTCGCGCTGCACTTTGTCATCCGGTGGATGCCCAGCGACCCCGCCGACTCCAATGCCGTGACGCTGGCCCGGGCCGCCGCAATCCTGGTCGCCGCCGCCTGCGGCCTGGTCGCCATCTGGTGGATCGCCGACGGAGTCAACCGCATGTCCCTGGCCCTGGCCGACGAGATGAGCGAGGAAGCTCCGACCGCCGGCAAGGCAAGCGATTCAGCTTCCTGAAAATGCGTCTTCGGCCAGATCCATGGCCCGGCCCAGGCCGGCGGCCTTGGACATGGTCTCCTGCCACTCGGTCGCGGGATCGCTGTCGAGCACCACGCCCGCGCCCGCCTGCAGATGGACGGTCCACGGCGCGCCAGGCTTTCGATTGGTGGGCATGACCATGGTGCGCAGCGAGATCGCCATGTCCATCGATCCGTCGAAGCCAATCACGCCGATGCCGCCCGCATAGGGGCCGCGGCGCACCGGCTCAAGCTGGTCGATGATCTGGATGGCGCGGATCTTGGGCGCGCCCGAGACCGTGCCCACCGGCAGCGTGGCCCGCAGCGCGTCCCAGGCGTCCAGCCCCATGCCCAGCTCGCCGGTGACGGTCGAGGAGAGATGCATCACGTGGCTGTAGCGCTCGACATCCATGCAGCGCTCGACCTGGACCGAGCCCGACTCGCAGACGCGGCCGAGATCATTGCGGCCAAGGTCGACGAGCATGATGTGCTCGGCGCGCTCCTTCTCGTCGGCCCGCAGTTCAGCCTCCAGTTTCGTGTCGAGCTCCGGCGTGTCGCCGCGCGGGCGCGTGCCCGCCAGCGGCCGGCTCACCACGGTCCGGTCGCGCACGCGGCAGAGAATCTCGGGGCTTGAAGCCGCCAGAATGCAACCGGAAGCCTGCAGGTAGACCTGATAGGGACTTGGATTGACGATGCGAAGGGCGCGGTAGATCTCGAAGGGATCGATGGCGGTTTCGCGCTCGAGCCGCTGCGACAAAACGATCTGGAAGGCGTCGCCGGCAACGATGGCCTGCTTGGCCTTCGCGACGGCGCCTTCGAATTCGGCGCGGCTCATGGAACTCCGCGCGGGCGGCTTGGGCGGGACGCGGAGATCGATGTGGATCTCGCCTGTGGGCAAAGCGGGGCGTTCGCGGAGCAGTTCAAGCTTGAGGTTCTCGATCGCCTCGTCCGCCGCCGTCCGCGCCGCGGCTTCCGATCCATGCTCGCCCAGAGGCCGGGCCACCACGCAGTCGAGCGTGCGCGTGGCGTGATCGAACACCACGACCTGAAGGTAGAGGCCCATGTGCATGTCGGGAAGGTGGCGGTCGTCCCTGGGTGCATTCTTGAAACTCAGGGCCTTGGGCTCGAGCCATCGCACTGCGTCGAAGGAGAGGAACCCGACCCAGCCACCGTGAAAGGCCGCCGGAATCGCGCCGCGTGAAAACGGCTTCCAGTCCGCGGTGATCTGCCGCGGAATCTGCAGCGGATCCGCGGCTTCAAGCCGCTTCTCCAGCGTGCCATTTCGAAGCACCTCAACCGCATTTTCCCGGGCGATGACTTCCTGCGCCGGCCGCGCTCCCAGCATGGAGTAGCGGCCGATGCCCCCGCTCTGCTCCACGCTCTCCAGGAGAAAACTTGGCGCGTTGCGATCGTCCGGTGCCACCAGGCGCCGGTAGGCAAGCACCGGCGTCAACTGATCCGAGGGGATGCGCCGACACTGGATCAGAAGATTGCCGGCGGACATGAGGGTGAGATTAGCGGGACTTTCCCGGGCCCGAGAGTCGGCGAGCCGCGGTCAGTGCGATCGCCATGGCGTCGCTGGCGTCGTGCGGGCCCTTGAGCGTGCGCAGTCCGCACTGCGCCATCACGGCGCGGCGCACCTGCTCCTTGGTGGCATTGCCCCGGCCGGTGACGGCGCGCTTGACTTCGGCGGGGGCGAACTCGGCGATCTCCAGGCGCCTTTCCGCAAGCGTGGCCAGCAATACGCCGCGGGCATGGCCCATGATGATGGCGGTCTGCGCGTGCTTGACATGGCTGAAGAGGCTTTCCACCGCGGCGTGGTCGGGCTTCAAGTCCGCAAGGACCTCGAGCAGCTCGGTGCGGATCTGCAGCAGCCGCGCGTGCAGCGGACCCGTGGTGGCGATGCGCAGCACGCCGGCCTCAATCAGCGACGGCTCGGCGCGGCGCGAATCGACCTTGACGCAGGCGTATCCCGTGCGGCGCAGTCCGGGATCGATCCCAAGAATTCGCATCGGACCAATCCTACGGCTTGGCCACTTTCAGGATGAGGAGCACGTCGCTTCCCTCGGGAGGCATCTCGCGCGTCTTCGCCTGCCAGCGCGGCTCGGAGACCATCGCCTGGTCGGGAATGACTTTGGAGTAGCCGATCACCTCGTCGCTGAAAGTCACGAGTCCCACGATGGAGCCGGATACATCCGCCGCATAGCGCTGACCGCCGCGGCCGTCGCGCTCGAAGCGGCTGCCCGCAAAGACGAATGCCTTCGAATCGAAGGTTTCCTTGTGACGGGCATCCTCAACCCATTCACCCAGCGGAATGCGTCGCGTCTCGCCGCGCAGGGTGTACTGCACCTCGACGTCAACGGGAGAGCCGTCGGGCGGCTCCAGCCGGAGATCGTTGGCGGTGCCGGGCACGAGCGACCACTTGCCGGGATGGCCGGCCCGCGCGTTGGCCGCCAGCAGCGCCGCGTGGATGCTGGAGGCGGGGACCGAGACCACGACCAGCGATTCATGCTCGCGGCTTCCCTTTCCGCAGACCAGTTGCTCGAGAAAGCCCTGGCGAAGGGCGATCTGCCCCTGCACGCGGATCTCCCCCGCGGCACGGTCGATCGACAACCCCTTGGAAAGAATGATTTCGGCGGGCGCGGCGGAAGTCGCGGCGAGCGTTGTGTCGGAGTCGCTCTTGGCGGGTTGTGCATTGGGGCTGCAACCTGCCGCGGCGGCGAGCACACTTGCCAGCGCGAAAAGAAATCCTGGAATGCGGGTTTTGATCTGGCTCATGGACTTGAAATCCGAGGTCCAGAGTAGGAGAAATAAAAAAGGCCCGACGGAGGCAAGCCTCACGTCGAGCCCTTCCGGGGGCTTGGTAAGTGAAAGATCCTATCCCTGCTACGCACCATGGTTCAACGGTGTGAATCACATTTATCGCAATTTTCAAAATTCTTCACTTGAGCGAAACAATTGATCGCCTCAAGAGAGTGAATCGACTCGATTGATGAGGGAGTTCTCGTCCGCACGAGCGATAACGAATTCATTCTGATCGCCATCTGGTTATTCTTGAAGCATGCTGCTGTGCCGAACGGTTCGATTCGCCCTCTCTCCCGTTCACCCCGTCGAACTAACTTCTCCCAGATCCAACGCTTACGCCGCATGGCCGACCGCCGAGGGCTGGCACGCCCATGTCTCCCTTGAGATCGCGATCGCCGGCGAGCCCGATCCTCGCACCGGTTACCTGATTTCCATCCAGGAAATCGATGACATCGCCCGGCGAACCGCCCTGCCCCTACTGGATCGATCCTTTCGCGAGGGCGGTCACCAGGCCCTGGTTCTGAAGCCGGTCGCCGAGGCCTTGAAAAAGGAATTGCCCTTTCCGCTCCGGTTCCTGATTCTCCACCAAAGCCGCTTTCTTTCCTTCCAATATGAGGACTCCATGCCCAACCACGCCACCCTGACCCAATCCTTCGAGTTCGCGGCCAGCCATCGGCTTCATTGCGACGACCTGGATGCCGCCGCGAACCAGAGGATCTTCGGCAAGTGCAACAACGCCGCGGGGCATGGCCACAACTACCGCCTTGAGGTTTCGGTGCGCTCACCGATCCAGGATCCGCCGACTTTCAGCCTGACGCAGTTGGAAAAGGCGGTGCGGGAGCACGCCATCGACAAGCTCGATCACAAGCACCTCAACACGGATGTGGCGAGCTTTGCCAAGACCAATCCCAGCGTGGAATCGATTGCCCGGGTCTGCCACCAGTGGATCGTTGATCCCGTCAAGAAGCTCGGCGGCGAGCTGGTTCGGGTTCGGGTCTGGGAAACCGAGAAGACCTCGGCGATCTACCCCGGCTGAAGCCCGGATCAGCAGCTCGGCTCAGGGCCGAACCACGCAAGGGCTCCAACGGACGATCACTCCGGGATTTCGACGCGCTGGTGCTCGGCGTCATAGACGAAGCACTTGCCCTCGGGCTCGTCGCGGCACTTCTTGTGACTCGCGTCGCAGAAGGGCGGATTCTTGGTGAGGCCGCAGGCGCAGATGAAGATGGGCTTGTCCTGGGGCTCGATCTTGATCGGGCCGGTGGCGGTCATGCGGACTTTGCGTGCCATGTGCGTTGCTCCTGGTTGAAAAAGTGCGCGACCGTGAATCAGACGAGGTCTTCTTCGCCCAGCAGGCGGAAACCCTTGCGGAGCAGGATCTGGCCGGCGAGCGTGAGGTCGTCCACCGCGATCGCCACCGTGGGCGCCTCCTGCTTGCGCATCATGACGGGATAGGCGAAGCGGATGTTGAGCTCGGCGCCCAGCAGGTGCAGGCAGAGATTGGTGAGGCTCTTGCCCTCGGGCAGCTCCACCACCAGCAGGTCCACTTCGCTGAAGGTGAATTGGTTGCTGCGCAGCACCACGCGGGCGGCGTCGGCGTTGTTGAAGATCAGACGCACAACGGCATGGTCGCTCGAGTCCAGGATGCTGAAGGCGGCCAGATTCAGACCCGATTGGTCATCGCATTTCTGCAGCAGATCGAGCAGCTTGCCCACCTTGTTGTCCAGGAAGACGCCGAACTGGCGCACGGATGGCGGGGTGTACCCCTGTTCAGTTGGCGTGGGTGAGAGGCTCATGCGAAGGGGCGAGAATATAGCCGCAATCGCCGATGTGTTTTATCGAGCGGCGAAGAGAGATTCGGTGGAGCGCACCGCGGGGACCAGCCCGGCCGCCGCCGCATCGGAAAGCAGGCGAAGGATGGCGTTTTCACCGCGCGGACCGAAGTCCAGCGACATGCGGTTCACGTAGAGGTCGACGAAGGTTCCGGCGAGCCCCTGGTCCATGCCGCGGGCGAACTTCATGGCGTATTCGATTCCCTTGTCGCGATGTTGCATCGCGTGCTCCACCGAGCGCTCGAGCAATCGCTGGACGCTGCGCGAGGTGCCGGCGCCGTAGCGCGCGTCGAGATCACGGCGGATGGCGTTGAGACCCAGCGGCAGCGGCAGTTGCGTCTGCTGCTTCCACCAGGCGCCGAGATCCTGCACCAGGTGGAGACCGCGGTCCTGGAATTGGAGCTGCCCCTCGTGGATCACCACGCCGGCGGGAAATTCGCCCGACTCCACCGCTTCCATCAATTGGTCGAAGGGAACTTCCTTGTATTGAAACTTGCCGGGCCCAAGGAGCAGGCTGAGCACCATGAAGGAAGTCGTCCGCACTCCGGGCACGGCGATGACCACGCCGGGTTCCTTCAGTTGCGCCGTGGTCATGGGGTCGCGCGAAACGAGCTTGGGTCCGTAGCCGTCGCCCACGCTGCTGCCGCACGCAGTGGCGCAGTAGCGCTCGACCACCAGCGGCAGGTTGGCGCAGCTCATCGCCGTGATGTCCAGCAGCCGACTCGCATCGCCCGCCGAGCGGCGGTTCAGCGACTCGATGTCGTCGCACACCTGCACAAAGCGGAAGCGATCGTCGCTGACTTCGGGTTCCCCGCCATCCACGCCGAAAAGCGGCCACCACATGAAGGCATCGTCGGGATCCGGGCTGTGGCCAAGCGTCAGTTCAATCGGCATTTGGCAAGAGTAGCCCCACTCCTGCTACTTTGATGCGATGCGAGCCAAGCACCATCCTCTTGCGGAAATCATTTCGGTCGGCGCCCTTGTTGCGATCTTCTTCGCGGTTCAACCGGCGGGCGCACAGGCCGTCGCCGGCGGCGCCGCGAAAGCGGATGCCAAGCCAAGCAGCTCCGCCGTGCTCAACCAGGCCTTCGACTCCATCCAGGCCTTCCGCGACCGCGAAGACCCGATGGAGGCGATCGCCAATGGCCGCCCCGCGGACGCCTTCCGCATCAGCGACCAGAGCGCGGCCGCCACCGCGCGGCGCAACAAAGAGACGATCGCGCTGCTGGGCGCGCTCAAGAGCGTTCCGCGCGACGGCCTGAGCGAAACGGAGCTGCTCGACCTGGACCTGGTCCTGCGTGACCTCGAGCTCAGCGTGCAGTCGCAGAAATTTCAGGAGCACCTGCTGGTGATCGGGCCGCTGGGCGGGCCGCAGCAGAACATCCCGCAGATGTCAGAGCGCATGCCGTTTGAGCGCGGCCGCGATCTGGAAGCTCACGCGGCGCGACTTGAGCAGGTTCCCAAGCAGCTCGCCGACCAGCAGGCCCTGCTCGAGGAGGGTCTGCGCCTGCACATCACCCAGCCCAAGGTGATTCTGCAGGGAATGGATTCGCAGTTCGATGCAGTGATCGCCGGAAAGCTGGAGGCGCTGCGGGCCCCCTTCCTGCGCACCTATCCCGACCTGACCCCCGAGCAGAAGCAGGCGCTGGCTGCCCGCGGCGACAAGGCGATCGAGAAGATCCTGGCGTCGCTGACGACCTTCCGTGATTTCGTGAAGAACAAGTACATCCCCGGCTGCAGCGACGAGATTGCCTGCGCCTCGCTGCCCAACGGACCGGAGTGGTACGCCTTCCGCCTGAAGCAGCAGACCACCACCACCAAGACGCCGCAGGAGATCCACGCCATCGGACTGGCCGAGGTCGCCCGCATCCGCGCCGAGATGCTGCAGGTGATCCGGCGCACCGACTGGTTCACCCCGGATTCGGCGCTGGCTTCCCTCCCCGACGACGAATTGTTCTCGCGCTTCACGGCCTTCCTGCGGAGCGATCCGCGCTTCTATTACCAGAGCGCCGAGGAATTGCTGCGCGGCTACCGCGATGTCTGCAAGGGCATCGACGCCCACCTGCCGGCGCTCTTCGGGAGATTGCCGCGCCTGACCTACGGCGTGCGCGAGATCCCCCGCTTCATGGCCCCCAGCCAGACCACCGCCTACTACCAGCAGGGCAGCCTGGACGCGGGCAATCCCGGCTGGTTCTACGCCAACACCTTCGCACTGAATCAGCGACCCAAGTACGAGATGATTCCGCTGGCCCTGCACGAGGCGGTGCCCGGACACCACCTGCAGATCGCGCTCGCTCAGGAATTACCGCAGCGCCACACGGTGCGGCGCGACATGGGCTTCACCGCCTTCGTGGAGGGGTGGGCGCTCTACGCGGAGCGGCTGGGCATCGAGATGAAGCTCTTCGACGATCCCTACAACGACTTCGGCCGACTGCTCTACGAGATGTGGCGCTCCTGCCGACTCGTGGTGGACACCGGCATGCACTCGATGGGCTGGAGTCGCGACAAGGCGGTGGCGTTCATGAAATCCAACACCGCCTTGAGCGAGTTGAACATCGAGCGCGAGATCGACCGCTACATCAGTTGGCCCGGCCAGGCCTGCGCCTACAAGCTTGGCGAGCTCGAGATCCGGCGGTTGCGCAGCGCGGCCGAGAAGGAGCTCGGCGCTTCGTTCGACCTGCGCGCCTTCCACGACGCGATCCTTGGTGATGGCGCCCTGCCGCTGGATGTGCTCGAGGCCCGCATGACCAAGTGGATCGCGGCGAAGAAGGCGGCGGGATCAGCGGCCCGCTAGGAATGGATTGCTGCGCCGTTCCTGTGCAATCGTGGTGGGCGGACCATGTCCCGGCAGGATCGCGGTGTCGTCGGGCAGCTTCATGAGCACCTGATTCAGGGAACGCATCAGCGTGGCATGATCGCTGCCGGGGAAATCCGTGCGGCCGATCGAGCTTTGAAAGAGCGTGTCGCCGACGATGGCGAATTTTTCCCTTGGGCAGTGCAAAGTCACCGAGCCCGGCGAATGACCGGGCGTCTCGAGCACTTCGAACTCGACACCGCCAAGGGAAAGCTTCTGGGATTGCTGCAGCGTGCCCGTCGGCGCCGAAACCGAGATCGGCTCGCCCATGAAATAGGAAAGATTGAGCTGGGGATCCGCGAACCACTCATGCTCCGCCGCGTGGGCGAGCACGGGAATCTTCGGATACATCGCGCGAACCTGATCCAGCCCGGCGATGTGGTCGGCATGCGCGTGGGTGAGCAGGATCGCCTCGGGCTTCAATCCCGACGAGCGAAGGAAGTCGAGCAGCGGCTCCGGCGCCTCGCCCGGATCGACGATCCAGCAGGCGAGCTTCCCGGTTTCTCCCTTTTTCCCCGCGACTTCGACTACATAGGCGTTGGTTTCGCAGCGGCCGAGAGCGAAGGCGTGAAGTTTCACGGCTGATTCCATGCACAACCTTATACTGCCCGGCGTGAAATGGTGGCCCGGAATTTTCGCGCTCGGCGGAGTGGCTCTCCTGGCGGGTTGTGACACCATGACGAGCGATTTCAACTCCTTCACGAATTCGTTTTCACCGCCCTCGCCGGCGCAGGCCGCCCAGTGGGCCCTGGATCCCTACGACCACGAGAACCAGCGCCGCGGCACCGTGCTGCTGGCCAACGCGCCGTGGGGCGGCAGCCCCGCCTACCTCAGCATGTACCGGCTCTATGTCGAGGACAACTCCGATCCGCTGGTCAAGGCAAGCGCGCTGGACGCGCTGGCCCGACACGGCGAGGTGAGCGACGCCGAGCTCGTCGCCAAACAACTGCAGAACAAAAACATCCAGGTGCGCATCGCGGCCGCGAAGGCATTGCAGCGCATCCATGATCCCAAGATGACCGCTCTTCTCTGCTCGCGCGGAACCGACGAGAACGAGGAAGCCGCGGTCCGCACCGAGATCGCCATAGCGCTGGGCCAGTACGCCGCCGACGACTCCTTCCAGGCGCTCTGCGCCATGGTCGACCACCGCGAGCTGGCGGTGAATCTTGCGGCCAACGATTCGCTGCGCCTGCTGACCGATCACGACTTCGCCCTGGACCGCCGCCTCTGGCTGAGCTGGTATCGGGCGACCAAGACCCCCTTTCGGCGCGAGCTGCAATACCTCTATCCGACCTACCAGCGCGAAAAGGGGTTCTGGGATTACATCACCTTCTGGGCGCCGCTCAACTTCGAGAAGCCCGGCGTGCCGGTAGGCATGGACGAGGCGAAGCTGCCGCCTTCAACCGCGCCGGATGATTTCCAGAACCTGGGCAACTCACCGAAGTGAAAGCATGCGCTGATCGATGAAGTCGACGAAACCGAAGAAGCGAGCCGCCGACGCGGACCGCGATGTGCCCATGACCTCGATCGGCCCGGACGATCCTGCGGACACCCTCATGGCGGTCGCGGAGATCGACGCTGATTCGTTCGAATCCGGCGAGATCCGCTCCGGGCGACTGGCGGGCAAGAGCATGTGGAGCGCGATCTGGATTCTCGCGCTTCCGGTCTTGCTGCAGCAGCTCATGGCCGCCTGCGTGGGCATGACCGACAAGATCCTGGCGGGAAACCTGCCCAGCAAGGTGGTCGTGCCCGCGATGGACGGCATCGGCATCGGCACGTATGTGGGGTGGTTCACCGGCATCGCGCTGGCCGGGCTCGGCGTGGGCGGGCAGGCGATCATCGCCCGCGCGATGGGCAGTGGCAACAAGCGCGACGCGCACGAGGCGCTGGGCGCCAGCGTGACGCTGGGCGTCGTGTGGGGCGCGCTGGTCGGCCTCTTTATGTGGCTGCTGGCGGCGCCGCTGGCGGCGGTCTCCGGCCTTTCGCCCGAAGCTGCCGCGCATTGCTCCACCTATGTCTCGGTGATCGCCTGGAGCATGCCCTTCTGCGGCGTGATGACCGTGGGCGGCATGTGCCTGCACGGCGCGGGCGAGACCACCAAGCCGTCGCTGATCTCGATCGGCATCAACGTCATCAATCTCTTCGCCAGCTGGATGCTCTCGGGCGTGGTGCTGCGCTTCAACGGAAACGAGTTGCCCGCACCGCTCTCGATCGATCCTGAAACCTGGGGCGTGTGGGGCATCGCCGCGGGAACTTCGCTGAGCTACATCGTCGGCGGCATCGCGACGGTCTGGGTGATGGTCAGGGGCGTGAAGGATCTGCGGCTGGAGAAGAAGACGCTCAAGCCGAAGCGCAAGATCGCCTGGCGCATCACGCGGCTGGGCATTCCGAATTTCTTCGAGGGGCTGGCGATGTGGGGTTCCAGCCTCTTCATCATGGGCTTCATCGGGCAGATCGCCCGCGGCGCCACCGGACTGCCGCCACATCAGGGATTGATCGGCGCCCACATGATCACCGTGCAGTGGGAAGCCTTCTCGTTTCTTCCCGGGTTCGCCATGGGAACCGCGGCCGGCGCGCTGGCCGGGCAATACCTCGGCGCCAAGAATCCGCAGATGGCGCGCAAGGCGATTTGGGCCTGCACCGTGCTGGGCATGAGCATCATGGGCGCCATGGGAATTCTCTTCATGACCGAGGGAAGATTCCTCGCGTCGATCATTTCCAGCGAACCGGTGCATCTGGATGAGGTTCCGAAATTGCTTTTCGCCTGCGGCACGGTGCAGGTGTTCTTCGCGCTGAGCATGACGGTCCGGCAAGGGCTTCGCGGCGTGGGTGATGTGAAATGGATTCTGGCGATCACGGTGGGAAGCATCTATGCGATCCGCCTGCCGCTGGCGTGGGCGCTGGGCGTGTGGATGGGCTACGGACTCGCGGGCATCTGGTGGGGATTGAGCCTTGAGCTGGGCATCCGCGGGCTGCTTTTCCTGGCGCGCTTCCGCTACGGCAACTGGCAGAGACTCCGGGTCTGACTTTCATGTTTGGACTCCAATCGCGGTTGCTCCTAGACTGCCGGAATGCCGCCACTTCATGCGACGATCGACGCGTTTGACCGGGGACTTCTGCGCGATGTCGCCGCCGGCGCGGCGCGGCTGACGCCGCAGCAATCGCTGCGACTCTTCCAGGAGATGCCGCTGGCGGAACTCGGCCACTGGGCCGACGAGCGCTGCCGGAGCCTGCACGGCGAGAGCATCCGCACCTATGTGATCGACCGCAACATCAATTACACGAATGTCTGCACCGCCAAGTGCACCTTCTGCGCCTTCCGCCGCGACGGCGACGAGAGCGATGCCTACACGCTGCCGACGGAGAAGATCCTGGAGAAGATCCGCGAGCTGGTCGCCATCGGCGGCACGCAGATTCTGATGCAGGGCGGAATGAATCCCGAGTTGCCGCTTGAGTGGTATGTGGAGTTGCTGCAGGCGATCAAGTCGGCTTATCCGCAGGTCCATGTCCACGCGTTCAGTCCGCCGGAATTCGTGGAATTCGTGCGCTTCTTCAAATCAGGTGGCGCGACGATGGAAGAAAAGTTGGAGAGCGTGATGCGCGTCCTTCACGCGGCGGGCCTGGACAGCGTGCCGGGCGGCGGCGGGGAAATCTTCGCCCCCGCGGTGCGAAAGAAAATCGGACTGGGCAAATGCACTGCTGAAGAGTGGCTGACCGTGATGCGCGTGGCGCACAAACTGGGCATGAACACCAGCGCCACCATGATGTTCGGCCACATCGAGGGCTTCGCCGACCGCATTCACCACATGGAACTGGTCCGCCAGTGGCAGGACCGCGCGATTGCGGACTTCTCGCACGATGGGGGCGGCCGCTGCATGGCATTTATTTCCTGGCCCTTCCAGCGCGAAAATACGCCGCTGGGCCGGGCCAAAGGCTGGGACGAAGAAGTCGGGAGCGGCAAGCAATTCCCCGGCGATGTCGTGGCCAGGCTCGACGGCAACGGAACCAAAGACGCGGATCCCGAGTTCGGCCGCCGCGTGCGCATGAGCGGCGCGACCGACTATCTGCGCACGCAGGCGATCAGCCGCCTGCACCTGGACAATGTCTGGTCGATCGGCTCGAGCTGGGTGACGATGGGTCCGCTGGTCGGCCAGGCCGGGCTTCTTCATGGCGCCAACGACATGGGCAGCGTGATGATGGAGGAGAACGTGGTCAGCAGCGCGGGCACGACCTACTGCCTCAACGAAGCGGAGATCTGCCGGCTGATCCGCGACGCGGGTTTCCTGCCTGCGCAGCGTGACAACCACTACGACCTGCTGCGCGTCCATGACGGCAAAGACAGCCCGGATCTAGCGGTCGCGGATTGGAGCCTGCTCCGCGCCAAGCCGCTGCACCGCGAGAATCACGACAAGTCGAAGGCTCCGGTCACTGTCACTGTGGGCCAGACCGCCATCGAAACTCAATAGTCGAATCAAGTCGTAGCGGCGCGGTGTGCAATGTTAGACTTCGCGCCGATGGATACCGCGCTCGCCCGTCGTCGCGCCCACATCGTTCTCGTCGGCGCCGCGATCGGCGCCGCGCTCGGATTCGCCTACATGCTGGCGATCGAGCCGCCCGGCTGGGCCGCCGCCGCGCGCGGCATGGCCGCGGGCGCCGCGATCGCCGGCGGCGTGACGCTCCTCGAGACCTACGGAGCCGCGAGCGCGGCAGGCCGCGCCCTGCGCCGCCTCCCCTTCGCCGCCTTCGTCGCGGTCAAGGTTGGGCTCTGGATCGTCTGGATCATGCCGGTGCTCGCCGTCGTGCGGCACTTCGCGCCGCCGACCGAACGCGGCACGTTCGTCCTCGCCGGAGACGCGCTCTACTCGCTCGCGGTGTCGTTCGTCATAGTCTCGCTGATGGAGGTCGATCGCCTGCTCGGGCCGGGCGTGCTGTGGCGGCTGGTGATCGGGCGCTACCATCGACCGGTCCTGGAGGATCGTGCTTTCCTGCTGCTGGACATCGAGAGTTCGAGCGGGATCGCCGAGGACATCGGTGACGAACGCTTTCTCGGCCTGCTCCACCGCGTGATCACCGACGTGAGCGAGGCGATTGTGGCACATGGCGGGGAGATCTACCGCTTTGTCGGCGACGGGATCATCGTCAGCTGGCCGACCGTGGCGGCGGTGCGCGACGCGCGCATCCTGCACTGCCTCGCCGCGGTTGTCGCCGTCATGGAGCGCAATCGCGAGACCTACCGCTCCGAGTTCGGGGTCGCGCCGCTGGGCCGCGCGGCGATGCATGCGGGTCCGATCGCGGTCGGCGAGGTCGGCGACGCCCGGCGCGAGATCGCGTTCCTCGGCGACACCCTCAACACCGCTTCCCGTATGGACCAGGAATGCCGGAAGCTGGGCCGGCGTGCGCTGATCTCGAGCGACCTGCTGGCGCGCCTCGCGGTGCCCGATGGCATGCGCGTCGAGTCGCTGGGCGACGTCATGCTGCGCGGCAAGAGCCATACGGTCGCGCTGCATGCGATCGAGATCGGCTGAAGTGTTTCGTGGCGCGCCGGCCACCCGACTTTCCCCGCCGCCAGCACGATTCTGTTGTCATTGGCCTTCCATTCCTGGAATCCCATCGCTTAATCCGCCGGCGCGGTTGACACGGCGGAATCCCACCGCAACTTTTCCGGAACCACCTTGCCGCATTCCGGGCAGTTGATCCCGGTCAACTTGTGAAGCAAGTAGCCGCACTCGCAGTGGGGCTCGTCGCATACCACCTGGATCGCCAGCCGACACTTTGAACAATGCGCAGGCCCCATGGGCAATTGAATCGCCTCGCCGCAACGCGGGCAATTCATCTGGACCGTGATGCGATCGGAGTAACTCTGGGCCATCTTCACGGCCCGTTCTTTTTCAATGGTGGCCAGGATCAGGGAGGCAATCTGGCTTGCTCCGGCGATCATGTAGGAAATAGCGAACCACTCGAATGGAATCGAGTTCTTGAGATACATCTCGGTTTCCTTTGAAAATGCGAAAAGGATCACATTCACTCCCACGGCGACGGCAAGCACGAACGCCACGGCCCGGATCAACCGATTCGAAAGTTTCTGAAGCCGCAGCCGCAGCAGCCACATGCAATCCAACGCCATGAGCAGATAAATGAGGGCGCACAAGACCATCCGTTCCATTTCGTCCGACCGAGGCGACCACCAATGAGACCACTCCCAAATGCTCGAGACAAAGATTGATACAACAAAAGAGATGCAGAGCCAGCTTGAAAGTGCGACCAATTTGAGCCAGGGACTTTGAAACCAAAGCCAGAGGAAGCAGCGGCCAAGCACCAATCCCAAAAAGGTCAGCACCAGCGTTGCGAGAATGCACGCAGTCCACTCTGAATTGGCAAGAATGGCGTACATGCCCAGCAGCAACATCACGCCAATCACCGCCAGGGCGAATCGGTTGAAGCGAGAGGTCCACAACCGATAGGCCATGTCAATCCTCCGGCGCGTTGGTTTTGACGCGGCTCATGAAATGCATGGACTCTTTGTCCCAAGGACCGGGTCGGTGGACTGAGAAGACACGGCGGAATCCCACCGCAACTTTTCCGGGACCACCTTGCCGCATTCCGGGCAGTTGATCCCCGTCAGCTTGTGAAGCATGTAGCCGCACTCGCATCGAGGCTCATCGAACTCGATTTGAATCTCCAGGTGGCATGCAGAGCAGGTCGCACCGCCTGTCGGCAGCCGATTCGCCGCGCCGCAACGCGGACAATTGAATTGAAGCATGAATCCCCCAAGGTGTTTCCGGGACAGCTTCGCCGCCCTCTCCTTTCCGATGGAGGCCAGGATCGCCACAACGACCTGGCTCGCGACAACGGTCATGAACAAATTCAACATGAGTTGCTCTTCGCGAACTTGGCCGAGCAGCTCCTTCATCCAGTCCGTTTCGTTTGCCAAAATGATGAGCGTCCCGAACACGATCGCCAGAACAACCGACACGGCGCGAAGCCATCGGTCGACCCCCCGTTGCAATTTCAACCGAAGGAGCCATTGGCAGTCCGTCACCAAGAGCAGGTAGATCACCGCGCAAATCACCGCATGCATCATGTCCAGCGATTCCGGAGACCACCAGTGGGACCACTCCATGAACCCCGAAACTAAAACCGAACCCGCGAAGAGGATGCACAGCCAGGTGGAGACAGCGATCAACTTGCTCCAGAGATTGCGATGCCAGAGCCACAGCGTGCTGCTGCCAATCACCAATGCCATGAAAATCGTGAAAAGGACTCCAAGGTAGTCCTGAGTTTTCTGCGATTTGGAGAAAACGGCGTAGACGCCCAAGGGCACAAGCACAACGACAGCTGCCAACACGAATCGGTTGTAGTTGGACTTCCAGGCTCGGAATCCCATGGGTCAATCTTCCGGCGCGTTGTTCTTGACCCGGTTCTTGAAATCCGCGGCAAGTTTTTTGGTGATCGGGCCGACTCCCCCGCCGCCGATCACTGTGGCGTCGATCTTGGAGACGCCGATGATTTCCGCGGCGGTTCCCGTCAGGAACACCTCATCTGCCGAGAGCACATCACCCAGCTTCAGCGGGCCTTCCTTCACCTGCAGCCCCGCGGCCGGCGCCAGCGTATCGATGACAAACCTGCGCGTCACACCGCGCAGAATGCCCGCGGTCACCGGAGGCGTGTACAGGACGCCCTTCTTCACCGCGAAAATATTGTCGCCGGTGCACTCGCTCACTTCACCGGCCATGTTCAGCATGATGGCCTCGTGCACGCCGGCGTCCAGCGCCTCCACCTTGGCGAGGATGTTGTTGAGATAGTTCAGGCTCTTGATTGCGGGATCCAGGCACACCGCGGGAATGCGCGGCCGCTTGGCCACGACAATCGGCATCCCCTGCTCGTACATCTTCTCCGGATACAAGTGGATCCGGTCGACAATGATGATCGTGCTCGATGTCGGACAATGATTTGGATTCAACCCGAGCGAACCCTTGCCGCGCGAGGCGATGAGCCGGATGTATCCATCCTTCAAGCCGCTGCGGGCCACGGTGTCGCGCACCGCCTGCGCCATCTGAGCGCGGTCCAGCGCCGGCTTCAGGCGAATCTCCGCCGCGCCGCCGAAAAGCCTCTCAAGATGCGACATCAATTTGAAGACTTTTCCGCCATACATGCGGATGCCCTCGAAAATGCCGTCGCCATAGAGGAAACCATGGTCGTAGACGCTGATCATGGCCTGATCGGGTCCCATGAACTTGCCGTCGATGTACACCGCGGGACCGGACTCGCTCGAAGTTGACATGCTCTGAAGTTACCAAGCCGCGAGCTATCATCGGATTCGATGAAACTTGTCCTTGCCAATCCCCGCGGATTCTGCGCCGGCGTCTACATGGCGATTGACGTGGTCGACCAATTGCTCGAGCTCTGCCCCGGCGAGCCGATCTATGTCTACCACGAGATCGTGCACAACATGCACGTGGTCGACCGCTTCCGCAACCGCGGCGTGACCTTTGTCGAGGACGTGGCCGACGTGCCCGAGGGTTCCATCCTGGTCTTCAGCGCCCATGGCGTCAGCCCCGCGCTGCGAGCCGAGGCCGAGGCGCGGCGCCTGACCGCGATCGACGCGACCTGCCCGCTGGTGACCAAGGTGCACAACGAGGCCATCCGCTACGCCCGCGTGGGCTACCAAATTCTGCTGGTCGGCCATCTCGATCACCAGGAAGTGGTGGGCACGCGCGGCGAGGCGCCGGAAGCGATCCAGGTGGTGCAGAGCCCCGCCGACATTCCAAAGCTGCAGATCAAGGACCCCGCAAAGCTGGTCTACCTGACGCAGACCACACTGAGCACCGACGACGCCGACGTGATCATCAAGGCGCTCAAGACCGCTTTTCCCCTGCTGAAGGAACCGCCTTCGAGCGACATCTGCTACGCCACCACCAACCGGCAGCGCGCCGTGCGGGCCCTGGCTCCGGACGTGGACCTGGTGCTGGTGGTCGGCAGCCGCAACTCCAGCAATTCGGTTCGTCTGGCGGAGATCGCCGAGAAGGTCGGCACCAAGGCGCGGCTGATTGACGACAAGAGCGAGCTGCGGCCCGAGTGGTTCGAAGGCGTCGAGACCACGCTGATCACTGCCGGCGCCAGTGCGCCGGAGGACCTGGTGCACGACCTGATCGCCGAGCTCATCGAGCGCTTCGGCGGCGAGGTGGAGCAGCGCGACATCTACCGCGAAGAGGTCGAGTTCGGCCTGCCCGGCACCCTGAAGGACCTGATGCGCCAGCGCGGCGTCGACCCGAGCAGCTGCCGCGTGGTCCGCACCGACAGCGCCCCCGCCCTGCACAGCTGGCTGGAGGAGCGGCGCATTCCCCATCGCACCATTGACCTGACCATCGGCGCCACCCAGTGACCGAATCGGACTCGCCAAGCCGCCCGGGAGAACGCTCCGCGTTTTTCGAATTCGATCCGACCACGCTTGCGGAATGGACCGCGGCGCGCAGGATGCCGGCCTTCGTGCCCAAGCAGATCATGGAGTGGGTCTATGCCAAGGGCGTCATCCAGCCCGCCCTGATGACCAATCTTTCCAAGCTCAACCGCGAGACGCTGGAGCGCGAAATGATCTTCGAGCAGGGCCGCTTGCAGGCGGAGATGAGCGCCACCGACGGCACGCGGAAATTGCTCCTCGCCTGGCCGGATACTTCCGCGCCTGCAACGGGCTTGCTGCCGATCATGAACCATTCACCCTCGGCAAGTTCGCTGCCGATCGCCAACCAAACCACTTCCGACCGCACCACCGAGTGCGTGATGATTCCGACCGAGGATCGCAAGACCGCATGCGTGAGCAGCCAGGTCGGCTGCCCGGTGGGATGCAAGTTCTGCGCCAGCGGCATCGGCGGACTCGAGGGCAACCTCACCCGCGGCCGCATCGTGGAGCAGGCGTGGCGGCTCGGCCGCCTGAAAGACGTGGAGCGAATCTCGCATGTTGTGTTCATGGGCATGGGCGAGCCGCTGGCGAACTTCTCCGCGGTGACTGACGCCATCCGCACGCTCAACGCTCCGTGGGGCATGGGCATCTCCGCGCGGCGCATCACGCTGAGCACCGTCGGGCTTCCGGCCGCCATTCGCAAGCTGGTCGGCTTCGAGATTCCGGTCACGCTGGCCCTGAGCCTGCACGCGCCCAACGACGAGATGCGCCGCCAGATCATTCCCTGGGCGGAATACTCCACGATCGCCGAGCTGCTGGACGCCTGCGACGAATGGTTCCGCACGACGGGCCGCGAGATCACGCTGGAATACATCGTGCTGGGTGGATTCAACGACCGTCCGGAGCATGCCGAGGAACTGGCCGGACTGGCCAAGCGGCTGCGGGCCAATGTGAATCTGATCCGCTGGAACGAGGTGGCGGACCTGCCCTTCCGTCGGCCGCTTTCGGATGATGTCCATCTCTTCCAGGAAGTGCTGCGCAACCGCGGCGTGAATGTGCACATCCGCGCCAGCCGAGGCCGCGACATCGCCGCCGCGTGCGGTCAGCTTCGCCACGAGGTCAAGACGGGGTCAGCCGCGCGGACGGCTCAGCGGTAGCGGCCGCGATCTCAGAGGCGCTGAGCCATTCCGTCGCCAACGAGCGGATCGACTTCTCGTCCAACGAGAGCAGCGTGCCGTCGACGGCGGACTCGTGCAGCCGCGCGAAGAAGGCCCCCCACGAATTACGGCGCTCCGGCTCGGCCGCGGCGCGCACCACCATCTCGGTCACCGCGTCGCGCGAGGCGCGATCGGTGGGCTTGCCGCGCACGCCCAGCGGCACCAGCCAGGAGAGCGTGCGGATCACCTTGGCGGGCCAGTCGCTGGAGCGGAAGTCCAGGCGGATGAAGCGCCCGAACAGCGTGGCCTCGATGCGGTTGAGGAAGCGCCGCTCCATCTTGTCGCCGCGGCCGGCGCGCACATCCAGCCGGCGGCGCGTGAGTCGGCGCTGCTCCAGGCTGGTGCTCATGGTGGCGACAAAGACCAGGTCGCGGATCAGCATCACTTCGGCCAGCGGCAGCGGCGCGTAGACCAGCAGCGGCCAACCATCCTCGCCCGAATCGGCGCGGGCCAGACCTCGCAGCAGGCGCGCGTAGGTTTCGGCGTAGGCCATGCCGCCCCAGAGCCAGCAGCGATGGAGCCCGGTGACGGCGTCGCGCCGGGCGGCGCGGCCGGCGCGCGTGCCCGAGAGCGGCGCCATCGTCTGCAGCAATTCGCGCATCAGCGCCCGGAAGCGCCCGCGCGAGCGCCGCGCGAAGAATCCGCTCTCGGAAATTTCCAGGTCGATGCGCCGCACCAGCCGCGCCAGCCCCTCGGGCCCGCGGTCCTTGGTCTCGCCCGCGCCCAGCGGCAGGTTCATCAGACGCGTCCGCTCCGCCGCAAGCACGCGGCCATATTGCACCGCCTGCACGCAGCGGCCATAGCCTCGCTCCTCGATGCGGCCCACCGCGGCCTCCAGCGCGCTCTCGCTCACCGGAATCAGCCCCTGCTGAAAAGTCATGCCCAGCAGGACGAGATCCGTGAGCCGTTCGGTCAGAAAGGTCTGCCGGCAGATGTTGGCGACGTCCATCAACAGCACGCCATCGCCGCGGCACATATAGGAGGCCGCCATGGCCAAATCGCCGGCGGACTTGATGTCCTCGGCGTCGACCTGATCATCCAGCAGGCCGGTGTTGGCGATGAGATAGGTGCGATCACGCTGCGCCACCCGCAGAAAGGGATCGGGCCCCAGCGCCCGCACCGTCTCCACGGGATCGAGTCCGATGACCACGTCCGCCTCACCGTAGGGAATCTGCGTGGCGCAGGTCGAGTGGACCGCGTCGAGGCTGGTGAAGACCACCTGGCTCCAGGCGCGGCGGCCCGGACCAACGGGAATTGCCTGCGAAACCGCCTGGACGCGGTAGCCCATCGAGCGACCCGCTTCACACAGCGCAAGGGCTGCAAGTCCCGGCAAGTCGCCGCGCCATCCGGCCAGATGCGCCCGCCACCGGCCGCTGTTGGCGTGGACAATCTTCGGCGGCGCAGGCCGCGGCGCTCCGGGCTGCAATTCATCGGGACGCGGCGGCTTGGTGCGCAGCACCTCGACCTGCTCCAGCAGCGGCCGCGCGTTGAATTGGAAGCGCGCGCCCGTTCGATCCGCAAGAACCTCCACCTTGAACTCCGTGCGCAGCGGATTGGTGCCGCGCTCCAGGCCGCGCTCCACCATGATCGCCGGCGCCGCGGGGCGCACGTCGCAGGCGGCCTCGGCGGACCAGATGGCGCGCTGCAGCGGCACGAACCCCATGCGGTCCACCTCGGCGAAGCCGCGATCGAGCAGATAAACGTCGCGGCGCGGCGGCGGGCCGTCGCGGCCGATGACGATGGTGAGCCCGTCGCGAAGGGCCGCCGAGCGCAGCAGCTCGCGGAAGGTCGGCCGGTCGTTCAGATCGCCGTGCATCACCTCGACCGGCGAGGCCGCGTCCTGCGGAATGGCGGCGCGGGCCAGCGGCTCGATCTCAGGGGTGTCCTCGCCGCCCAGGTCGCAGACGGCGAACATGCGCGGCTGGCTGTCGCGGGCCGCCTGGCGCACCGCGGTCGCGCCCTCGCGGGCGAAGCGGCGGCGGTCCCACGCCTCCACCACCACGAAGCGGTCGGACTCCGGCGCGTCGCGACCCTCGAAGATGATCCCGGTGCGCGTCTCCTGCGGGGTCGACTCGTTGCGCGAGGCGAACTGCTCCGCGACCTCGGCGATGATGGAGCGCAGAGAATCCATCGCGCCCGAGGCGCCGATGCCCTCGCCGCGGTCGGGCACCTTGAGGCTCTCGGTCTGCGGGACGCTGCCGGTGAGGCGCTCCTCCACTGCGAGCGAGGGACGAATCTGGCTCAGGATGTGGGCGATCTTGCGGGCCAGGATCGAGGGGCGCGTGGCGTCGTTGAGCTCCAACACCGGCTCGACCTCGCCGTCGGAGGGAAGACGATCCCACCAGATCGCGGCGATCTTCTCGCCGGAGCGCCGCGCCATCTCCGCCACCTGCAGCGCCTCGCTGGCCAGCGTTCCGGGGCGCGGCTCCAGCACCACCACATTGGCGCAGCGCGACAGCAGGCGCACCAGCGAAGCCTGATCCAGCGGGTGCGGCATTGTCAGCGCCAGAAGCGGCACCCTTCCCGCAAGACCAAGCTCTTCCAGCAAATGCCGGATCGCCATCACACAGGAGCCGGTGGCCACCACCCCCCACGGCTCGGTCTCGCCCGGCGAGGGCATGGCGCTCAGTTGATTGAGCTCGAGCCGCCGCGCGATGGCCAGCGGCTCTTCTCGCTCGGCGCTGCGCGTGGGCCGGCGGTTGCGCTTCAGTTCCAGTGCGGCGTCCACACGGTCGAGCACGCGGTTGGGCTCCACCTCCAGCGTGTCCAGCGAACGCAGCAAGCCGACATGGGCGATCAGCGCCACCGCGCTCTCGGTGGCTTGGGCCACTCGGAAGGCGTCCTGGATGCCGACGCGCAGACCATCGACGGTGCTCGGGGCCAGGCAAGGCAGGCCCAGCTGCGCAGCGCTTTGCAGCGGGCAGGCCATCGACGAGAGATAGGGATTGTCCTCGAGCACGAAGACCACTCGCCCCTCGCCGTGAAATCGCCCCACGCGCTCGCGGGCCAGCAGCGCCATCGCGGCGTGCAACTGGTCGTTGGGGACGAAGGCCACGGCGCGCTTGCCCAGCGCCGCCGAGCGCAGGGCCAGCTCCACGGCGCGGGTGGCGTCGACGGAGGTGTGCAGGGTCAGGCCGTGCCGCTGCGAGACTTCGAAGGAGCGCGGCTCCACGAGCACGCGAAAGAGCATGTCCAGCGGCTGCCGCCGCGGCGCGAAGACGTCGGAAACCGGCCACTCGCACTCGAAAAGTCCCTTCAAGAGGGCCTCGAAGGCGGTGCACAACACGTAGCCCTCGGCGCGCACCACCGGCGGCGTCCACACTTCGCTCTGATCGCGGCCGAAGGAGGTCACGACGCGGATCGTACCGCTTCCGAAGTGAAGGCTCCGCTGAGGATCCGCTCCGCGGCGTGCGCAAAGCCATCCTCGCCGTGGTGCGGCGCGATGTGCTTGGCATGCTTGTGGACGTGGGCGTGCGCATTGCCCATGGCGATGCCCACCCCCGCTTCGCGCACCATGATCAGGTCGTTGAGCCCGTCGCCGATCGCGTAGACGCGCTCGTTGCCCAGCCCGCGCCGGTCGCGCAGCTTCCGCAGCATGGTCCACTTGTCGGTGTCCAGGGAGTAGATCTCCAGCAGGTGCGTCTCGCTGCCGATCGCCGCCGTGGCGGTGACGGCGCTCCACGACTGCATGGTGGCGCGGCCCCGGAATTTTTCTCGCATCGACGTGCAGACCGGCTCCAGCAGGTCGCCGCGATCGACGGCCCCCACCCGCAGCACATGATCGAAGCCGTGGGCCTCCGCCTCGCCGAGGTCGGCGGCGCGGCGCACCGGAACATTGTGCGACTCGAGCCACCACTGCGTCGCCGGATCGATGGCGCCGGTGCCGATCAGGCAGTAGTCGTGCGAGCTGGCGGCATGGTCGCAGAGCAGATGCGCCAGCAGCCCGCGCTCGATGACCTCGGCGGCCAATTGACGGGCGAGATCGGCTTCGATGGTCGAGCGCTCCAAGGTCGTGCCCGTCGCCGCATCGCTGAGCACGCTTCCTCCGGAGGTGATGGCCAGACCCTGGGTCTGGATCGCCTCGAAGACGCGGCGCGACTCGCGCCAGGAGCGCCCCGTTGCAGGCACCACCTCGTATCCCGCGGCCTGCAGGTTGGCCAGGGCCTCCTTGTTCCGCGCCGACACCGTGCCCTTGGCGTCGAGCAGCGTTCCATCCAGGTCCACGGCGATCAATCCCTTCATCGGCCCGAGGGTACGGGCAAAGCCTTGGTCGGACCGCGCTTCCCGCTACACTCCTTCTCCTTATGGACAAGCGACTTCAAGAAATCCAGCACGGCACGCTCACCGAGAGCCGCCTCAACAGCGACTTCCTCTTCTGGCTCAAGACCAAGGGACCGAACTACCTGCTGGCCGCCATGCTCGTGCTCTGCGCGTTCATGGGTTACTACTGGTGGGAGAATCGCGCCGCCCTGGCCCGCGACGGCGCCTGGAACGAGCTGCTCACCTCGCAGACGCCGCAGGCCCTGATCGAGGTCGCCAACAAGCACAGCGGCACCGACGCGATCTCCGACCTGGCCACGCTCAACGCCGCCGACGCCTACATGGAATCGGTGGCCTCCGGCAAGCGCTTCGACCGCGAGGCCGCCGCCCCCGACGCGACGGTGACTCCCGAGCTGCGCACCGAGTACCTCGCCGAGGCGGACCGCCTCTACGCCAAGGTCGCCGATGCGAACATCGCCAAGAAAGGCGCCAAGTCGCTGATCGCCGCCACCGGGCTCTTCGGCCGCGCCGCCGTCGCCGAGACTCGCAATGATCCGACCCAGGCCGCGCTCTACTTGACGCAGGCCCACGATCTGCTGGACACGCACTATCCGCAGTTGGCCAAGATTGCTCAAACCCGCAAGGATTCGCTTCCCGAGCTGAGCCAGATCCGCGCCATGCCCTCGCGCCCCGCTGAGCAACCCTCGACGCTGGACCCGACCGCGAGCACGCAAAATCTGCTGGCTCCGACCGGCATGGAGTCGACCGGGATCATGTCCGCCCCTGTGGTCCCGCCCGCGACGCCCGCCGCGCCCAAGTGAAGGAGCTGGATCCCGAGGAGCTTCTTGCGCTCTACGAGCGCCAGGAAGGCGACGACGAGACGCCCGTCACGGTGACCTTTGAATTGCAGCGCGACCTGGACAAGCGGCTTGACCGCTATCTGGTCGACCGCATTCCTTTTCTCAGCCGGACTTCGCTGCAGCAGCTGATTCACGAAAACAGCATCACCGTCAACGGCCGCGTTCCCAAGCCCAGCACCAAGCTGCACAAGGGGGACAAGATCGTCGCGGTTCTGCCGCCGCCCCCTTCCACCGAAGTGCCCGCCGACGACATTCCGCTGGACATCGTCTACGAGGACCGCGACCTGATCGTGGTGAACAAGCAGGCCGGGCTGCTGGTGCATCCGGCGCGAAGCTACAAGCGCGGCACGCTGATCAACGCGCTGGCCTGGCATTTTCTGCACCGCTCCGAGGGCGCCCTGAGCGCGGTGGGCAAGGAATTCGCCCGGCCCGGCGTGGTGCATCGGCTGGACCGCTGGACCACCGGTGTGATGGTCGCGGCCAAGACCGACACTGCGCACTGGCGCATCGCCAAGCAATTCGAGAATCGCACCACCGAGAAGCGCTATCTCGCACTCGTGCATGGCACGCCTGAACCCGTCGCCGACATGATCGACCTGCCGCTGGGCAAGCACTCCACGGTGCGCGAGCTCTATGCCGTGCGCTGGGGTGAAGAAGGCCGTCCCAGCCGCACCATCTACCGGACGATCGAGCGCTACCAGGGCTACGCGCTGGTCGAGCTTGAATTGCTCACCGGGCGCACGCACCAGATCCGCGTGCACATGAGCCACTTGGGCTGGCCGCTGGTCGGCGACGACCTTTACGACGGCAAGCACGTTCCCGCGGCGGAGCTGGGGATCGAGGGCGACCCAAAACGCATCGTGATGGACCGGCAGGCGCTGCATGCGGCCATGCTGCGCTTCGAGCATCCCTCCACGCACGCCAAGGTCTCCTTCACCGCGGCGGTGCCCGCGGATTTTCGCGAGATCATCTTTGCGCTGCGCAAGAAAGGCTACGAGGCCGTCGACGCGCCGGGCTCAACGCTCTCCCTGGAGGAGCTCGGCCTTCCGCGCAGCGCGACTGAGTAAGAGTTGCGCCGTCGACCATAGACGCGAGTGAATTTCTAGAAAGTCACGTCGAGGTCGATCGCCGAGGCGAGACGCTTTTCATAGTCGGCCGCGGGAATCTCGACCCCGCCAAAGCTCAGCACCAGCGGATTGGCGTACTGGCTGTCCAGCAGCGTGAAGCCGCGGGATTTCAAGTGCGTGACCAGCCAGTGCAGGCAGGCCTTGCTGGCGTTGCCGGCGCCCGCGCCGCGCAACACAAACATGCTCTCACCGAAAAAAGCCCCACCGATGGAGATGCCGTAGAGGCCGCCGACCAGCTTCTCCTCGATCCAGGCTTCGACGCTGTGCGCAAAACCAAGCTCGTGCAGACGGACATAAGCCGCCACCATCGACTCGGAGATCCAGGTGCGCTCCTGATCGGGCCGCGGCAGCATGCAGCCGCGCATCACCTTCTCGAACGCGGTGTCGGCGCGGACCAGGAACTGGCTGCCCCGGATCGCCCGCTGCGAGGTGCGCGGCAGCTTGAAGGCCTCCAGTGGCAGGACGCAGCGCGGATCGCAGGTGTAGTAGGCGACAACGCCGGTCTCCGCGTCCGCCATTGGAAAGGCGCCGGCGGCGTAGGCGGCGAGCAGGGATTCCGGCGTGAGATCCGCGTCGGCGGGCATGGCCTGATTGTGACCGATGGCGGGCGTGCGTCCAGTGGCCTTCGCCTTTGTCCCAACTCAAGTTGCGCCTACACTCCGTCCGATGAGTTGTGCATCATGATGTGCGGACAGGGTCATCTTCAGGGTCAGGTCATCGACCTTTCAAGCAAGTCGATCCACCAGGATCAGATCGTGGACTTGGTGGTGCTCTTTGATGGGCAGCCGACCGCCGTCCCGCTGCGGGTTTCAGGCCTGCTGCTGCCCGCGGGCGGAATCTGCTCCGGCAGCCGCATCCGCGTTTCCTGGCTTTCCGGCAAGGTCGAAGCCATTCAACTGCTCCAATCCGCCCAACTTGTGGCTTGAGCCAACCGTCGATTTCGGCTAGAGTTTCCCCCCTCGGGCCGTCGGTGACGAACTCCAAAAGAGTCGGCGCCGCACGGGGCGTGCCGTCGCGGCTGACGGGCGCTCCTGCCTCGACGACAGCCGCGGTGCGGGGATGGTCCCTGAGCCGCGAAAAGAGTTCCGCCCGTGCGGGCTCTTCGGTTCAGGTGGACTTTTCCCGGAGCGCATTTCCAGACGACGCAACAGGCACAACACGACGGCGCACTCTCACGAATGCCGATATGCAAGGGTACGATTCCCCCATCTTGGCCCGTGGTGTAACGGTAGCACAGGAGATTTTGGTTCTCCTTGTCCTAGTTCGAATCTAGGCGGGCCAATTCCGGTCGCACGCGAGATGGCGCCCGCGCGAAAACGCGCTTGAGTGCCACTCCCCATCGAAAGCAACATGAGCCCCACGACCCAGCCATCTTCGCCATCCTCCGCCATCATCCTGGCCGCCGGCAAGGGCACGCGCATGAACAGCGACCTGCCCAAGGTGATGCACCCGGTGGCGGGACAGCCCATGGTCAAGTGGGTGGTGCGCAGCGCCCGCGAAGCAGGCGCGAAGGAAATTGTCCTCGTTGTTGGCCACCGCGCCGAGGTCGTTGAAGCGGCCTTCTCCCATGACAACCCCCCCTGCCACTTCGTGACGCAATCGCCGCAGCTGGGCACGGGCCACGCGGTCGACCAGGCCCGATCGGTCTTTGAAAAGGGTCTGCTCGGCGAGCATGTTTTGGTGCTCTGCGGCGACGGTCCGCTGATCCGCGGAGAAACGCTGGAGAAATTGTGGCAGCGCCACCGCAGCGAAGGCGCCGCTGCCAGCCTGGCCACCAGCATCCTCAAGGACGCCACCGGCTACGGTCGCATCGAGCGCGACGCCGCCGGCAAGTTCCGCCGCATCGTGGAGGAGAAGGACGCGACCGCGGAGCAGAAGAAGATTCTCGAAGTCAACCCGAGCTACTACCTCTTCAACACCAAGGAACTTTTCGCGGCGCTCAAGAGCGTCACCAACGCCAACGCCAGCGGCGAGTACTACATCACCGACGTCTTCGAGCTGCTGCTCAAGCGCGGCCTCCACATCGCGGTGATGAACGCCGTGCCCGTGGAGGAGGTCCTGAGCATCAACACTCCCGCCCAGCTGGCGGAGGTGGACGGCATTCTCCGCGGTCGGAAACGAACCCCACTCGAAAGCACCCCATGAGCGCCAAAGACATCGACACCCTGAAGGTCTTCGCCGGCACGACCGGCCTTCATCTGGCCAGCGGCATCGTCAAGTACCTGGAGCTGCCGCTGGGCGCGGGCGAGACCAAGGTCTTCCCCGACGGCGAGCTTCTGGTCAAGCTGGACGAGGACGTGCGCGGCCGCGACTGCTTCGTGGTGCTCTCCACCTGCAGCCCGGTGAACGCCAGCCTGATGGAACTGCTGATCTACGTCGACTGCCTGCGCCGCGCCAGCGCCAACCGCATCACCGCCGTCATTCCCTACTTCGGCTACGCCCGCCAGGACCGCAAGGACGAGGGCCGCGTGCCCATCACCGCCAAGCTGGTGGCCAACTTGATCACCACCTCCGGCGCCCACCGTGTGATGTGCATCGACCTGCACGCCGCCCAAATCCAGGGCTTCTTCGACCTTCCGGTGGACCATCTCACCGCCAGCCCGGTGCTGCTGGAGCACTTCCGCAAGGAGCTGCCGGGCTTCGTCAATCCGATCGTGCTCAGCCCCGACGTCGGCAACGCCAAGACCGCCAACATGTTCGCGGAGCATCTGGGCATCGACCTGGCCATCATCGAGAAGCGCCGCCAGAGCGGCAGCGAGGTGAAGGTGAAGAATGTCATCGGCGAAGTCAAGGGCCGCTCCGTCATCATGTTCGACGACATGATCACCACCGCGGGCACCGTGGTCGAGGCCGCCAAGGTGGCCCGCGAGCGCGGCGCCACCAGTGTCCACATCGCCTGCACCCACGCGGTCATGGTGGGCCAGGCCATCGAGCGCCTCTCCGCCCCCGAGATCACCAGCGTCACTGTCACCGACACCATCCCGATCGAGCGCCGCCTCGACGCCATCCGCCCCAAGCTGCGCGTGCTCAGCGTGGCCAAGATGCTCGGCGAGGCGATCCACCGCATCCACCACAACCAGAGCGTCAGCGCCCTCTTTGGAAAGGGCTTCGGGCCCGCCCGCTGAACCGAATCAAACTTTTTCGACTCAACTCACTTTCTTTTTATAGGAGACCTCACCCATGTCAAAAACAACCCCAACCCTTCAAGCCCAGACCCGCGAACGACTCGGCACCCGCTACACCAAGCGGCTCCGAGCCACCGGCAAGCTGCCGGCCATCCTCTACGGCCACGGCAGCAAGCCCCTGCCCCTGCAACTGGACGCCAAGCAGACCCTGCACAGCCTGAAGGCCGGCGCCCACGTGCTCAACATCGCCCTCGAGGGCGGCACCACCGAGACCTGCCTGGTCAAGGAGCTGCAGTTCGGCTGGCTGGGCGACGACGTGATCCATCTCGATTTGACCCGCGTCAATCTGGATGAAGTCGTGAAGGTCAAGGTCCACTTGAACTACTTCGGCCAGCCCGAGTCGGCCAAGAAGCCCGGCGCCGTGCTCACCCACGACGTCACCGAGCTCGAAGTGAGCTGCAAGGTGCGCGACATTCCCGAGGAGATCCGCATCGACCTCACTCACATGAAGGGCGACCTGCTCACCGTGGGCGAGTTCAAGCTGCCGGAGGGCCTGACGGCGATCACCGATTCGCACACCGCCTACGCCCGCGTCATCATCGTCCAGGAGGAGCTCGCCGCCGAGGCCGTGGCCCCGACCGGCGCCGCCGAGCCCGAAGTGCTCACCGCCAAGAAGGACAAGGTCGAGGGTGCCGAAGGCGCCGCTCCGGCCGAGAAGAAGGACAAGGAGGACAAGAAGGCGTAAGCCTCCTGCAGCTCCATGCGTCTCATCGTTGGCCTTGGAAATCCCGGAGCCGAGTACAGCGGAACCCGCCACAACGCGGGCTTCGATGTCCTCGATCGGCTGGCCCGAAGGTTCGCGGATCCGCCGGCGTCCCCGGCGAAGTCGCGCTTCACCGGCCTGCTGCTGGAAGCCAAGATCGGCGAGGAACGCGTGCTGCTGCTGAAGCCGACCACCTTCATGAACCTCAGCGGCGTCAGCGTGCTGGAGGCCCTGCGCTTCCACAAGCTCGACGCCAAGACGGATCTGCTGGTGATCGCCGACGACTTCGCGCTGCCGTGCGGAACGCTCCGCCTGCGCGGCTTTGGAGGCGACGGCGGCCACAACGGGCTGGCGGACATCACCCGCCGTCTCGGCAGCGACCAGTGGCCGCGGCTGCGGGTCGGCATCGACGCCCCCGGCAGGATTCCGACCGAGAGCTACGTGCTCGGTCACTTCACCGAGGAGCAGAAACTTCGCATGGCCACAGGGCTGGACGAGGCGGCCGAGACCGCCGCATGCTGGGTCGAGCGCGGGCTCGACCATGCCATGAACACCTTCAACCGCCGTGGCGCCGGAGCGGCCGCGGGCGACTCTTGATTTCATTCCGGCCCGGCGCGTGCCGGACCGGGTTCGACATTTGGTTTGATCTTCTCACTCCACTCTTTTGAAAGGATGTTTGATATGGACGCAACAATCACCGCAGAACGGACCCGCCCCTACGAGGGCATGTTTCTCTTCCCGCAGTCGGCCAGCTCCGACCTGCAGGGCTCGACCGACCTGGTCAAGGAGCTCCTGACCCGCAATGGCGCCGAGATTCTCTCGATCGCCAAGTGGGACGAGCGCAAACTGGCCTATGACATCGAGGGCAACAAGCGCGGCCTCTACATTCTGGCCTTCTTCCGCACCGTGAGCGACAAGCTCGCGGCCATCGAGCGGGATTGCAACCTGAATGAAAAGCTGCTGCGCAGCATGGTGGTCCGCGCCGACCACCTCACGGAGGAGCAGCTTCGCAACGCCGAGGCCATGCAGAAGACCCTGGATGAGAGCCGCCTGCGGGCCCTTCCTGCCGACGAGCCGGGTGCGGATCCCGACTTGGACGCCATCGCCTGAACCCCATCGGGCCGCCCTTCGGGGCGGCCCGATTTTTATTTTTGGACTTTTCGCCCCAAAGCGACAAGGAGGGGAATCCGGCTCCTAGAATGCCGCCACGCATTTAAGGAGGCGCAATTCATGGCAAGTTTCAACAAGGTTATGTTGATGGGCAATCTCACCCGGGACGTCGAAATCAAGCTGCTGCCGCAGGGCAACCAGACGGTCGGCAATTTCGGCATCGCGATGAACCGCAAGTTCAAGACCGCCAGCGGCGAGGAGCGCGAGGAAGTGACCTTCGTCGACTGCGAGGCCTGGGGCCGGCAGGCGGAGATCATGAAGCAATACCTCTCCAAGGGTCGGCCCGTCTTCATCGAAGGCCGGCTCAAGCTCGACCAATGGGAGGACAAGGAAGGCAAGAAGCAGTCCAAGCTGCGCGTGGTCGTCGAGAACTTCCAGTTCATCGGCGCCCCGGCGGGAGGAAGCGGCGGCGGCGAGGGCGGGAGCCCGCGGCGCGGCGCCTCCCAGGAAAGCAGCGAAGCCCACGCCCCCGTCGCGGGCGAGGATATTCCCTTCTAAACCCCGGTTCGAAGCGGAAAAATCTTGAAGTTGGATTTCCAACCCCCTTGTGACCCAGGGGGGTTTTTGCCATACTCCGGAGCTCGTCGCCGCCTGGCTTCCGCGCGGAAGCAGGCACACGTTGGGTGCCGGCGACCACCCTCACTCCCCAAAGGGGAAGGACAGCATCATGGCAAAGCGCAACGTTGAACTGCTTCTGAACAAGACCGTCGAGAGCCTCGGACTGGTGGGCGATGTCGTCAAGGTGAAGCCGGGCCACGCCCGCAATTATCTCCTGCCGCACGGGCTCGCCGAGTATCCCACCGCTGAGAAGATCGAGGCCCTCAAGGAGGCCCGCGCCAAGGCCGCCGCCGAAATGCAGAAGCGCCAGGAAGCCCGCGCCAAGCTCATCGAGCGTCTGGCCGGCGTCACCATCAAGCTCATCCGCAGCGTAAACGACCAAGGCGTGCTCTACGGCGCCGTCACCCACCGCGATATCGCCGACCAGCTGGCCATCGACAAGTTCGATGTGGAAATCCGCGCCGTCCGCCTGGCCAACACGGTCCGCCGCATCGGCACCTACACCTGCGCCATCGTCTTCGACCGCGAGCTCCGCACCGAGATCAACGTGGAAGTGCTGCCCGACCGCACGCTTGAGCTCTTCCAGCAGTCCGTGGACGCCGAGCGAGCCGTCGAGACTGAGGAGCCGGCCGAGGAAACCCAGGAGTCCGAGGACGCCGGCGAGGACGAGGCCGCCGACGGCGAAGCCAAGGGCAAGAAGGGCAAGAAAGGCAAGAAGTCCGCCGACAAGGGCGACGACGAGGGAGACTCGAAGTCCGCCAAGGCCGGCAAGGGCGAGAAGTCGGAGAAGGCCGAGAAAGCCGACGCCTCCGAGAAGCACGGCAAGTCCGACAAGGGCAAGAAGCCCAAGAAGGACAAGGACTGAGACCGGGCGACGGCTTCGAAATGACAGGCTCAGAAAGTCCAGTGGATCCGGTCATCGAACCGATGGATGTCTCCGTCGAGGATCCCTCCATGACGCTACTCACAACCCGCCGCGAAATCCTGCCCGAAACCCGCCGCAGCCAGACCCACAAGTTCTGCATTGCCGGGCACGAGGGCTACCTCACCGTCGGCCTCTTCCAGGATGGTCGGCCCGGCGAGATCTTCATCAAGATGAGCAAGGAAGGCTCGACGCTCTCGGGCCTGATCCAGGGTTTTTGCCGCGCCTTCAGCCTGGCCCTGCAGCATGGCCTGAGCACGCATGACGCCGTGGATCGCTTCCGCGGCATGCGCTTCGAGCCCATGGGCGCGACGGGCAACCCGGAGATCCCCGAGGCCTCGAGCATCCTGGACTACGTGGCCCGCTACCTGCAGATTCATTTCGTCGAGCGCGGCGAGCGCTAGTCGCCGCGACGGCGCCCTCGAGCCATGACAATGTTGGACTGACCCGCCGCTCTTGAGCGGCGATTTTATTTTTCGGCGACCAGCGGCGACGGCGCGACCTTACCCAATTGTGCGCGGAGAAATTTGAGCATGCGGTTCGGATCCGCAAGATGCTTTTCCGGCCGCACGTAGACGTCGATCACCCCGGCCTCGTCCGGCTTGCCGACAACCCGGACGGTGGCCTCCGAGCGCGCGAAGGATCGCTGCAGCAACGGCGGCATCTTGGATTGAAAGATGTAGTCCTGATCGCGCCGCACCAGCGAGCGCACACCGCAGGCCGCCAGCAGCACCCGCAATTCCGCCAGATCCAGCAGCATGCGCATCGGCGCCGGCATCTTCCCGTAGGCGCTCTCGATGTCGGCGGCGGTCTGCAACAAGGCCTCCATCGTGTCAGCGCTGGAGACGCGGCGGTAGGCCTCCAGCCGCCGGCGTTCGCTGGGAATGAAGCCGCGCGGAATCGCCCCGGCGAGCCCGATCTCCAGGACGTGGTCCGCCGAGCGCACCTTCTTGCGCGACGTCAGCCCATCCACCGCTTCCTCCAGAAGCTGGCAGTACATCTCGTAGCCCACCGCGGCGATGTGTCCGCTCTGCTGGGCCCCGAGCAGGTTGCCCGCGCCGCGGATCTCCAGGTCGCGCATGGCGATGCGGAACCCGGCGCCGAGCATGCTGTAGTCCTCGATGGCGCGCAGGCGCCGCCGCGCGTCGTCGGTGACCGGCCGGTTCTCCGGCAGAAAGAGGTAGCAGTAGGCGCGGTGGTTGGAGCGGCCCACGCGGCCGCGCAGCTGATGCAGGTCGGAGAGGCCGTGCAGATCCGCCAGGTCGATGAACATGGTGTTGGCCCGCGGATTGTCGATGCCGCTCTCGATGATCGAGGTGCTCACCAGCACGTCGCACTCGTGGCGCATGAAGCGCAGCATCACCTGTTCGAGCTGCTCCGAGGGCATCTGCCCGTGGCCGACCTCGATGCGGGCCTCGGGCACCAGCTCCTGAATGCGCTCGGCGGCGCGGTCGAGGCCGCGGATCCGGTTGTGCACGTAGTAGGTCTGCCCCTCGCGGGCCAGCTCGCGGCGGATCGCCTGCTGCAGGCGCTTCGACGAATAGGGCATGACCTCGGTCACGATGGCGCGGCGGTCCGCCGGCGGCGTGGTCAGGCTGGAGATGTCGCGCAGGCCCAGCAGCGACATGTGCAGGGTCCGCGGAATCGGCGTGGCGCTGAGGGTGAGCACATCGGCGGTGGCCCGGAAGGAAAGCAGTTTTTGCTTGTGCTCCACGCCGAAGCGCTGCTCCTCGTCGACCACCACCAGGCCCAGATTGGCGAAGCGGATGTCCTTGGAAAGCAGCCGGTGCGTTCCAATGATCAGGTCGAGCCGCCCCGCCTCGAGCTCCTTCAGGATGGCGCTCTGCTCGGCGTCCGTCTTGAAGCGGCTCAGGCTCTCAATGCGAAAGGGATAGGAGCGGAAGCGGTCACGGAAGGTCTTCTCGTGCTGCTCCGCCAGCAGCGTGGTCGGCACCAGCACCGCCACCTGCCGGCCGCTCTCGACGCACTTGAAGGCGGCGCGGATCGCCACCTCGGTCTTGCCGAAACCCACATCGCCGCAGATCAGCCGGTCCATCGGCTTGGAGGATTGCATGTCGCGCTTGGTCGCGGCGATCGCGTTGATCTGGTCCGGGGTCTCCTCCCACTGGAAGGCCCCTTCGAACTCTCCCTGCCAGGGCGTGTCCGCGGGAAAGGCGATGCCGTGTGTGGCGGAGCGGACCGCCTGCACCCGCAGCATCTCGGCGGCGAGGTCGCGCACCGCCTCAGAGACGCGCTCCTTCTGCGCCTTCCATCGCTTGCCGCCCACCTGGCTCAGCGCCGGCCGCGACGCCCCCGCTCCCACGTACTTCTGCACCAGATCGACGCGCAGCGCCGGCACGTGGAGCCGGGTCCCCCCCTCGAACTGCAACGTGAGATACTCCATCTCGGGATGGACCGAAGCCTCGGTGCCGCCGCCGCGATTTGAATCATCGCCGCCGCGCTCCAGCGAGGCACGGGTCACCAACCCCTGGTATTGCGCGACACCGTGATCGCGGTGCGTGACGTAGTCCCCCTTCTCGAAGTGCAGGAAGAGGTCGCGGGCGCGCGGGCCCGCCGCGACCGCGCCCGCGCGGCGGCGCACGCCGAAGCGCCCCAGCAATTCGTGCTCGGGCACGAGCATCAGCGGCTTGTTCCCGGGTCGCTCCCAGCGGAATCCCCGATGCAGATGCTGGCGGACCACCTGCACGCCGGCGCCGGCGGCGTGGCGCTGCACCAGCTCCCGGGTGCGCAGCAGGTCACCATCCGTGGAGCAGAAGACGATCACCTCCGAATCGCGGGCGAATTCCGCCAACGACTGAAAGGCCTTCGCCATGTCGCTCTCGCTCAGGCTCAAGGAAGTCACCGGCACCTCCAGCGAGGCTGGCTCGTTGGTCTGCGAGAATTGGTTGAAGGCCAGCGTGACAGCGGCCCGCTCCATCAGCCCTTTCACGGTTTCGTTGGGCGCGATCACACCGGTCGAGTCGTCCAGGCGCTCCCAGTAGCCGCGCGACTGCTCCATGACCTCGCCCAGCTCGGCGAAGATGAAGATCGCGTCGCGCGGCAGCAGATCCGCGAACGAGGCATCCTCGTCGTTGGGGGCGAGCTGCTTCTCCTCGGCGCTGAGAATGTCGACCGACTCGATGCGCCGGTCGTTGGCCTGGGTCGCCGCGTCCATCTCATGCATCTGCTCGATGTCATCGCCAAAGAAATCCAGGCGCACCGGCCCGCCCGCCGCGGCGGGATAAAGGTCGAAGACTCCGCCGCGCTGGGAAAACTCGCCGGGATTCTCCACCGCCTCCATGCGCTGGTAGCCGCGCGAGGCAAGCCAAGCCGCGAGCTCCGCGGGCGGCAGGCGCTGGCCGGCGCGCAGCGTGCGGTAGAGCCCGGGCCGCTTGTCAGCGCGGGGAACGCGCTGCATCAGGGCGGCAATCGGCGCGACGACCAGGGCCACGGCGCCGCGCTCAATCGCGTCGGCCACCTTGAGTCGCTCGAGGAAGGCCTCGGCCGCCAACAGGCTCTCTCCCGCCGAGGCCTCCAGTGCCGGAAATCGCATCGCGTTGCAGCCCAGATCCTGCCACTCGGAAAGGGCCTCGTCGGCCTCGTCCAGATGTGCCGTCGCCAACAGCGTGACGCGACCGGTGCGGGCCGCCAGCGCCTGGGTGATGATGGAAGTGCTCGATCCTGTGGCGCCGCGGACGCTTGCGTGTCCCCCGGCGCGTACCTTCTCCTCGAGCGCCGAGAGCGCTGGGGAGGCGGAGATGTCGTCGCGCCACTGCATAGCCGGAACCGGCGCGAACTCGCCCGGTTCGCCGAATACAGTAGCTCAGCGCGGCGGTTGAAGCACGAAGGGCCGGATCTGCTCGAGGATCGAGGGCCCGACTCCGCGGACCCGGTCCAGTCCCTCGAGTGTCCGGAAGGGACCGCGGGCCTCGCGATCGGCGACGATGGTTCCTGCGAGCGAAGGCCCGATGCCGGGCAGAGCCGCAAGTTCATCCGGTCCGGCCCGGTCGAGATCGACGCGCCACTGAGGCAGCGTCGTATGGAGCGGCCCCTCCATCGGCGTCTTCATCTGCGTCTCACGCAGCCGGAAACCCGCCACCGCCATCGCCGCGCAGAGCGACAGCAGCGCCAATCCCTGGGCCGGCGATCGATCCAATGTCATTCGACCGCGGTCTCCCCGGAGCGCGTCTCATCGGCGGTCTCGTCGGTCGAGGGCTGCTTGGCCAGAGGCTTGCGCAACCGCTTGCGGATGGCGAGCAGCTTGGCAAAGACGCTCTTGGGTTTGCCATTTTCCGAGAGCAGCCCGGTCGCGTCGTTCTTGTGGTCGATCAGTCGCTCCCACACCACGGTCTCGATGAAGGGCTTTGACAGCGCGATGGTGACGAAGCGGCTGGCCCACACCGACTGCACCTGCTCGCTCCAGGGATTGCGCCACCACCCCGCCTTGGGATCGGTGGGACGGCTCGGCACGCCGAAGGCGCTGACCATGACCTTGCAGTCGAAGGTGAGGAAGCGATCGAGCGTGGCGGAGACCTGCATCAAGTCTCGGATCGGCGCCCCATCGGCGGCGCCGCCGAAGCACATCTGGATGCCCACCGCGTCGAAGTGGATCCCCTCCTGCGAAAGGCGCTCGAGGTACTGCCATGGAGTGATCGCCCCGGGCCGGCGCGAGACGTGGTCGCAGAAGGGCTCGGTCAGCTCGATGAGCGTGCGCGAACCGTGGCGACTGTGCCGCACCACCACGCTGGCCCGCCGCGTCAGGTCCATCATCTGCTCGTCGTTGAAGTTGAAATGCTGGTTGGCGTGCAGGCCGCTGCCCAAGTTCCACATGGTGACGATGCCCTGGTAGCGGTGCACCACCTGCTCCATGAACACATAGGCGCGGTCGACGCACGCGGAGAAATCCTTCCGGTAGGCCTCCATCCAGGAGGGCAGATTCCGCTCGTCGAAGGAGAGCAGCGGTCCCGCCACGATGGGGCGCTTGGTCTGCGAAGCGAAAGCCATCCAGCGGTCCATCTCCTCGAAGTGGAACTTTCCCTGCGCCGGCTCGATCAATTTCCATGGAGTGGGCACCAGCAGCACATCGAGCACCTTGGCCGAGCTCCCGCAGACCTCGACGTCGCTGCGCGGATCCACGCGCACGCCGATCACGGTGCTGGTCGAGGCGCGCTGTCCGAAGCGCCGTTTCACCAGCAGCTCCGCGTGCAGCAGCGCCAGTCTTTCGTTGGCGTCCAGAGCCACGATCAGCGAGTCCTTGGCGAAGGTCTCCGCGGCGGCGGGGTCCGCCTCGTTCATGGCCTGCACGAAGAGCGAGCGTGCCTTCTCCCAGCGCTTCAGGCTTTCCCCCGCGACCTCCGGGTCGAAGAGCTGCCACTCCTCGCTCTTGGAGATGTAGAGCTTGATGCGGTGACGGGCCAGTTCCAGCAGGAGCAGATAGGGCTCGTCGCGCTGCTTGAGCAGGCAGGTCTGCAGCATGAGTCGGCCCATCGCGCCTGCGTCCACTTCCAGACAGAGCGCCGTGGCGACGGGCTCGGCGGGATCGCACAGGACGCCCCCGCCCTTCCACTTCACATCGCCGGCCACCGGCAGGTCGTCGCGCCCGAGTAGGTGCGCGCCGACCAGGCGCCGCTCGTCGGACGAGTTCAATTCATGATGGACGTCGAAGCGCAGCATCGCCTCGAAAGTGTAACCAGAAATCGGCGGCGCTCGGCGTTTCGGGAGCTTTTGGCAAGGCGTTAGCATGAGGCGATGGAAGCGAAATCGTCCGCGCCGCGCCGCGAGCACGCCGCGCCGCCGCCCGGGAACCCCGACGCGCCGGTGACACAGACCCAACTTCCGCTGCGCGGCCGCCGCGCCGGAAAAGTGCGTGACCTCTACGAGCTTCCCGCCGCCGCGGGCGAACTCCCCCGCATCCTGGTGGTGGCCACCGATCGCATCAGCGCCTTTGACGTGGTGCTGCCGACGGCGATCCCCGGCAAAGGGAAGCTGCTCACCGAGATCAGCATGGAGTGGTTCCGCCGCATCCGCGCCTGGGGCATCGTCCCCGATCACGTGATCACCACGGATCCCGCCTCCATTACGGGGATTTCTGAAGTCGACCGGAACATGCTGCGCGGCCGCTGCATGATCTGCCGAAAGGTCCGCATCGTTCCGGTGGAATGCGTGGTCCGCGGCTGGCTCGCGGGCAGCGGCTTCGCGGAGTACCTCAGGAATGGCCGGGTCTGCGGCGTCCCGTTGCCGGCGGGGCTGGCCCAGTGGAGCCGCCTTCCCGAGCCGATCTTCACGCCGGCGAGCAAGGCCCAGAGCGGCCACGACGAGAACATCACCTTCGAGCAGGCCGCGGCGACGGTCGGCGGCGCGGTCATGGAACGGCTCCGCTCGGCGAGCCTGGCCATCTACCGCGCGGCCGCCGAACGCTGCGCCGAGCGCGGTCTCATTCTGGCGGACACGAAGTTCGAATTCGGTTTTGCGCTGGACGCCAAGGGCGAGGCCACCGACGAGCTCGTGCTCGCCGACGAAGTGCTCACGCCCGACTCGAGCCGCTACTGGATCGCTTCAAGCTTGGGCACCACCAAGGAGCCGGAGAGCCTGGACAAGCAGTTCGTTCGCAACTGGCTGCTCGCCGAGGAGGCCGCTGGCCGCTGGAACCGCACGCCGCCCGGGCCCGAGCTGCCGCACGATGTGGTCGAGAAGACCATCGCCCGCTATCAGCAGGCCGCGAAGATGCTTGGCGCCTGAAGGAATTCAGCGGTCGAGGCAGGCGTCCGCAACATTGCGGAGCAGCATGGCCACCGTCATGGGGCCGACGCCGCCGGGAACGGGGGTGAGGAAACCCGCGACCTGCGCGACACTTTCGTGGTCGACATCGCCCAGCGTGATCGTCCGACCATCCGGCCCCTTCACGCGGTGAATGCCCACGTCGATGACCACAGCGCCGGGCTTGATCCAGTCGCCCTTGACCAGACCGGCCACTCCCGCCGCGGCGACCACCACATCAGCGCCGCGGGTGAGGTTGTGCAGTTGGCTCGTAAATTTGTTCGAGCTCACCACGGTCGCATTGGCCCGCATCAGCAGCACGGCGACCGGCTTGCCCACGATGTTGCTGGCGCCGACCACCACGCAAAGTGCCCCTTGCAGGTTGATCTTCGAGCTCTCGATCAATTCCAGCACCGCCAGCGCCGTGCAAGGCACCAGGCTGCGCCGGCCATAGACCACGTTGCCGATGTTGGCGGGATTCACTCCCTCCACGTCCTTCTCCGGCGCAATCAGGGATTGGACGCGCTCCACGTCGATGCCGGGCGGCAGCGGCAGATGCAGCATGATCGCCTGCACCTGCTCCTCGGTGTTGAGCAGCAGCACGCGCCCGGCGATGTCGTCGTAGGTGCTCTCCGCAGGCAGTCGGTGCAGCACATAGTGGATGCCCGCCTCCTCGCAGGTGCGTGCCTGGCTCTGGGCGTAAAGCTCCGCGGCCTGATCGCAGCCGGCCAGCACGGCGTCCAGCCGCGCGGGCCGTCCCGCAGCGAGGACGCGGGAGCGCACATCCTCACGGACTTTCAGGCCGAGCGACTTTCCATCCAGCATGCGGCAGCTCATGCCGCAAGCATAATGCCGGGAGTGGCGGAGGTTTTCCGTGGTACCATTCCCTCCTCAAGGAGATCGCCATGTTCACCACCCTCGTCGCCCTCGTCCTCGCCGCTCCCGCAACGCTGACCATTGGATCCAAGGCTCCGCCGCTCGCGGTCGACGCCTGGGTCAAGGGCGAGCCCGTTAAGGAGCTCCAGACCGGAACTCCCTACGTCGTCGAATTCTGGGCGACCTGGTGCGGGCCCTGCATCGCGAGCATTCCCCATCTCACCCAGATGCAGAAGGACAATCCATCGGTCCAGTTCATCGCAGTCGCCGCAAGCGAGCGCAAGAGCGGCGCGACCGACGCCCGCCTGGAGAAGCTGAAGTCCTTCGTGGCCAACAAGGGCGATGCGATGGGCTACCGCATTGCCTTCGATGGTGACCGCGACATGGGCAAGTCCTGGCTGGACGCCGCCGGCGCCGAGGGCATCCCCACCGCCTTCATCGTGGGCAAGGATGGAACGATCGAATGGATCGGCCACCCGATGGAGATGGACAAGCCACTGACCGCTGTGGTCGCCGGCACCTGGGACCGGACCAAGGCCAAGCAGGCCGCCGAGGCGCAGGCCAAGAGCGAAGAGGATGGCCGCGAGCTCACCAAGATGTTGGGCGCTGCCAACAAGAGCGGTGACTACGCACCGGCGCTGGCGAAACTCGACGAGATGATCAAGCAAAATCCGAACTCCACCCGGTGGTCGATGGTGAAGTTCCAGATTCTCAGCGGCCCCGCCAATCAGCCCGGCGAGGCGATCGCCGTCGGCAAGCAGCTCCTGGGCAAGGACCTTGAAGCCGAGGAATTCAACCAGCTGGCCTGGGTCACCGCCACCGAAATGCCCGCGAAGAACCGCGACCTTGATTTCGCGCTGGCCGCGGCTGAGAAGGCCGTCTCCAAGTCCAAGTCATCGGATCCGGCGATTCTCGACACCCTCGCCCGCGTCTACTGGGAGCGCGGCGACAAGGCCAAGGCGCTCACCACGCAGCAGCAGGCCGTGGCCCTGGGAACCAAGAACGGCATCGAAGGCGACATGCTTGAAGAGATGAAGGAATCCCTGGACAAGTACCAGGGCAGCGGCGACACCAAGCACTAATTGGGACCCGCCGCTCTCGGGCGGCGTGACTCACACTTCCACTTCGCGCCCCAGCTCGGCCGAGCGATAGACCGCGTCGATGACGGCCTGCACGCAGCGGCCCTCCTCGGCAGTGGCGATGGGCTTCGTGCCACTCTCCAGGAGCGACCGGAACGCGGACGCCTGCAAATCCCACGCCTGCTTGAGCGGATCCTCGGCGAGAAAGTGCGGCTCAAGATCCGCGGGCATCGAGTGAGTCTCAGTCGCGAGGGTGAGCCTCTTGGCGTGAAGCCCGATGTGACAGCCCGCCTTCTGGCCGAAGAGGATGACGCCATCCGGAAGCGCTCCGTCGGGAATGTTCATGGCCCAGGTCGTGTTCAACTCGATGGTCAATCCTCCGGCGCAGCGCAGCAGCGCCGTGGCGTGGTCCTCGACATCACAGACGCCGTCGAACCTGGGCGGGCCCGCCCACATGGACACGTGCGCGTAGTTCTTCATCTGGCGGCCGAAATTTGAATAAATCGCCCCGCTCACCCGCTCCACCTTGGGATAACCCGCCAGCCACAGCGACGCGTCGATGATGTGCACGCCCAGATCAATCAACGGCCCTCCGCCCGAACGCTTCTTGTCGGTGAACCAGCCTCCAAGCCCGGGCACGCCGCGGCGTCGGTAGGTGCTCGCCTTGATGTGATAGAGGGAGCCGAACGTTCCCGACTCGACCAGTTTCTTGGCGGTTGACACCGTCGGAAGCTGGCGGCAGACAAACCCCATCTGCAGCTGTTTCCCGGTTTCCCGGCACGCCTTCAATATGGCGTCGCATTCGGCGGCGGAAAGGGCCATGGGCTTTTCAAGCAGGACATGCTTGCCCGCCTTCAGGCTTTGCACCGCAAGCGGCATGTGCATGTTGTTGGGCACCGCGACCACGACGCCGGCGATGTCCGCCCTTGCCAGCAGCGCCTCGACATTCGGCATCGTCTCCGCCGAAGGGGCATCGCCGGAGAGCAACTTGGCGGCTTCGGGTTTCACATCCCAGATGGCGGCAACTTCAAGTCCCGCACGAGCGGCATGCCGTGCATGCACCGTGCCGATCGCTCCGCATCCGATGATTCCGATTTTTGTTCCCGTGGATTTCATGCCGTGAAGGTATCGCAAAGCCACGCCGCGCCGCGGACGCCGCTGGCGTCGCCGAAGCGGGCCGGCAGGATCGGCGTGCTCCAGGCATCGGCGAAGATGTGCGGGCGGATGGCCGCGGGAAGCCGCCCGGGAAGCCCCGCGACCAGGCTGGCCCCACCGCCCAGGACGATGGCGTCCGGGTCCAGCACATTGATGATTCCCGCGAAGGCCCGGCCCATCCGGTGGATCCAGCGGTCGATGGTTGCGGTCGCGCCGGGATCGCCCTCTTCGGCGAGCGCGGCGATGCGGGTCAGCGGGATGCGCTTCGATTTGGCGCCAAGCGCGTGATCCATTTCTACCGCGCTGCCGGAAAGAAACTGCTCGAGGCATCCGGTGCGACCGCACCAGCAGGCGGGCCGAGAGCGCTCTTCGTCATCGGGGTTGGGGAGCGCCGTGTGCCCCCACTCGCCGGCGATTCCGTTGGCGCCGCCGAGCACCTTTCCATGGACCACGATGCCGCCGCCGCACCCCGTGCCCAGGATGACGCCGAAGACCACTGAAGCTCCTTTGGCCGCGCCGTCGATCGCCTCGGAGAGTGCGAAGCAGTTGGCGTCGTTGGCGGTGCGCACCCGCAGCCCGAGCCGCCGCTCCAGATCCGCGCGCAGCGGCTTGCCGTTGAGGCAGGTGCTGTTGGCGTTGCGGTGCAGGCCGGTGGTTGGATTTTCCGAGCCCGGAGTTCCGATGCCGACCCCCGCGACCGCACCGGCGACGGGTCGCGCCCGCGAGACCAGCTCCACAATCGCCTTGAGCGTCGCCTCGTAGTCACCCGAAGGAGTGGCCACGCGCTCATTCCAGATCACGGAGCCGCTGGAGTCGACCACCGCTGCTTCAATCTTTGTTCCGCCGAGATCGACGCCGATGCGGTTCAATGTCATGCCTCAGGAGCGCCGCGCGATCGAGATCTTGGCGACATCCGCCATCATCAGGGCCGCAAGACGGCCGACCCCCTGCGCGTCGGATTCCCCGGGAATTCCCTCGCAGACATGGAAGGTGCCGACCCTTCGGCGCCGGGCGATGTGGCGCAGCATCTCCCGCGCCTCCTCGACGGCCAGGCCCGCCGGAGTCGCAGCGCTGGCGGGAACACCGGTGATCGCATCCAAGTCCATCTCCAGCGCCAGCGGGCGCTTCTTGACGAACTTCACCGCCTCCTCGCTCGCTCCCAGATGGGGCGCGACCACGAAATTCTTGCGGAAGTGCCCGCGCGTGCGAATCGTCTCCAGGGTGACAGCGCGCAGCGCGGGCTCCTCCTGGAGGCGCTCCCACATCTCGTTGTTGATGAAGGGCTCCTGCAGGCCGAGCACGAAGTAGCGCTCGAGGAACTTGTCCCGCAGCGCCGCCGAGAAGGAGTTGCCGCTGTGCCGCCCTTCGTCGCTGCGCAAGTCGGCGTGGGCGTCGATGTTGATGCACCCCGCCGGCTCCCCCGCGGCCTGCGACAATCCCTTGATCAGTCCGTAGGCATTCTCATGCCCGCCGCCGACGGCGATGAGCAGTTTGCCGGACTTGAGAATGTCCGTGGACGCCTCGGCGACGCGCTCGTCGACCTTCGCCACGTGGGCCCGCAACGCATGAAGGTCGGCTTCCGCGCCGGGATCCAACTTGGCCGCCTCGCGCATCAGGTCGTCGACGATCAATTCGCCCAGGAGAAGAATCGAGTCGCCGCGCAGCGTGGCGTTGTCCTGCATGGCCAGGAATTGCCGCCGGGCGGCGCTCCACAGCGAGGCGGATCCGATCTTTCCGAAGTTGGCGCGGACGCCGATATCCGAGGGAATCCCCAGCACGGCCACCGGCGCCGACGAGCGGGCCAGTGCTTCGCGCCAGGGCTCCGCATCGCCGCAAAGATCCACGGTTTCGGCCAGTTTCTTCTCGCCCGCACGCCGTCGAACCAGCTCAACGGCGTCACTGCGAGTGAGTTTGCGGATCAGCTCCGGCATGGCGGGATGCTACCTGCGGGAAGGCGGGGCAGCGCCTATCCTCCGCATCGCATGAAAGAGCCCGACTTCAACGATCCCGCGACCAAAAAGGCCATGGAGCAGATCCGCTCCATTCTGGGGTTCATCGGGGACGATCCCAACCGCGAGGGGCTGATCGACACGCCTCGCCGCGTCATCAGCGCGATGCACGAACATTTCTGCGGGTATGCGATGGATCCCTCCGAGCCGCTTTCACGCACCTTCACCGAGATCGAGGGCTACGACCAGATGGTCCTGCTCAGCGGCCTGGAGATCCAAAGCCATTGCGAGCATCACATGGTTCCCTTCGTGGGCAAGGCGCACGTCGCCTACATTCCCGACGGGCGCGTGGTGGGTCTGAGCAAGCTGGCCAAGGTGGTCGAGATCTTCTCCAAGCGCCTGCAGGTGCAGGAGAAGCTCACCGCGCAGATCGCGGGCGCCATCCAGGAGCACCTCAAGCCGCGCGGCGTCGCCGTGGTCGTGCAGGCACGGCATTACTGCATGTGTTATCGGGGCGTGCACCAGCCGCACGCATGGACTACAACGAGCAAGCTGACCGGGGTTTTCCTGAACAATTTGGCAACCCGCGAGGAGTTCCTGAGATTGATTTCCATCACGCAGACTCCGACGATCTAACGCTCGCCAGGAATTACGCTTAGGCGCAATAATGGTGAATTGATGTATTGGAAATTCAGTGAGCTCATTTCCGCAATGAAGGTCGATAGCGGCCGTTCCGGGGCACGCCTGAATTTCACTTTTTGAGCGGCTCGACTTTCCCCGCATGCCCAAACATAAATCGACCAACCTTTTCATTGTCGGCTGCGCGAGCGTGATCAGCCGGGTCAGTGGCCTGCTCACGACGATTGTCACGGCGTGGTACCTCTCGCCCGCGGAATACGGCCTGTACGCAATCGTGCTCGGCATCACGACATTCACCACGATCTTCCGCGGCGGCGGTACCTCCACCCTATTTCCCACCATGAAGCCGGAGGAGTGGAGAACCGTCGGTGGAGGACTTTTCTTATACTCGATGATCTTCGGCCTGCTCGGAGCTGTGCTGACCCTTGGAGCCGCATTGCCCACGGAGTTTCTGTATCCGCCCGAGGCGATCCGCGGACTGGGATGGCTCCTGGCCATTACGTCGATCCAGTTCATCGTCTTCACGGCCTCGAATTTCCCGCGCATGATGATGGCCTCGAAGCTGATGTTCTCGCAGGTTGCGGCCATGGACATCACGGCATCGCTGGTGAAATTCGGCGTCGCCTTCTACTGCGCGTCGCACGGCTTCGGAGCGATGAGCTTCGTGATCTCGGTGTTGGCGAACAGCCTCACGGTCCTGATCTGGGCCACGCTCAAGAGCGGAATCACCTGGCAAAACCTGACCGTGGCGCCGGACTGGATCCCCCGGACCCTGTCCTTGATCAAGATCCCCTTCTTGATCGCCATCGTCAACTCGCTGGGCAGCCAGCCGGACTTCTTGATCGCTAGCTTCTTCATCCCGATCTCCTCTCTTGGCATCTATTCTTTCGCGAGCCAGATGGCCATCCAGCCCGTCCTGCTTGTCTCGGGGACGCTTCAGAACGTGCTCTCCCCCTACGCGGCGCAAATCCGCGGTCACGACGATTCGGAGAACGAGCACATTCGCCAAACCTTCCTGACCGGGATTGTTTTCGTGCCCATCTTCGTGATGGCGGTCGCCGCCATGTACCCCAGCATGGTGCACTTGCTGTTCCTTGAGAAGTGGGACGCAAGCATCATGCCCGTCACCTTCGCCAGCATCTTGCTGATCTTTCCCACGGTTCAAATCCTGCTGGAGGCGCCGATCATGGGCGCCCGGCGCTGGTGGCTGACGCTGCGGCTCTTCGGCGGACGGGCGCTGGCGAAGATCACCGGCGCCCTGCTCGCGGTGGGGGCCATCTTCGCGTTCGACATCCCGGACGTGCACAAGTCCACTGCAGTGATCATCGGCGTGGGACTGGCCGCGACCATGGTCTCGCTCCTGCAGATCTACCAGGTCACCAAGCAGGTCAAACTGCCGGCAAAAACCTTTCGCTACGAGATCTACTCGACACCGATGTACGCGATCCTCGCGGCGATTGCCACATCGGGCCTGGCGGAAAGCGTCGTGGGACTCCTGCACATTGCCAGCATCACATCGCGGCTGGAATCGCTGCTGGAATTCCTGTTCTGCCTGGCCGCCTATTCGACCATCAACCTGGTCCTGCTCCGCTTCGGCTACATCGAGAATCTGCACAACATCCTCATCCTGGTCCCGAGCGGAATTCGCTCCAGACTGTATCGGCTGATGCTGCTCGAGGAGCCGAATAGGGCGCAGGCCAGCCCCTCGCCACAGCACTAGACGCCTCTGCAGTCCGCGCCGCGCGGCCCCCGGGTTTGGGCGCCTCGCTCGGCCGGAACAGGCAAATAATTTTTCGCTCGAAGGGAGGTATTTCGGGCAATCGCTTTACTCGCCAAACGCTGGATTGCCTATATTCTGGAATTTTCTCGGCGCTGATTTCACGATGAAGAGCAAGTCAACCAACATATTCCTCGTCGGACTTTCCAGCATCTATAGCCGGGGCAGCGGATTGCTCACGCAAATCGTGGTGGCTTGGTACCTGGCGCCCCACGACTACGGCCTCTACGCGATCGCATTGGGCATCATGACCTTCACCACCATCATGCGCGGTGGCGGCACCGGCACGATGTTCCAGACCATGACGCCGAGCGAATTCGGCACCATCGGCGGCGGGCTCTTCAACATCACGCTCACCTGCGGCGTCCTGGGGACGGTCCTGACGCTCTCCTCCGTGCTCCCGGCGCAGTACCTCTACCCCCCGGACTCAACAGGGGGGCTGGGGTGGATCCTCTTCGCCTGCGCCCTTCAATTCCTCACGTTCAACATCTCCACCTATCCCCGCGCCATCATGGCCTCGAAGCTGTTCTTCAAGCAGATCGCGCTTATGGACACGGTGGCGGCGACCCTCAAGTTTCTTACCGCCTTCTACTGCGCCTCCCACGGCTACGGTGGCATGAGCTTCGTGGTGGCCCTGATCGTCAACAACCTCGTCGTCATCCTGTGGAGCCTGCTGCAATGCGGCGTCCAAAGGAGCTACTTCGTCGCCGCACCGAACTGGCTTCCGGACACCATCGCCGCCATTCGGATCCCCTTCTGCATCGCGATCATCACCTCGCTGGGCAGCCAGCTCGACCTGTTCATCGCCAGCTTTTTCATTCCGGTCGCCTCGCTGGGCATCTACTTCTTCGCCAACCAGATGGCGATCCAGCCGATCCAGCTCCTTTCGTCGACGCTGCAGAGCGTGCTCGCCCCCTACGCGGCGCGGATCCGCGGCGACGCCGATTCCGAGAACGAGAACGTCCGGCAGACCTTCATGACCGGAATCGTCTTCGTGCCCATCTTCGTGATGTCGGTCGCCGCGGTCTATCCCAGCATGGTGCACCTGATGTTCAAGGAGCGCTGGGATGCCAGCATCCAGCCGGTGGTCTTCGCCAGCGTCCTGCTGATCTATCCCACGGTCCAGACGCTTCTGGAGGCGCCGATCATGGGCACGCGGCGCTGGCGGTTGACGCTCAAGCTCTTCTTCGGGCGCGCCCTGGGCAAGTGCGTCGGCGCCCTGGTCGCCGTCGGTTGCATTTACGCCTTCACCATCCCTGTGGAGCATGTCGCCACCACCCTGGTCATCGGCGTGGGCGTGGCCAGCACGGCGATGGCCCTCTTCCAGATCCAGCAGGTTTCCCGCGAGGTGCACCTCCCGTCGACCACGTTCCGCTACGAGATCTACTCGACGCCGCTCTACGCCATCCTGGCGGCGGTGGCGACTTCGGGCCTGGCCAAAAGCGTTGTGGAGCTCCTTGAGATTTCGAGCACCTCGATTCGAGTCGAGGCGTTCATCGAGTTCGCCTTCTGCCTGTTGACCTACACCGCGGTGAGCTTCGTCCTGCTGCGCTTCGGCTACATCGATGCCCTCCATCACCTCCTGCTGCTCTTTCCACGAAACGTCCGCACGCTGCTTTACCGAATCCTGGTGCTCGAGGAGAAGAGGTAACGGCGCCCGACCGGGACGCGCCTTTGAACGCTACGTCACATCGCAGTGCAGGCCGCTGGGCACGGCGACATCGGCGCCGCCCTCCAGCGAGGCCACCGGATAGGCCGCGCTGTCCACGGCGAAGAGGCCCGCGGGACGAAGGTTGCCGCTGCGGCCCGTGCCGCCGAAGGGCAGCTTGCTGCTGGCCCCGGCCGTGCCCGAGTTCCAGTTCACGCAGCCCGCCTTGATCCCCTGCAGACCTTCGCGCCAGAGGGATTCCTTTTTGGTGAAGATCGCCGCCGCCAGCCCGAACTCCGTCGCGTTGGCCTGGGCAATGGCGTCCTCGAATTCATCGACCACGCTCACCTGCACCAGCGGCGCGAAGGTCTCCGCGTCCGTGGCGCGCTCGAAGCGCGGAACCTCGATCAGGCTTGGCGTGACGAAGAATCCCTTGCGCTCCATGCGGACGCCTTCCAGCAGGACGCGCCCGCCGCGGGCGCGGAGGTCCGATTGCCGGCTTAGGAAAGCCTCCGCCGCGCGCTGATCCACCAGAGGCCCCATGAAATTGGGCTCCGGCGCGTCGCCCGGCGCGATGACCATCGTGCTGGCGACCTTGGTGAAGGCGGTCACGAAGCGGTCGGCGCAGGAGCGGTGCACGATCATGCGACGAGTGCACGTGCAGCGCTGGCCGGTCGTGGCGTATCCGCTGCGCACGCACTCGATCACCGCGGTGCGCAGGTCGGCGTCCTCCCAGATGATGGCGGGATTGCTGCCGCCCATCTCAAGGGCCACGATCCGCCCCGGCCGGTCCAGGTTCGCCTCGAGCACGCTGCGGCCGGCGGGCCAGGATCCGGTCAACATGATGCCGTCGACTCCTTCGTGCCGCGTCAGTTGCTTCGCGGTCTCCACGCCGCCCTGGAGGACATTGAAGACGCCGTTGGGAAAGCCCGCCTCCTTGGCGAGCGCGGCGATCCACTGCCCGGTCGCCGGAGTCTTCTCGCTCGGCTTGAAGATGATGGTGTTGCCCATCAGCAGCGAGGGAACCCAGTGGCCATTGGGAAGGTGCGCAGGAAAATTGAATGGGCCAAGGATGGCGACCGCGCCGAAAGGCTGAAAGCGGCAGAACCCTCTGCGGCCGCCGCCTGCGTCGACCTCGAAGTCGGCGACCCGCGAGATCGTCGCGGGCTGCAGCGTGATGTCGATCTTGTCCGAAAGCAGCTTGACCTCGGCGCGGCTCTCGGCAAGGGTCTTGCCCATCTCCAGCGTGATGGTCCGCGCCAGCGCCTCGGCGTTGGCTTTCACCGCGGTCGAGAAGGCCCGCAGTTGCTGGGCCCGCTCCGCAAGCGGCTTCCGTCTCCAGCTTGGAAAGGCCGAACGCGCCGCGCTGACCGCGGCGTCAACGTGCTCCGGTTTCGCCGCGCCCGACCAGGCCGTCGCATCGGGATCGGCGGGATTTCGGCTTTGAATCGAGTCGCCCGGAATCGCCCGCCACTGGCCGTCGATGAAATCCGACGGGTTGCGCAGGATCCATTCGCTCGAGAGGGTCATGTCACTTGGCCCGCGATGTCTTGCGGCGCTTCACGGTTGTTGTCCTGGCGGAGGACTTCTTCGCCACGCCTGCCTTGGGCGATCGCTCGGCGTGCAGCGAGACGCCCACCTTCGCGCCTTCGCGCGCATGGATTGCCTCGGCGGCTTCCCTTGAAATCTCCACCCCGCCATTGCGGATCTGGCAGAGCGTGCGCACCGCGCGGAAGCCATGCTCCTTGCTGCTGTGGCTGACGAAGGCCAGCACTCCCGCCTCGCGCTTGGACAGGGCGGTCAACTTGAGCTCCTTGGTCTGCCGCACCATGGGAATGGAGTCGCGGTCGGCCTCCAGGTAGGGCCCGCCGTCGAAGGGATCCACATGCGTGGTGACCTGAAAACCCTGGCGGTCGAGCATCGCTTTGGCCGCCAGCGTCTCCTCGCCCACCTTGCCGATCAGCGCCCGCGCGTCGGGCGGCAGAATGCTGGCGAAGATCTCGCCGCGCGGCCAGAGGTTGGTCATGAACTCCTTGGAGTGCTGGCAGAAAAGATCCGCCTCCTGGTAGGAGAGGTTGATGAAGCGCCGGCCGAGGTACTCCCAGAGCAGCGTGCGGCTGTCCGGCGTCACCGGCCCCATCATCTCGGCGAGGATGCGCGGTGCGAACCACTTCTTGTGCAGACCGATGAAGTGGAAGCGGATCAGCGAGAGCAGCGAGCCAAGCTTCTCGGCGTGCCCGCGGTAGCCCGGGGCGAGGATCAGTCCGCCGACCTCGCTCGGGCCGCTCTCGTCGGTGCCGAACTCGAGCGTGACATGGCTCTGCCCCTGCTGCAGGTCGTTGGAGTAGAAGTGCCGCTTGCGGACCTCAAGGAAGACATGCGGCCAGCCCTTCCAGCTGATGCAGGCGATCACGGCGCTGGTGCCGATCACGTTGCCGGTTTCGGCGTCCTCCAGCACGAACATGAACTGCCGGTGGCGCGTGTCCGTCTGCCGGTCCGCGAAGCTCAGGCGGCTGCGGCTGATCTTGGTCGCGATGATGTCGCGGTCTGCCGGCAGGTTCAGGAAATGGACCATCTTCGCCAGCTTGAGCAGCGTCGGAAGATCCTCGAGGGTCGCCTGGCGAATGACGAACATCTACGTGGTCCGCTCCAGCGACTTTTCCAGGATCTCGAAGACGGGACCGAACTCCGCGGGCTCCATCACGCCGATCGGCGGAAGAAAACGCAGATGGAAGGGCCCGTGGCCGCAGAGGAAGGCGATCACGCCATCCTCGAAGAGATTCTGCAGCAGCTTGGTGATCTTCTCCTTGTCCCCGCCGAAGGGCGTCAAGCGCATCATGCCGCCCGCGCCGCCGACATGGCTGCGGCTCTCGAGGCCATGCGATTTCTTCACCGGCGGAAAGAACTCGCCGCGGCGCTTCACCAGATCATCGGCCTTGGCCCGGAACGCGGCGTGCAGCTTGGCGATCCGACCCTCCGGTCCGTAGAAGCCGCCATCCCGAAGGCGCGTCAACATGGAAAGCCCCGCATGGAACGATGTGGCGCTGGCGCTGAAGGTTCCGCTGAGAAGCCCCGGTTTGGGATTCATGTCGGAGGTGTAGAGGCAGGCGCAGGCCTGGCTGATCTTGCCGATGGTGGCCACGTCGATGAGCTCGCCCAATCCCAGGGCTTCAAAGGCAAACATGCTTTGCGTGCGCCCGAAGGTTTGCACCTCGTCATCCCACACCGGCACGCCCGCCGCCTTGCAGGCCTTCATCAGCGTGGTGAAGAACTCGCGCGGCGCGACGTTGAATCCGCCCTCGCCCTGGATCAATTCAAAGACGAAGCAGGAGTGCTGACCCGGATAGCGGCGAAGGCACTCCTCCAGTTTCGCCAGCGACGCCTCGGTGCTGGTCGCACCGAGGTCGGGATCGTAGAACGGGATGTAGTCCACGAGAATGTTTTGCGCCAGCCCCTGCCGGTAGGCGGGCTCGTCGCCGATCTGGCTCATCGCCACGCTGCGACCCATGAAACAGTCGTTGAATGCGATGACCCGCGGCGCGCCCTGGCGCTTCTGCTGGCAGATCTTCAGTGCCGCCTCGTTGGCCATGCAGCCGGAGTTGGTGACGAAACAATACTGCAGGGCGCTGGCTCGCCCCGCTTCCTTGGTCAGGAATTCCGCGAACGCCACGCTATCGGCGTTGAATTGCAGGTTTCCCTCAAGCACCACGTCGGCCATTGCGGCTTCCAGACAGGCGCGGGTCACCCCGGGATCGGAGTGGCCGAACATGTTCACTCCGATGCCGTTGATCATGTCCCACTTCACGCTGCCATCGAGCAGCTCCACCAGCGCGCCGCGCCCGCGGCCGCTGCCGATGTAGGGGTAGTAGCCGCCGCGGGCCCGCACCAGTTTGGCCCGCTCCAGCCAGCCGTTGAGCGTCTCGCGCCCCGCCTGGGTGGCGGGCTTGGCGCCGGTCAGATCCTGCGACGACAACTTCAGTTGATTCACGATCTGGTCGATCGCGCCGCGCACGGCCGGATGCTGCGCCAGCGCGGGCAGAACGCCGCCGGGCGCCGGCTCCTGGGTCTTGGTGGCGACGGTGGCGGGAGTCATGCGCCTATAGATGCTACCGACTGAATTCCCCGCGACCGGATTCCCGCCGCGACCGTCTGGCCGCATGGGAACCGACACAAAATGCTCCGCCTTCAGGATCGGCTCGCCCTTCCATCGATAGGCCATCAGCCGCCCGCCGCGCGCCACGGAATAATCCACGCACGCCACGTTTGGCGCCAGCGGCTGGGCCGGGGCCGTGCCCGGAATCCAGTAGTGGCCAACGATGACCGGCGGCTCCTTGGCGCCGTAATGGAAGGCGTCACGGATGATTTCCTGCGGCAACGGATCGACCGGAACTCCGCTGCGCAGCGGGAAAGCGAGATCGGCGTAGGTCCTGGCCCCGCCCTCTCCGAACCAGCGCGTCCGCATGACTTTGCGGGCGAAACCCTCGGGATCCGCAAGGGTGACCCCGGCGGGAAGGTCGACCTCCGGACCCTTGAGGATGCATTCCATGGCGGTCTCCTGTGGCGAGCCGCGCGCATGCACGGCGCGGATCACCTCGTCGGTCGTGGTCCAGTCATTTCCGAAGGCCTCGCGAAGCACCCGCATTCCCCGCGCGTCCCAGCAAGCGTGGACGCAGCGCAACTCGCCCAGATCCAGCCACCACGGAAGCGTGCGGAACCAGTTCAGCCATTCGACGAACTCCGCCGGCGGAATCTGCGCCAGCGTCTGGCTGTGGATCCGCCGGTTCTTCTCGGTGTGGGCGCGGCACCAGTTCTGTGAATCGTCCTGCGTTTGCTGCGGCGTGCGCGGCGTCGCCCAGGCCAGCGCGTTCAATTCATGGTTGCCGATGACGGCCTTCGCGGTGCCGGCCTCCACCATGGAGCGCACGATCTCCAGCGTCCGGCGGATGCCCGGCCCGCGGTCGATCCAATCCCCGAGAAACACGGCCACGCGATCGGAGTGACGGTAGACGCCGGATTTTCTTTCATAGCCCAGGTGATCAAGCAGCGCCTCAAGCTCCTCCGCATGCCCGTGGACATCGCCGATCACGTCGTACATGGGCTACTCCCATTCGATCGTGGCGGGAGGTTTGGTGCTGATGTCGTAGACCACGCGATTGACGCCGCGCACCTCGTTCACGATCCGGCTGGAGACGCGGGCCAGCACGTCCCAGGGAAGCCGGCAGAAGTCCGCAGTCATGAAGTCGCTCGACTCCACGGCGCGGAGGCCGACCACCGAGTCGTAGGTGCGGCCGTCGCCCATCACGCCAACGCTGCGCACCGGCAGCAGCACCGCGAAGACCTGGCTGGTGGTGCGGTAGAGGTTGGCGGCGTGAATCTCCTCCAGCAAAATGAAGTCGCACTCGCGCAGCAGCGCCAGCCGCTCCTCGGTGACATCGCCGATGATCCGCACGGCCAGCCCGGGCCCAGGGAAGGGATGGCGCCAGACCAGCGCCGAGGGCAGACCGATCACCTCGCCCAGGCTGCGCACTTCGTCCTTGAAGAGGTCCTTGAGCGGCTCGACCAGCTCGAAACCCAGGTCCTCCGGCAGTCCGCCGACGTTGTGGTGCATCTTGATGTTGGCGGCGGTGCCCGCGTGGCTCTGGCCGCTCTCGATCCGATCGGGATAGAGCGTGCCCTGGGCGAGGAACTTTACCCCGCCGCGCACTTCCTTGGCGGCGCGCTGGAAGACCTCGATGAAGCGGTGGCCGATGCGCCGTCGCTTCTCCTGCGGATCCTCGATGCCGGCCAGATCGCCCAGGAATTCCTTGCGCGCGTCGACCACCTTCAACTCCACGTCGAAGTGGTGGCGGAAGGCGCTCTCGACCAGGTCGCGCTCGTTCTTGCGCAGCAGCCCGTTGTCCACGAAGATGCAGGTCATCTGACCCGGCACGGCGCGGGCGATCAGGGCCGCGGCCACGGCGCTGTCCACGCCGCCGGAGAGCCCGCAGATGACGCGGTCCTTGCCGACCTGACGACGCACCCGCGACACCTCCTCCTCGAGGAAGTCGGCCATCGCCCAACTGCCGGTGCAGCCGCAGGCGTTCTGCAGGAAGTTCCGCAGCAGGTCGACGCCGCAGGGCGTGTGGGTCACCTCGGGATGGAATTGCACACCCCAGAAATTGTGTTTGCGGTGCTTCACCGCCGCCGCAGGGCAGGTGGGCGTGCTGGCCAGGACTTCGAATTCCTCGGTCAACCCGGTGACCTGGTCGCCGTGGCTCATCCACACCGTCGCCGGCGAGGAAATGCCATGCAGCAACCCGTTGGAATTCTTGACGTGCAGCTTGGTCCGGCCGAATTCGCGCGCCGGAGCGCTGCCCACCTTGCTGCCGAGCAACTGGCAGCCCAGCTGCATGCCGTAGCAAATGCCCAGCACGGGCACGCCCAGCTCGAACAACTTCGCGTCGCAGCGCGGGGCGCCGGCCTCGGTCACGCTGGAGGGTCCGCCGCTGAGGATGATCCCCTTGGGATGGTGCGCCCTCAGTTTCTCCAGCGGTTCGTTCGGGGCGACCAGCAGGCTGAAGGCCCCCGCCTCGCGGACGCGCCGCGCGATCAACTGCGCGTACTGGCTTCCGAAATCCAGGACCAGAATGGTGTCTTTGTCTTGCAGCGTCTTTTCAGAACTCATGGAGGATTCCGTTGAGCGGCTCATGGTACAACTCTCGATATGAATCGTCACTTCGGCCCTCTCTTCGCGGCGGCCAGCCTTCTGCTCCTGGCCTCCTGCAGCTCGGTCGATTCCGGCCCCCCGCTGCAGAGCCCCGACCCGGACGTGCGCATGAACGCGGTGCTGCAGGCCGGCGCCAGCGGCGACGAATCCAAGGTTCCGCAGATCGTGCCCGCGCTGCAGAGCGAGGATCCGCTGGTGCGCTGGGCGGCCCAGCAGTCGCTGCAGAAGTTGACCGGCACCACGCTGGGATACCTCTGGAGCGATAGTCCGAGTAAAAGAGCCGATGCGATTGAAAAGTGGGTTGAATGGTGTAAAAGTAAAAATTTCTCACCCCCGGCGGCTTCCTAACCGAAAATATGGGGGTAATGTGTCTCCTCCAAACCCCGCCCAGTCGTTCGCTCATGGATGAACCGCACCTTCAAACCTGTATTTTGAGCCGCCCGGAATTGATGGCGCCGGTCCGCGCGATGCTCTGCGAGCTCGCTTCCCGCGCCGGCCTGGACGAGCCCGCGTGCGGGCACATCGCGCTGGCCATCGACGAGGCGCTCACCAACATCATCCGGCACGGATACAAGAACGATCCGGACAGCCGCATCTGGATTTCCGCCTGGGAACTCAAGAGTCCCAAGGGCCTGCGCATTCAGATCGACGACCTCGCCCCCCAGGTCGATCCCTCGCAACTCAAGGGCCGCAAGCTCGAGGACGTTCGTCCCGGCGGGCTCGGCGTGCATCTCATCCACTCGCTCATGGACGTGGTCCAATTTTCCCAGCGCCCCGGCGGCGGCATGCGCCTGGTGACTGAAAAGTACCTCGATCAGGCGGCGGCGAAATCCGGCGCGTCCACTTGTCGGAGCCAATCCGGGCACGGCGAGCGGGCCGCGGGCTAGCAGGTCGGCAGGAGTTCGACTAGCATCCATCGCATGTCAGGGGCAACCATCCTCGTCGTCGAGATCGAGACTCTGCCGGACGGGTTCGCGCTGCGCCCCAAGGGGGACGTGGACATGGCCCGGTCGCCGGCGCTGCGGGCCAAATTGACCGAATCGCTCAAGAGCAAGCCCGGCCGCCTGGTCGTGGACCTCTCCGACGTCCCCTACATGGACTCCAGCGGACTGGCCACGCTGATCGAGGCCCTGCAGACCACCCGCAAGAACCAGATCAAGTTCATCATCTGCAACCTCTCCCCGAGGGTGCGGAGCATTCTTGAAATCGCCCGCCTGACCACGGTGTTCACTGTGGTCGAGAATCGCGAACAAGCTTTGCAGGCGTAGCCCGTGGCACGGATTTCGACCGCCGCCGTGCAGCTTCTGGACCGCTGGATCGCCACGCTCCTGACCATTTTCGAGGCGGTCGGCGGGCTCACCCTGCTGGCGTCGCAGATCCTGCGCTGGCTCAAGCGCTCCCTGCTCCTGCGACAGATCCGCTTTGGATTCCCCGCCGCGGTCTCTCAGATGAACCGCGTGGGCGTGCGCAGCATCGGCATCGTCACGCTTGTCTCCGGCTGCATCGGCCTCATCCTCGCGGTGCAGACCTCGCCCAGCCTGCGGGATTTCGGCCAGACCGACAAAGTCGCCAATCTCATCGCGGTCGCGGTCTTCCGCGAACTCGGACCGCTGATCGCCGCCATCGTGCTCACCGGGTTCGCCGGGGCCAGCATCGCCGCGGAACTGGGAACCATGGTCGTCGGCGAGGAAATCGAGGCGCTGGAGGCGATGGCGCTGGACCCCATCCGCTTCCTGGTCGTGCCGCGCGTGGTTGCCACCACCATCAGCCTGATCCTGCTGGCGGTGCTCTCCGACCTCACCAGCGTCATCATGGGCTGCGTGGCCGGAGTGTTTTTCCTGGACATTCCCTACGAACTCTACAAACAGAACACGATCGACCAGCTCAAGCTTTCGGATTTCACCACCGGCCTGCTCAAGGCCGCGGTCTTCGGACTCATCCTGGGCCTGATCGCCTGCCAGAACGGGCTTCGCGTCACCGGCGGCGCCGCCGGCGTGGGCAAGGCCACCACCGCCACCGTGGTGCAGACCGTGGTCGCGGTGGTCCTGGCGGATCTGGTCTTCAGCGTCATCTTCGCGGTGCTGGGCTGGAATTGACCGGATCAATTCCGCAGACGAATGCCTCCAAGCTCCAGGCGAGTGACCGCGGCCATCACTTCCGCAACCCCCAGGTTGGTCGACTGCGAAAGCTGGTCGTAGTCGAGTGAGCGCATCGACTTCGCCGCTTCCAAAACTTTTTCCATTGCGGGGGTGAGCTTGAGGACTCCGGCCGCGGGCCGCGAGGCAAAGAGGCCATCGCCCATCGCGGCCGCCCGCTCCGAAAGCACGCCCGCGACCAGCATCGAGCTTGAGCGCAATTGCTGCGAAACATCGGCGACGCTGGTGACCAGGGCCGCCCACCCCTCTCGAATGGCGCGGTGGCATCCTTCGCTTGAGGGCGAATCGACGCGACCCGGAACTGCCATCACCTCGCGTCCATGGCTCTCCGCCGCCAGCCGCCCCGTGATCAGCGCGCCGGAATTCACTCGGGCCTCGATCAGCAGCGTGCCCAGACTCAGCGCGCTGATGATGCGATTGCGCCGGGGAAAGAGCCCCGCTTCGCTGGGGTGGTAGGTGGGAAATTCGCTGCAGAGCGCGCCGCCTGCGGCCACCACGGCGTCGAAGAGGGAGGCGTGCTCCGGCGGATAAGCGCGGCCGACGCCCCCCGCGAGCACGACCACTGTCCGGCCCTGTCGCCGCAGCGCCGCCCGATGCGCCGCGGCGTCGATTCCGCGGGCGCCGCCTGAGACGATCGTGAACCCCTGCTCCGCGAGCCAGCCGGCGAACCGGTCGGCCTGCTCCATTCCATAGGCGCTGCAGATGCGGCTGCCGACGACGGCCACGGAAAAACGGTCCGCCTCCTGGAAGGTGCCTCGCACCCAAAGCGCCAGCGGCTCGGGAGTCGCGGTCCGCAGCAGCTCGGGCCAATCCAGATCTCCGGGCAGGATGCCGCACACCGATTCTCGCTCCATCTCCTCAAATTCGCGCTGCACATCGATTGAGTCCATGCTGCGACGGACTTCCTCCGCGTCGCGACCCAGCACCTCGGACAATTCCTTCACCGAAGCCGCAAGCACTCCACTGGCGCCGGCAAAGGCCTCGAGCAGAAGGCGGCCTTCATTGGGACCAATCCCCCGGGTCAACGCGAGCTTCCAGTGGTCCGGGGGAATGTCCTTGGGTTCGCGGGGCATCCCGCCACGCTACCGATCACGCAAGGCTGATTGGAAAATAGTGCCGATTTTCCCCGAAACGCTCAGTCGGCGGATCGCGGCCAGAATTCGTCGCCGCCGCCGGAGGAGTCGATCGCCTGCGCGCCGGAAACAGAATCTCCGCTTTCGCCGCTGGACACCACGAAGTAGGGCTCCTCCTCAGTCGCCCAGCTCCATTGCTCGATCGGTTCCTCGACGGAGGCATCGATCATCGATTCAGTCGGCAAATCCGCATCCGCCAGCGCGAGCGCATCTCCGTTCCAGTCGCCCGCAAACTCGGCCCCCGGCGGTTCGATCGAATCCGGCGACAAGCCAAGCGCCGCCCTCGGATCGGCTGCGGCCCCCGATCGCGATTCGGCCAGCTCGAGCCATTGCTGCTCCATCGGCGTCGCCACGAACTTGTTCGACGGCGTGAGGGGAATGCCCGTGGTCAGTCCGATGAAGACGATCAACGCCCCGCCGCCCATCAGCCACAAGCGGCGCTGCCCGGAGGCCAGGCGCGTGAGCAGCGTGTCGGGAATCAAGTTGGGTTCGAACGCCTCCGGTGGAACCGTGGCTTCGATCCAATCACTGACGGTGTGCTCCATGCTGGTCGCCATCAGCACCGGGGCCTCGCCTTCGGGCATCAGGTTCAACTGGCTCGCGGCCAGCCGGGTCAGCAGAGAGGGATTCTTCGACTTCAGCTCGGCCAGGAACTGCTTGTAGGAGTCGATCCGCTTGAGATTGACCTTCTCCTCCTGCTCAAGCCGGGCCAGCTGCTCCTTCAGGACCGCCACGTCATGCTGTGCCGGCAGCAAGGCGCTGACCACCATGATGGCCAGGCCGGCGATGGTGAAGAGCCATCCGGGATCGAATCGAAAGAGCGGCCGCAGCGGGGACATGACCCGCTCTATCGGCAATTCCGTGGAGATTTCCTTGGAAATCGGCGACGGAATTGCGGCGCCGCGCCGGGGCACGCCGCCATGCGCTTCAACCGCCTGCCATCGAATCCGCGAGGCTTTTTATGCCAAGTCCGGGAAAATCTTGCGGACCGTGCCGACCAGGTCCTTCACATGGGAGATGCTCTCATCCATCAGTTTGCGCTCGTCGCCGACCAGGTCCACTTGAACGATCTTCTCCACACCCTTGGTGCCGAGCACGCAGGGCACGCCGACGAAGTAGCCCTTGCCCTTTTGTCCCTTGGCCACGCCGTACTCCTCTTCGCAGTAGGCGGCGCAGGGCAGAATCCGCTTCTTGTCCTTCACGATGGCTTCCACCATCTGGATGGTCCCGGAGGCCGGCGCGTAGTAGGCGCTGGTGCCCATCAACTGCACGATCTCGCCGCCGCCGACCTTGGCCCGCTGCATGCACTTGTTCACCACTTCGTCGGAGAGCAGCATGTTGATCGGAATGCCGTGCACGCTGGTGAAGCGCGGCAGCGGAACCATGTCGTCGCCGTGGCCGCCCAGCAGCAGCGCCTGAATGTCCTCGATGCTGCAGCCAAGCTCCATCGCCAGGAAGGCGCGGAAGCGGGCCACGTCCAGGCACCCGGCCTGCCCGATGATTCGGTTGGTTGGGAATCCGGTGGTCTTCCATGCGGTGTAGACCATGGCGTCCAGCGGATTGCTGACGACGATGACGACCGCGTCGGGCGCGTTCTTGGCGACCTGTTCGGAGACGCTGCGGACGATCTTCACATTGGTGGTGATCAAATCGTCGCGACTCATGCCGGGCTTGCGCGGCAGGCCGGCGGTGATCACCACCACGTCGCTGCCGGCGATGTCCTTGTAGTCGCTCGAGCCGGTCACCTTGCTGTCGAACTCCTCGATCGGGGCGCACTGCATCAGGTCCAGGGCCTTGCCCTTGGCGACGCCCTCCTTCTCCGGAATGTCCAGCAGCACGATGTCGCCGAGCTCCTTGGCGGCGGCCCAGTGGGCGCAAGTGGCTCCGACATTTCCAGCACCAATGATCGTGATTTTTGCTCGTCGCATGGTTGGTTCCTTTGTAGTGCCGCGGCTGCGGGGCCGAGAAGCATACCGGGTTCCCCGTGATCGAAAAGGCTTTGGTCCCAAGGGCGTTGGCGGGCACGACTCGCGGCGGCCGAAAAAGACAACGACCGTCCCGGATCTCGGGGCGGCCGCCGCCAATGCGCCAGAATGGACTCGAACCATCGACCTCGCCCTTATCAGGGGCGTGCTCTAGCCAGCTGAGCTACTGGCGCAAGGCGTGGAAGTATAACCAAATTGGCTCGTTCCGGCTCCGTTGCATTCCATAGGCAGCGCAGGCGAAATGCGGCGCCGATCCGCGGATCGGGCGGCGTCGCGGCCTGCATGGACGAAAGATCAACCCTCGGGCGTCGCGCTCATGCGCACGGCGTTGCCGGCCGGATCGACCTTCACCGCCGAGCCCTCGCTCTTGATGTGACGGCTTGGATACCAGCCCCACTGGGGGCAATCCTCGGGCCCGAAAAATTCGAACTCCTGGCTGCGCATGACTTGCTGATTGAGGTCGGTGCGCGCCTGGTCCACCTCGGCGACCTCCTTGGGATGGTTCAGAGCCGGTGCGTCGGCGAGATGCTGGTTCATTCTGCGCTGGACCAGAAGTCGCTGGGCGCGCAATTGACCGGGGGTCAGTTTGCCGCCATGAGCTTTGACCACCAATTGTCCGAGCTCGCCGGTCGCCTCGACCACGGCCTCCTTCTGGCTTGCGTCCTCGGCAGCGAGGAGTTGGCCCGAGAGTCCCAGGACAGCTCCCAGCATTGCGAGCGAATCCAGGGCGTGTCCCAAACATCGCTGATTGTGCGTCAAAGTCTTCATCAGGCACCTCGGTTTGAATGCGTCAGGGCGTGCCCGGCGGCACCCATGGATTCATCGTGACGATGGCACCGCGACTTGCCGCAAAAATGCGATTTCATGTCCGGAGGTTCCGCCTGTGCGGGCGTCACCAGGCCTGGAAGGAGCCGACCACGGATTCGAGCATGTCCCGCAGGCTGGCGACCCCCGCCGCTCGCTCGCCGTCGCGGACCACCACCAGGGTGCCGCCCCTTTCCTGCAGCGCCCGGATCGCCTCGGAGACCTTCGCGCTGCGCGGAAGTTCGATCGCGGTGCGCATCAATTCATGCGGCGATTTCTCCGGCGTCACCAGAACATCCATCGCGGAAATGACCCCGACGCAGCGGTTGCTCCGGTCCACCAGCGGGTAGGTCGAGTGCTTGGAGTTGCGCAGCAGCGCCCGGGTCTCCGCCGGCGTGGCGGCTTCGTGCAGCACCGCGGCCTCCTTCCACGGCGTCATGACGTCGGACAGCGTCAGGCCGCCCAGTTGCATGACCCGGTCCGCCATGGCGACCTGCCGTTCGCCGATGGCATCCGAACTTTCGCGAAAGAGCTCCAGAAACCTCTGTCGTGCATCGAGCGTGACGCTGCCGCCGAGGCCGGCACGGTGCACGATCAGCGATCCCAGCCAGGTGATCAGCGGTACCAGGCCGATCACGGAGAACAGGACGCGGAAGACGCGAAGAAATCCGACGCAGGAGTAGGTCCAGCGGTCCGTGTGCACGCGAAACAATTCTTTGGGCAGCGTTTCACCGAACACAAAGATCAGCGGCAGGAGGATGCACGCGTTGATGGCGATGCCGGCCAGCGGCGAGATGCCCATGACTTCGAGCATGTGCGCGATGGCCATCGACCCGAGGTCGTGGGCGCAGGCGTTGCCGATCAGCAGCGTCGCCAGCAGCCGGTTTGGAAAGCGGATCTCCTCAAGCAGCCGCATGGCCGCGAGGCGAGCGCGCCCGACCTCAAGCGCCAGGCGGACGCGATTGAGGGTGTAGATGCCGGTCTCGATGCCGGCGAACATCGCCGACAGCCCCAGCGCCGCCAGCAGCAGGCCCGCGTCCAGAATCCACAAGGAACCGTTCATGGAGCGGGCTCCGGGCGGCGATCCGGCGCGCGCCGAACCCAGACCCACAGCACCCGATTCTTCTCCATGCTCTCAACGACGATCTCGAGTCCGTCAAACATGAGCACGTCGTTGGCCTTCGGCAGCCGGTTCAGATGTTCCATGATGAAGCCGCCCAGCGTGGTGGATTCCGACTCCGGCTTGGGCAGGTGAAAGCGGTCCGCGGCGTGGGCTAGGTCCGTGTCGCCGGGCATGCGCCACCAGCCCGGGCCGACCTGCGTGGCCGCCGGCTCGCCGGCCCACTCGCTGGACACCTCCCCCGAAATCTCCCCCACCGCGTCGCGCAGGCTCACCACTCCGGCGGTGCCGCCGAATTCGTCCACGACCACGGCGGTGCGCTCACCCTCGCGCTGAAACCATTCCAGCAGCTGACCGACCGTGGCCAGCTCGGGAACGAAGCCGATCCGACGGATGTGCGCACTCAGCGGCGTCTGTTCGCCGCGGGGATCGAGCAGGTAGCTCCGGGCGTCCACGAAGCCCGCGATGTGATCGAGATCGGGATCAACGGCGATGAGCCGGCTGCGCCGCGACGCCTTCACGGCCTGGAACACCTCGCGGTAGCCGGCGTCGATGCGGATCGACGAGACGAAGACCCGCGCCGTCATGAGATCGCGGACCCGGCGCTCCTGCAACCGGATCACCCGCTTCAGGGTTCCAGCTTCCTCGCTGCGCAGCACGCCGGACTTCGAGCCCTGCCCCACCAGCTCCTGCACGTCGGCCATGGAGACCCCGCTCTCTGGTGCCACTCCGGCCAGCCGGGAAAGCGGCGCCACCACGCCGCGGTCGAGAATGCGGCGGATCGGGCCGACCACCTGGTGCACCAGCAGCAGCGGCGGTGCCACCACTCCGGCCAGCGTCAGGCGCGCCACATTGCCCACCAGCTTGGGCAGGGTCTCGCCGGCGATGACCAGCACCACCAGCGAGAGCAGCGCGAAGGCCAGCTCGGAGAGCGGCTTCATCTCGAGCATCAGGATGATGCCGCTGGAAACCACGAAGAAGAGCGTGTTCGCCCCCATGTTGACGAAGAGGACCGTCACCAAAAGCCCGCGCGGCTCGCGCAGCAACTCATCCACGCGCCGCGCGGTCGCCGGTCGCTCGCGACGGAGGCGCTCACGGTCCGACTGGCGCAAGCCGAAGAGCACCGTTTCCGAGCAGGAGGCGAACGCGCTGGTGGCGACCAGGGGAATCAGCGCCAGCAGCAGCATGACTTCAATCGGGCCGATGGTCATGGAAGGCACTCGTCGCCCGCCCGGCGCAGAGCACGGAGTCGGTTCAGCGCGTCGCAGGCCGCGGTCCAGGACGCAGCGTCCGGCCGCGCGATCAGGGCGGCCATGGCCGTGTCTGTCTCAGTTTCAACATGTGCCAGATCGCGGCGCACTTCCTCGGCAATCTTTCGCCGCTCTGCGCCGTCGCGCCCGGCCGCGTCGACCGACTCGCGCAGCTCCATGATCCGCATCAGGAACGCCGGGTCCTGCCGCGGCTCCGTCGGCCGCGGATTCGGGGCGAGCAGCTCAAGGATCGCCCTTCCCCGCGACAGGGAATCCAGCAGGTCGCCCGCTGCCGCGTTGATCCGCGAGGCCTCCTCGACCGCGGAGCGCCGCCGCACCGCGTCGGGCTGCCGGTCGGGATGCGCGGCAATGGAGCATCGGCGCTGGGCGGCGCGGATCTCCTCCACGGAAAGCCGCCATGACCTGGGCAGTCCCAGCAGAGCGAACGGATCCTCCACTCAATCGCCCCCGGCCACGCGCTCGACTTCTTCGTAGCTGGTCACGCCCTGCGCCACCAGCTGAAAACCGAAGTTCTGCAGCGTGATGTAGTGTCCCTGCGCCAGCACCGTCCGAAGGTCCGCGATCGTCGGGCGCTTCAGCACCACGTCGCGGATGCCCTCGGAAAATTCCAGCAGCTCCAGGAGGGCGCGGCGGCCGCGGTAGCCGGTCCCCAGGCAGGCGCCGCATCCCACCGGCGAGAAGATGCTCGGCATGCCCTCGCCCGCACGCCCCATCTTCAGCAACTGCGAAGGCGTAGGTCGAACCGCCTTGCGGCATTTCAGGCAGAGCGAGCGGCAGAGCCGCTGGGCGACGATCAGGTTGATGGCATTGGCGACCAGGTAGGACTCCACGCCCAGATCCAACAGTCGGAAGATGGCCCCCATCGAATCGCGCGAATGCACGGTGGAGTAGACCAGGTGGCCGGTCATCGCCGCCTGCATCGCCACCTGCGCCGTCTCAATGTCGCGGATCTCGCCGACGAAGATCACGTCGGGATCCTGGCGCAGCACGCTGCGCAGGATGTTGGCGAAGGTGTTCCCCTGCTTGTGGTCGATGGGGATCTGCGTGCATCCCTCCAGGTAGTACTCGACGGGATCCTCGATGGTGATGGCGTTGCGGGTCTCCACGTCGATCTCGCGCAGGCAGGAGTAGAGCGTGGTGGTCTTGCCGCTGCCGGTCGGGCCACAGGCCAGCACCATGCCCGAGTCGCGGTTGGCCATGGTGCGAAGTTTTTCATACATCCAGGGCAGGACGCCCAGTTCGTGCAGCCGGGTGGGGCTGTTGGCGGTGTCCAGCACGCGCAGCACCAGCTTTTGTCCGTGGATCGCCGGGGTCAGGCTCACGCGGAAATCCACGCGTCGTCCCTTGGTCATCGTGCTGAAGTGGCCGTCCTGCACCTGCGACTTCTGGCTGGTGTCGATTTGACAGAGGATCTTCACCATGCCCAGCAGCCGGCGCAACAGGTCCAGCGGAATCTCGGCGGCCAGCACCATGAGTCCATCCACGCGCAAGCGGATGGTGGCGCGGTCCATGCGCGGCTCGACGTGCACGTCGCTGGCGCGGCTGCGGAAGGCCGTCAGCAGCACGAGGCGAAAGACGCGGATGCTTTCGCTGGCGTCGTCGTCGTCCTCGCCGCCCATCCCGGCCGCCTGGTGCACGATCTGTCCGCGCATGTCCACCAGCGAGATGTCGGAGGCCTCGAAGGGCTTCTCCATCGCCTCGTCGCAGATTTTCCGCAGCCGCGATTCCGGGTCGTTGCCGAGCGATCCCGCGCCGACCACCGCGTTGAGGTCGATGTCGATGGTGTTGGCAATGGGCGCAGGCGCGGCGGGCTTCCCTTGGTTGAGGCCGGGCAGCGCCACCTTCTGCTTGGGCCGGTCGCGCCGCACGCCCGCCTCCCGCTCCAGCGGAATGGACGGCAGCGACTCAAGTCCCGCTGGCCCCGGTCCCGCCTCGGGCTGGGAAGTGGTTTCGTCCTCGGTTTCCGGCTCCTGCGGCCCCGCCTTGAGCAGCGATTCATCCGGGGAGACGAAGCGAATCTCCAGCTTGCCGATCCGGATCACATCCAGGTTCCGCAGTCGGCGCGTTGCGATCTTGCCCCCGTTGACCCGGGTTCCGTTGCGGCTCTCCAAGTCGCGGACCTGCCAGACGCCCTCCACGCACTCGATCACGCAATGCTTGCGGGAGAGCGCCGAATCATCGACGGCGACCACATTGTCGGCAAGCCTGCCAAAAGTGACGCTCGAACCGTCGAGTTCGATGCGCCTGGGCTTTGGACCGCCTTTGACCTCGAGAAAGGGCACACGTGAATAATAGTGGAACCACACTCAAGCCACACTCGGCGCATGCAAGGCAAGGAACGGCAGGAATTTGCACGCGACGGAACGCCGGACCGTACACCGAAACGAAGTGTCATCACCATCGCGGGCGTGACGGTGCCGTCCAAAAAGAAAAGCGTCCGCCCCACACTGGGGCGGACGCATTTGTTCAATTGGAAAGACTTGGCTTAGTCGCGGGAACCGCGGCCGTAGCCGCCGCCACCACCACTGCCGCCACGGCCGCCGCGGAAACCTCCGCCGCCACCGCCGCCGCCGCTGTAGCCGCCACCGCCGCCGCCACGCTCAGTGCGCGGAGGACGAGGCTGGGCCTCATTGACGACAATCGCGCGGCCATCGACCTGCGATCCGTTGATGGCGGCAATGGCCGCCTCACCGGCGGCCTTGTCCGTCATGGTCACGAAACCAAAGCCGCGTGAGCGACCGGTTTCCCGATCGGTCCCGATGTACACTTCCTGCACCTCGCCGTGGGCTTCGAAAGCAGCTCGCAAAATCTCATCCGTGGTACGAAAATTTAAGTTACCGACATAGATCCGAAACATGTTCAACCGTCCTAAGTAAACGACCGTCGCGGCCGATAGCGTGAGTCAAGAACGGAACTGAACACCAGTCTCGAACCTGATCCAAAGTTAGTGGCATCAGCATAGCAGAAAATCAAGGCTTTCCCCCCTTTATTTTATTTTATTCGAGTCCCGCTCGGATCAGGGGGCTTTTTCGCCCTTGGGCGGGTTTGGATCCCTTGGCAGCGGCGGCACTTGCGGCGCATTTCCGGGGAAACTGCCCGGAGTTCCGGTCCCTCCGGGGCGAGCCGCGGGACGAGGCGGCCGGACATTTCCGCTTGGGAAACTTCCTGCAGCACCCATGGGCGGCTTGCCCTCCGGCGCGCCGCGAAAACCAGGTCCGCCCGAGGAACCGCTGACGCGACGCGGATTGCGGCTGGACGACGGCCGGCTTCCGCCGCTTCCACCCAGGCGCGGCGTGGCCGTGGTGCGCGGGCCCCCCATCGGCCTCGAACCGTCTCCGCGAAATTTCGGCCCAAACGGCCCCTGGCGAACCGGCTTCTCCTTCGCTTCGGGCGACAGCTTCTTTCCCTTCTTGAGGGCTTCGTTGATGAAAATCGGGCGCCCGAGAATTTTTCGGTCGGTCAGGGTCTCGATGGCCAGCTGCCCCTTCAATTTGTCCTTAAAGAGCACAATGGCGAAACCCCGGCTCTTGCCCTCCGCGTCGACGGCGATCGTGATCTCATCCAAGTCGCCGAATGGCTCGAACATGGGACGGAGATCCTCGACCGTGACCTTGTAGTCCAGATTGCCGACATAGATTTTGAACATCGCCATGGCAAGCCCTCGATCGAACAACGCTCTACGACTCCGTTTCACCGCATCCCGAGCGTCGCAACGACTGCAAATACTATAAACCATCCCGCTGAAACTGGAGCGGATTTCACGGCGGAATTCGAATTTTCCGGCACCCACCGCTCCAAAAATAAAGAGAGCCCTGACGGTTTGACCCGTCAGGGCTCGTAAAGTCGGCGATCACCTACTTTCCCGCAGAGCAGTATCATTGGCCGCAGGGTCTTCACTTCTGAGTTCGGGATGGGATCAGGTGTTACCCCCTACGTAAGGTCACCGACAAATTCATTCGAGGGCTTTCACCCGCGAATGAAGGACAATGGTTTGACACAGACTTTTGTTGAAGCACCGGCTGGGATCGAATCCCAACGAGATGTCTTTGATGCATAGGATCCGGTTGCAACGAGATCTTTCGATCTCGAAACAACGACGGGATCCGGTCGACATGGCCAAACGATCGACCGTTCGTACCGCTTCGCTGAACGGATTTCTCCGATTACACGTGCGGCCGATCAACCTTGTGGTCTACAAGGGGTCTTTCGTCTTGCGACATGGAATGTTTATCTTGAGGGGGGCTTCTCGCTTAGATGCTTTCAGCGATTATCCCTGCCGCACTTAGCTACCCAGCGATGGACCGAGTGGTCCAGCTGGCACACCAGGGGTACGTCCTTCCCAATCCTCTCGTACTAGGGAAGTCTCCTCTCAACATTCCTGCGCCTACAGCAGATAGGGACCGACCTGGCTCACGCCGGTCTGAACCCAGCTCGCGTTCCGCTTTAATGGGCGAACAGCCCAACCCTTGGGACCGCCTTCAGCCCCAGGATGCGAAGAGCCGACATCGAGGTGCCAAACCGCTCCGCCGCTATGGACGCTCGGGAGCGATCAGCCTGTTATCCCCGGGGTACCTTTTATCCGTTGAGCGACGACCCTTCCACACGGAATCGCCGGATCACTAAGGCCCACTTTCGTGAGTGCTTGCGCTGTTTCGCTCGCACTAAAGCTGGCTTGTGCCTTTGCACTCTAGGCGCGGTTGCCAACCGCGCTGAGCCAACCTTTGCACTCCTCCGTTACACTTTTGGAGGAGACCGCCCCAGTCAAACTGCCCGGCATGCAGTGTTCCCCGCCCGGATTCACGGGAGTCGGGGTTAGGCCACGAATTCATTCAGAGTGGTATTTCACTAATGCCTCAGCCGAACCCGAGAGTTTGGCTTCAAAGGCTCCCACCTATTCTACGCAGAACAAATCCATGACCACTGCAAGCGTACAGTAAAGGTCCACGGGGTCTTTCCGTCTTGCTGCAGGTAGGCGGCATCTTCACCGCCACTACTATTTCACCGAGTCGGTCGTGGAGACAGTGCTCCAGTGATTACGCTATTCATGCGCGTCGGAACTTACCCGACAAGGAACTTCGCTACCTTAGGACCGTCATAGTTACGGCCGCCGTTTACCGGCGCTTCAGTCGCTAGCTTCGCATTGCTGCTAACCAGCTCCTTTGACGTTCCGGCACCGGGCAAGCGTCACACTGTATACGTCCTCTTGCGAGTTCGCACAGTGCTGTGTTTTTGATAAACAGTTCCCAGAGCCTTTTCTCTGCGCCCTCTCTTGCGAGGAGGGCCCCCTTATCGCGAACTTACGGGGTCAATTTGCCTAGTTCCTTCACGACCGTTTTCTCGAGCGCCTGAGGCTATTCGCCACGCCCACCTGTGTCAGTTTTGGTACGACTCATACGCTTGTAGCTGTGCGTTTTTTCTTGGAACCTGTCCACCCCACATTGGCCACAAGGGCCTGCACACTTCACAGTGCCGTGCGAGCTTTCAGATCCGTCACGTCAGCTTCGAACCTCACGTACAAGGGCAGGAATATTGACCTGCTGTCCATCGACTACGCTTTTCAGCCTTGCCTTAGGTGTCGCCTAACCCTGGGCGGAATTACCTACCCCAGGAAACCTTGGGCTTTCGGCGAGGGAGATTCTCACTCCCTTTATCGTTACTCAATCTGGCATATTCACTTGCTATTGCTCCAGCGTCCCTCGCGGAACACCTTCACAGCTAAATAGCGACGCTCCCCTACCCGACAATAAATTGTCGCCACGGATTCGGTACAAATCTTGATTCCCGATAATTATCGGCGCCAGATTCCTCGACTAGTAAGCTGTTACGCACTTTTTAAATGGTGGCTGCTTCTAAGCCAACATCCTAGCTGTCACAGCAATCTGACTACCTTAAGAACTTAGATTTGATTAGGGACCTTATCCGATGGTCTGGGTTGTTTCCCTTTTGACCGCGAACATTATCGCTCGCGGACTTACTCCCGAGGCAAAAGCTCATGGTATTCGGAGTTTGATTGGACCGGGTAGCCGGGTAGGCCCCCAAAGTCCATTCAGTAGCTCTACCCCCATGAGGTGGCCCTCGAGGCTAGTCCCAAAACTATTTCGGGGAGAACGAGATATCTCCGGTTATGATTGCACTGTAAGCCCTCCCCACAGGTCATGCCAGAACTTTTCAACGTTCACGGCTTCGGTCCTCCAGCGGGTTTTACCCCACCTTCAACCTGCCCATGGGTAGATCAACCGGTTTCGCGCCTATCTCCTACGACTAATCGCCCTTGTCAGACTCGGTTTCCCTTCGGCTCCGCTGCGTAACAGCTTAGCCTTGCCGTAAAAAATAACTCGCCAGATCATTATGCAAAAGGCACGCCACAATCCTTGCGGACCGTGACCGCTGTGTAAGCACATGGTTTCAGGTACTTTTAACTCCCCTTATCGGGGTACTTTTCATCGTTCAGTCGCCTTACTGGTTCACTATCGGTCGTTAAGGAGTACTCAGGCTTGGAGGGTGGTCCCCCCATGTTCAAGCCAGGTTTCTCGAGCCTGACTCTACTTGAAGCCATTTCCCAGGTACGTGCCTACAGGGCTGTCACCTTCTGTGGCTGATCTTTCCAGATCACTCAACACGATACTGGTTCGTCCACTTTCGCTCGGCGCTACTTGCGGAGTCGCGGTTGCTTTCCTTTCCTCCAGCTACTGAGATGTTTCAGTTCGCTGGGTTCGCTTTACTGTCCCTATACATTCAGGACAGAATGGCCTTGCGGCCGGGTTGCCCCATTCGGAGATCCTAGGATCAAAGCTCGGTTACCAGCTCCTCTAGGCTTATCGCAGGTTCCAACGTCCTTCATCGCCTCTTAACGCCAAGACATCCACCATGTGCCCTTTCACGCTTGGCCATGTCGACCGGAGACCGTCGGTTGAATTGCTTCTCGCGACTGTTTTCTGGTCGACCACCATGCCGGCCCCTTTTGCTTGTTGGACCGGCAACCCGCATCTTTGAATGAACAAGTTCATTCATCAACGCGAGCAGCATCTCAGACATTCTCGAATTCTCGGTGCTTGCAACTAATCAATGCGTCTTCGACTTTGAAAAACTCAAGCAAAAGACGCAAGATTGTGTCTATCTGTATTCGTCGTGACCTCAGTGGCCCTCGAAGACCAGCGGCACAAGCCGCGTCACGCGAACACTCAAACCATTGTCTCATTCACTTATAAAACAGCCGATTTTCATCGCTTCCACGAGGGCCGGAGCCTTTGGGGAAGACCGACGATTGTAGTGATGTTTCAAAGGCTGTCAACCCACCCAAAGGCGGGGAAAAGCAGGGAGAACCGGGCTATTACTCGCCGCCGGCCTGGCCTGAGGATTTGGCCACGGGCTTGGCGGTTTTGCCGTCTTCCACCAGCCCCTTGAGCGTGAGTTGGTCGGCGTCCAGCTTTTCGCGGGTCGGATAGCGGATCTCGAATTGGCCGGAACCATCGCGCCGGCTGAGCACGACTGCAGGAAGCGTAGGCCGCTGCTTTTCGGGGGAGGCGTTGGGATCGTCGACGATGTCCACGATGAACCAGCCCGAGTCGATCTCCCTGCCCGGGCCGTCGCTGGAATCGCCATCCGACCGGTCCTTGACGTGGAAGATGAGAGGCTGGCCAGGCTCGAAGGATTGCTTGGGATCCATCGACTGCCAGAGCCCGTTCTTGAGCACATACACGCTGAACGAGGCGATCTGCCGCACACTTGGCGCGCTGGGCTCGCCGATGACTCCCCCGTCCGCGAAATACATGGCCTTCATCGGCACGCGCACCGGGGCGGACCATTCGCTGAATTTCGTCGGGATCGTCACGTTGTCGGAGAGTTTCTTCTGCTGCTCCACCAGCTGTCGCTTCTTGCCGAAGAAGGGGTTGTAGATTTCAACGCGGCATCGGTAGCGATAGGTTTTGCCCAGCGTCGCGGTCAGGTCGTGCGTCCAGACATCGATGAAATCGAGATCCGCCTGTGTCGCAGGCCTCTCAACCGGCTTTTCGGCGCCGGACTCGACCGGTTTCGTGCTGTCGATGCCCAGTTCCGTTTCCAGTCGCTTGACCTTCTTGCGGAGGTTTCTGGTTTTCTCGGTCAAGACCTTTCGCTTGCTCTTGTCCTTGCCCGCGCCTCCGGCGTCACCGGTCGGCGGTCCGGCGGCGCCGGCGCCGCCCTTGAGGCCGCCGCCCGCTCCGCCTCCACCGCCCCCGCCTGAATCGCCGCCTGCACTCTGCTTCTCTTTCTTCTTGGTTTCGGCTTCCTTGCGGGCAATGTCGTCGTCCCACTCGCCACCCGCCGCCTGCAGATCCTTCTCGAGCGTGATGAGCTCCTCCTTCAACTTCTCGAGCTCCTGCACCTTTTTCTTGTCGGCGGTGGGAGCCGGAGTCGGACCGCTCGTGGGCTTCTGCTGGGCATCGCTCTTGCTGCTGTTGTGCAGTGTGGGATAGAAATCGGGCTGGCGGATCTCGTTTTCGATGGACTTCTCGCCGCGCATGCTGAGAAAGATGGCATTGGGACTCAGATCCTTCTGATCACGGAAGGTTTGCCGTCCGAACATGGTCGGGACGACAACCGGGCTCGCCCAGGATCCGTCCAACTTCTGCTCCTGCCGCTCGAACACGACATCGATGAAATAGACGGCGTTGTTGCGCCAAGTCGGGGGCGCGGCGAGGCGTGGCGGGCTGGCGGATTTGTCCTCCCTCGCCAGTTCGCTTCGGATGGCCTTCAGGTCCACGCGCGCCGTGGGCCGCGTCCAGATCACGTCCAGGCTTCCGGGGTCGGGCTGCGAGGCGAGGAATTTCTTGAGCGGCTCGTTCTTGGAGACCGCGTCGGGCTCGAGTGCGTCGCCATACCAGGCGATGGGATTGAGCATGGTCGCCGCGCCGAACTGCGGCTCGAAATACCAGTTGTCCCCGAGGCGCTCCTCGGGCGTCATGGCCGCAGCCAAGCTTGGGGCGTTCTTGCGAAGCTTGGGGACGGGCGAAACGCCCAACTGCAACTGTGCCGCGTAGGATTTTTTCGCGGTGCCGGCCTCGAAGGCGTCGAACTGCAGACCGATCTCCGATGATTTTTGCTTCTTGTCGAGGCTCTCGGCCTGCTTGGAGAGAAGTTGGTTGACCTGGACCGGAGTCACGGCGGCGTTTGGACCCATCTTGACCGCGCTGGGGTCCATGAAATCCCAAACCAAGTAGGAGCACATCAAAACCGTCACCAGCAGCGCGGCGGCTTTTTCAAAGTGCTTTTCGACGAAGGAAATGCCTTTCATGATTTCGGTGCCTCGGCCGGGGGTTTGCCATCCGTGGCCGCGGGTTCGGTGGCGTCCGTCGCGGGCTTCTCGATGCCGCGCGTCCCCAGCACCTTCTTCACGCCGGCGGGCATGGACACCGTGGTCCAGTCCCGGAGCCAGACCGTCTGCAGGGTCATCGAGACTTCACTGCAGGGCTCGGTGCCGTAAATGTAGCCCAGGCGCGCCGCTTCAAATGTGTTCGCCGGGACGAGCTTCAATTGCGTCACGGTCATGAAATTTTCCCTCGCGAAGGCGTCCAGGACCTTGGGCAGGTCCGTGGTCGCCACGATGAGTCTCAGGCGCACATTCCGAATGTCGTAGAGCTGGCAGGTCTTGAGCCCCGTGAAGGAGATCTTGTAATCGCGGGTGATTTCCGTCGCCGGAGCGATGGGCTCACCCGCGGCATCGACGGTCGCCGCGCCCTCGGCGGGAGCCGCGGCCTCGCCGCCCGCGGCGTTGGCGGCGCCGGCGATCGCGATGGGGTCGATTCGAATGCTGATGATCCGCTTCACGGGCGCGGAAATCACGCCATCTTTCACGCCGGCGTTGGCTCGGGCGACCGCGCGGAAGATGTCGTCCATCACCCAGAGGTCCCACTGCCACATGAAGCAGGCGTCGACTGAAATTGCTCCCTTTGAGGGCGGCAGCCGGACTGCACCGGGATCGAGATACACCGAAGTCTCGCGGGCCCGCTCGCCCAGCACGGCGATTCGCGCCTTGAGCAACTCCGCGTTCAGGTCCGCAAGCTCCTTGGCATCAGTCACCTCGGCGCGGTTCTTCTTCTTGAGGGTCGTCTGGATGAAGGCCGACTCGCGGCGCTGCACTGCTTCGAGCACATCCGCGGAGGCGGGCGGCTGCCCCGTCCGGTACTCCTTCAACAGGGTCTGGTAGGCCGGTCCAATGGCCGGGAAAAAGATCTCGTCGATCAGCTGCTCGTCCTTGGGATCGGGCTTGGGGAAGACGACCCGGTCGGTCTTGACGATGTCGCGATTCTTCCGGTTGTATTCCAGGGCCTCGAGGTAGACCCCCTTCACCTCGCCCTCAAGCGATTCATTCCGCGCCTTCAGGGCCTCGATCAGGGTCGGATTCAAGCTGACGGTCTCCGTCCGCGGCTCCCCCACCGGGCTGCGCACAGTGACAGAGGCTTTTTCCAGGGCGAGAAGTTTCTCGAATTCCTTGCCGCGCTTCGACATGGTCTCCTGAATGGAATCCTTGATGCCGGCGCGGAACCACCAGGCCCCCACCGGTACCACGATGATCAGCAGCGCGGAGGCAATCAGAACGCCGCGGCGCTTGGCCATGGCGACCACCTTGGAGAAGTCGATGTTCTTCAGCGCCGCGAGGTCCATCTTGGGCATATTCATGGGGCGGGCTGTCCTTCAGGCTTCTTTGCGGGAACCTCGGATCCGTCGCCTTTCTTGGCGGCGCCATCCTTGATCTCAACCGTGAAGACGATGGATCCGTGGTAAACGGTCATGCCAGGGCCGTACACCGAGGGTTCGTTGGGAATCGGCGCCAGCTTGTCCAAGTCGGCGTTGCTGGCCGATGCGGTTTCCAAGGGTTCATTGGTGGCAGCTTCGGGGTCGGCCTCGGGGGTGGTTGTCGGATCCGCCGATGGAGCCTTCGGACTTCCCATCATGCCGGCGCCGCCGCCCTTGGTCTTGAGGTTGCCGCTGCTGGTCGTCACCGTGTCGCCGAGGTTCTTGCGCCGCCCGGTCGCGCCGGAACCGCTGGAGGATGAGCCCTGGCTCGAGGTGGTGCCCGACGCTGAAGTGGTTGTGCCCGTCGAAGCGTCGCCGACGACATCGGTGTCGGGTGCATCCGTGCCGTGATTGTCCTTTGCATCGGGGGCCTTGTCGCCGCCGGCCATCTTGACGGAGGTCAACTCTCCCTTGATCGCGATGGAATCCGGAATGATGACGTAGGGAACCTTGTCGCCCCGGTCCGAATTGTCCCGGAGCCATTTCTGAACGGAGTCCTTGAGGAAGGTCTTCTTCCCGTCGTTGGCAAACTCGATGTCCATCGTGACCTGGATGGACCGCTTGTTGCCGGCCTCGTCGAACTTGTACTCGCCGGAGAGATGCTCAAGCACGATGCGCTTGCGCTCGCTCGCGGGGATCGCTGCGATCTTGGCGGCGTCGGTCAGAGTCACCTCGTCGGTGGGGTTCGCAGAGAGGGTGGCCTCCACCGCGTCGTTGACGATGCAGGGCCAGATCTTCCGGTCGTTGAGGAGCCGCTCCATGTTCAGCGCGGTCGAACCGACTTCGCCGGCGGAGTTTGCCGCCTTCAATTGGTTCTGCAGCTGCTCACCTTTCTGGATGACCAGAGACACCTTAGAGACATCTCCGGAGTCCAGGAACTGCCGGTCAAGGGTCGGCGCCACGTACATCGCCGCCGAACCGATCACTGCAATGCTGACCGCGGCGATGAACCACTTGCTCTTGGCCGCCCAGACCTTCTCCCGCAGCCCGCGGATCGGGGCCAGGTTGACGCTGATGCGGCTCAGGCCGATGCCCTGGAGCGCGAGCCCGTAGGCGGTGACGAAATTCACTGAATTGGCCGCAAAATCGGCGGCTTCGCGGCCCTCGACGCGGATGCGCTTGAATTCATCCATGCGCTTGATGTCCACGTTGAGCTGCTGGCCGAGGAACTTGCGCAATCCCGGGATGCGGAAGGTGCTGCCCACCGCCAGCACCGTCTCGAGCGGGC